>JAUIDF010000317.1 GCA_030429125.1 Gammaproteobacteria bacterium | reverse complement strand
GCATCTCGTCGCCATGGAACCACCATGACGCCTCGATGCGCCTTGTCGGATGCCAGACGGGTCGTTTTCTCGGGGGGCACGAAATCTCACTCGCTCAGCGTCGTGTGAACAGGCCCTAGATACTGGTGACCACGCGCGTGCGAAATTCGCGGTTGATCAGCACCAGCAGCACGAGCCCGCTCGCCACGATGTAGACGCGCGCGTCGATGAACCACGACAGCGTCGCCAGTGCGAAAAAGTAGGCGCGGATGCCGCGGTTGAAGTGAGCCGCGGACAACTGGTTGATACGCGTCGCGCGTTCCACGTACTGGTCGTCCTCGCACACGCCGTTCCTGGCCAGCGGCGCCGCGCCGATCATGATGGCGTACCAGTTGGCAAGCCGGAAGGCCCAGGCGAACTTGAAGAAGGCATAGATGAAGATCAGCACCAGCAGCAGGATCTTGATCTCCCACGTCACCCGGCTGGCAGGCTGAACGAAGGGCAGCTCGGCGAGCACTTCCACCGCCCGCTCGGTGGCGCCCAGCAGCGCCAGCAGACCGCCGACCGCGAGAATGGTCGTGGTGGCAAAGAAGCCGATGCCGTGCAGGAGATTGCCGTGGATCTGTGCATCGACAATGCGAATGTCCCGCTCGACCATTCGGCACATCCATTCCCGGCGATAGCGGCCCATGGCATAGCTCGCGCTGAAGCGGTGCACCGGGGTGAAATCAGCCACCACGGAATAGCCGATCCAGCACACCATGAACCAGCCGACGGCGATGACGTCAAGCAGGGTCAAGTGCGCCAGCAGCGGTTCCACGGTGGCGCGCCTACAGCAACTCGATCCGGCCCGGGTTCTTGAATCCGCGCGGCAACACCCGGCCGCGCTGGGCCCGCTCGCCTGCGAATGCCTCGAAATCCGCCGGCTTCATATTCACGAACCGCTTGCCGGCATGAACGCGGAATCCCCCGCCTTCGCGGAACACGACGAACCCGATCATCTTCTCCTCGCCCGCGCGGTACTTCTTCGTCGGGATGTTCATCATCTTGACGCCCTTGCCACGTCCCATGCGCGGCAGCTCGCCGACCGGAAACACCAGCAGCCGGCCGCTGTCGCTGATGCAGGCGACGAAATCGTCCTCGTATTCGAACACCGGTGCGGGCACAAGCACCGTGGCACCGCCGGCATTCAGGCACGCCTTGCCCGACTTGTTGCGCGTGACGAGCTCACCGAGCGTCGCCACGAAACCGTAACCGGCATCGGTGGCGAGCAGGTACGCCTGTTCGGCGCCGCCGCTCATCACGCCCTGAAACGTGGCGCCGGACGGCGGATTGAACTGGCTGCTCAACGGCTCGCCCATGCCCCGCGCCGACGGCAGCGAGTGGGCCGCCATGGCATAGGCGCGGCCGGTGGAGTCCATGGTCAGAACGGTATCCGTGGTCCGGCAGCGCACCGCCTGCAGGTACTCGTCACCGGCGCGGTAGGCGAGGCTCTCGGCATCGACCTCGTGACCCTTCGCCGCGCGAATCCAGCCCTTCTTCGAGAGCACCACGGTGACCGGTTCGGAGACGACGAGGTCGGCCTGGTCGAGCGCGCGCGCCGCGGCCCGCTCGGTGATGGGACAGCGGCGGTCGTCGCCGAATCGCTCGGCGTCGTCCATCAATTCGTCGCGAACGCGCCGCTTCAGCCGCGCCGGCGAGGCAAGGGTCTTGTCGAGGCCGTCGCGCTCCCGCGACAGTTCGTCCTGCTCGCCCCGAATCCGGACTTCCTCGAGCCGGGCGAGGTGACGAAGCTTCATCTCGAGGATCGCCTCGGCCTGCACGTCGGTCAAGGCGAATCGCGCCATCATCTCCGCCTTGGGATCGTCCTCGGTGCGGATGATTCGAATGACCTCGTCGATATTGAGATAGGCGATCAACAGCCCGTCGAGCACGTGAAGCCGCGCCAGCACCTTGTCGAGGCGATGTTGCAGGCGCCGACGCACCGTGTCGGTACGAAACGTCAGCCACTCGGCAAGCAGCGACTTCAGGTCGTAGACGCGCGGTCGCCCGTCCAGCCCGATCGCATTCATGTTGACGCGATGGCTCTTCTCCAGGTCCGTGGTGGCGAACAGGTGGTTCATCATCTGCTCGGCGTCGACGCGATTGGAGCGCGGCTCGATGACCAGGCGAATCGGGTTCTCGTGGTCCGACTCGTCGCGAATGTCGGCCACCATGGGCAGTTTCTTGGCCAGCATCTGCGCGGCGATCTGCTCGAGGATGCGGCTGCCGGACACCTGGTACGGCAGCGACTTGACGATGATGTTGCCATTCTCTCGTTCCCAGGTTGCACGCTGGCGCACGGAGCCGCTGCCGGTTTCGTAAATGACCGCGAGGTCCGAACGGGAGGTGGTGATTTCCGCATCGCTCGGATAATCCGGCGCCTGTACGTGAGTCATGAGATCGGCGACGCTCGCCTTCGGCTTCTCCAGCAGGTGGATGCAGGCACTGACCACCTCGCGAAGATTGTGCGGCGGGATATCCGTCGCCATGCCGACCGCGATGCCCGATGCACCGTTCAACATCACGTTGGGGACGCGCGCCGGCAACACCTCGGGTTCGAGCAGGGTGCCGTCGAAGTTCTGCGACCAGTCCACCGTCCCCTGCCCCAGCTCCGACAGCAGCAGTTCCGCGAAACGCGCGAGCCGCGCCTCGGTATAGCGCATGGCCGCGAAGGACTTGGGGTCGTCCTGCGAACCCCAATTGCCCTGCCCGTCCACCAGCGGGTAGCGATAGCTGAAGGACTGGGCCATGAGCACCATGGACTCGTAGCAGGCGCTGTCGCCGTGCGGATGGAACTTGCCGAGGACGTCGCCGACGGTGCGTGCCGATTTCTTGTACTTGGCACTCGCCGACAGGCCGAGATCCGACATGGCATAGACGATCCGGCGCTGCACCGGCTTCAGGCCGTCGGCGACGCTCGGCAATGCGCGGTCGAGCACCACGTACATCGAGTAGTTCAGGTAGGCGCGCTCGGCGAAGTCGGCCAGCGGAACCCGCTCCAGTTCCGACTCGAACAGGCCGAGGTTCGGGGAATCGCCGCCATTCGGTCCGCGCTGTGTTCTGGCCATGGGCTTGCCGAAAAATGAGAGGTTTACATCGTACGGGGGTGTGGCGCGCGGCCGTACGCGCGACAGTCGCGATTATAACAACCGCCGGGCGTCGGGCATGAAAACGCCGAGTGAATTATCATCGGTGGCCATTTTGCCGCCCACGAACCGACATGCATCCGAACGATCACGCGCCCTTCACGCCCGAGACCCTGCTCAAGCGGCTCGACGCACTCGGTATCGACTGCCCGACCGTCAGCCATCCGCCGCTTCGAACCGTGGCCGATTCCAGGGCGCATCGCGAAGTTTTCGAAGGCGCCTATACGAAGAACCTGTTTCTGCGCAACAAGAAGGGCCGCATGTGGCTGGTCACGCTGCTGGAACACCGTGAAGTCGAACTCAAGGCGCTGGCGCGCGCGGTGGGCGCCGGCAATTTTTCGTTCGCGTCAGAGGAGCGGCTGGGCAGGTACCTGGGCGTGAAGCCGGGCGCCGTGTCGCCACTTGCCCTGATCAACGACCAGGGGGGCGAGGTGATATTCGTGCTGGACCGCGGTGTGGTCGAATTCGACCGCGTGCATCTTCATCCACTGGACAATACGCGCACGTCGACGCTACTGACGAAGGACCTGCTGAAATTCCTGGAAGAAACCGGGCATGTGCCCGAACTGCTGGCATTGGATTGAGCGGCGCGGGACCGCCCAAAGGCAGGTCGCGGGAGTCCGCGCGGCCGGCGAACCGACCGCGCGCGTTCCCGGGAAGGAGAGGCTAGTCGGTGCAGGAACAGTCGCAGCCCTGGTTGGCGAAGATCTCGCCTCCGACGCCGCCATACTGCGAATCGG
>JAUIDF010000316.1 GCA_030429125.1 Gammaproteobacteria bacterium | reverse complement strand
CGCCGGACCTTGATGGAGAACCTCTCGAGGGCGCCGCCCAGCCCTCAAACCAAGCAAACCAAGCAAACCAAGCAAACAGAGCCAAGACCCGCCAGCGACGCGCCCTCCTGGGCCTCAGCCTGCTCGGCAACCTGGGTGTGCTCTTCTACTTCAAGTACGTGGGCTTCTTCCTCGACAACGTGGTCGCCCTCGGTGCACTCGAGCCCGCCACCGCGGCCAGCCTGCGCGTCGACGTGGTGCTCCCCCTCGGCATCTCGTTCTACACCTTCCAGACGCTGAGCTACACCATCGACGTCTACCGGGGTCGCGCCAAGAGCGTGGGCAGCTTGGGCGACTTCTTGCTCTTCGTGAGCTTCTTCCCGCAGCTGATCGCCGGGCCCATCTTGAGGTCCACGGAGTTCGTACCGCAGATCCGAGACACCCGCCTCCCCGACCAACGCGCCGTGCTCGAAGGCATCGAACTCGAACTCGACTACGACTCGCCGACCTGGTTCGGTCAGCTGACGGTCAGCACCCTGGACACCGAGATCGACGGCACCGGCACGGGCCTCGCCTCGGCGCCCCCGGACAAGGTGGTGGCCACCCTCGGCCGACGGCTCGCGAACGGCGCGACGCGCGTCGGCGCCCGGCTGACCTATGCCGGTAATCAGAACGACGTACCCGAGGACAGTGTCGGTACCGACGCCTACACGCTGCTCGACCTGTTCGGCACCCACGTATTCGCGAACGGCTTGCGCCTGGGGTTCGGCATCAGTAACGTGCTGGACGAAACCTGGTCGATTCACCCGACGCCGATTCACCAGCCGGGCCGCAGCTTCAACGTCACTTTTTCGAAGCGCTTCTGAACCACGGAAGATCTTCGTGAACCCTTGAAGACGAGAACCAACCGATGAGCCCAACCGAACCCGACGTCCGTGCGCAACGGCGCGACGGCAACGATGCCGCCCGCGCCGCCCGGCAACTGCTCCTGTCGCGCACCAACGGCATCCTCTCCACGCTCTCGCGTAAACTGGACGGCTATCCGTTCGGCTCCGTGGCGCCGTTCTGCCTGGACGGCGACGGCCGGCCGGTGGTACTGATCAGCCGCATCGCCGAGCATACGCGCAATCTCGCGGCCGATCCGCGTGCTTCGCTCATCGTCACGGAGAAGGACGAAGGCGACGTGCAGGCCGTCGGCCGGGTCACGCTGGTGGGCGACTTCACGCGTATCGACAACGACGAACCACGAACCGGGACGCGCTATTACCGCTACTTCCCCGCCTCGCGCGGCTACCACCGGACCCACGACTTCGACTTCTACCGCATGGATGTGCGAAAGGTGCGCTACATCGGCGGCTTCGGTGCCATTCACTGGTTCGAGCCCGACGACATTCTCGCCGCGAACCCGTTTACCGCGGAGCAGGAAGCCTCCATGGTCAATCACATGAACGAGGACCATGTCGAGGCCATGCAGACCTACTGCCGCCAGCGCGGCATTGAGCTGGCGTCGCATGCGCCGGTGATGGCCGGCGTGGACGGCGACGGCTTCGACCTGCTGGTCGGCGAGACGGTGCATCGAATCGCCTTCGACGAACCCGTGGACACACCGCTGAAGGTACGCCAGGCCCTCGTCGCCATGGCCCGCCGCAACGGCTGACGCGTGCGGGCCGCGCCGCCCGCCGTCGTCAGCCGTTTTCGTCCGCGTAGGTCAACGGCAGCGCGGTGGTGTACTTGATGCGCTCCATGGCGAAGCTCGAACTGACGTCCTGGATGTCGATCTTGCGAATCAGGCGCCGGTAGAAGGCGTCGTAGGAAGCGATGTCCGGGACCACCACCCGCATCAGGTAATCCACCTCGCCGCTCATCCGGTACAGCTCCATCACCTCGTCGAACTCGGTAACGGCGGCCGCGAAGGCGTCGAGCCAGGCGACGTTGTGCTCGCGGGTGCGGATCGCCACGAACACGTCCACGCCGAGGTTCAGGGTGTCGCGATTGAGCAGCGTCACCCGCCGGTCGATCACGCCGCGTTTCTCCAGGTTCTGGATGCGTCGCCAGCAGGGCGTGGTGGTCAGGCCGACCCGCTCGGCAATCTCGGCGACCGCCAGGCCGGCATTTTCCTGCAGTACGGAAAGAATCTTTCGGTCGATGCGGTCCATAGAATGATTTTCCAATTGCTTTGGAGAAATAGAAAATATTTCTACCATTTTCGCCGAATTGCCGCAAAACGAAACCATATTCCAGCGATTCCGCGCTACCATGGATGCGCCCCAATCACGCAGCCATGCCTCGCGGTCGTCAATCATCATGTCCCTGTTTCCCGTCGAACTGACTCCCCGTTACCTGAGATCCCAAGCCATCGGCGGCGACGTCGCGATCGACACCCCCTTCGGCCGCCGTCGCCTGCTCTACGCCGACTACACCGCGTCGGGCAGGGCGCTGTCGTTCGTGGAGAACGACATGGTGCGGCTGATGTCGATCTACGCCAACTCGCACACGGAGGACGATGTCACCGGTCGCACCATGACGACCCTGCTGCACGAGGCAGAGGCGCGTATCAAGCAGCGGGTGAACGCCGGTCCGTGCGGCCGGGTGGTGGGCACGGGAACCGGGGCGACGGGGGCCATTGCCCGCATGCAGCAGATCATCGGCGTGGCGCTGGCGCCGGCTGCGCGGCGTAATCTCGACGCGCTGCTCGGCCGCCACTTCGGCGCACGGGGGTTGCGCGAGTTCCGTGACTTCTGCCGTTGTCACCAGCCGGTGATCTTCGTCGGGCCGTACGAGCACCATTCCAACGAGGTGTCGTGGCGCGAGAGTCTCGCCACCGTCATCGAGGTGCGTCTGGATGACGAGGGTGGCATCGATCTCGACCACCTCGAGGCACTGCTTCAACTGCCCGCCTACAGGGACCGACCGCGTATCGGTTCCTTTTCGGCGGCGTCCAACGTGACCGGCCTGAAGACGCCCGTTCGCGAGATCGCCTCGTTGCTGCACCGCCACCGGGCGCTCGCGTTTTTCGACTATGCGGCCAGCGCGCCCTACGTTCCCATCGACATGAACCCCGCGCCCGCCGGGGACGGCGACGATCCGTCGATCGACGCCATCTTCGTGTCACCCCACAAGTTTCTCGGCGGACCCGGCGCAAGCGGAATCCTGGTGTTCAACGAGCGCTGCTACGACACCCGCCTGCCGCCGACACTGGGGGGCGGCGGTACGGTGGACTTCGTCGGTCCGCGCGATCACGACTTCGTCGACGACATCGAAGCCAGGGAACAGGCGGGTACGCCGGGGATCATGCAAATCATTCGGGCGGCGATTGCCTTCGAGGTCAAGCACGCGGTGGGCGAGGAGACCATCGAGACGCGCGAGGCGGACATGCTGCAGCGTGCCTTTGCCCGCTGGCGTGACGAACCGGGCGTGGATATCCTCGGGCACCCCGATCCCGCGCGGCGCGTGGGCATCGTCTCGTTCAATATTCGCGACGGCGAGGGACGCTACCTCCATCCGCGCTTCGTCACCACCCTGCTCGACGACCTGTTCGGCATCCAGAGCCGCGCCGGCTGCTCCTGCGCCGGTCCCTACGGGCACGCCCTGCTGCGCATCGACGACGCCACCGCCGCCCGCTACCGGCGCCTGATCGGCGACGGCATGGAAGGTATCAAGCCGGGGTGGTGCCGGGTCGGGTTTCACTACGTGTTCGAGGCGGACGAAGCCGACTACCTGGTGGACTGCGTGTCCTTCGTCGCCCGACACGGGCGGCGCTTCCTGCCGCTCTACCGCTTCGATGCGCAGGGCGGCGGCTGGGCGCATGCCACGGCGGCCGGCCGCCAGGCCTTCGGCTTCGACGACCTGCTCGCCGGACGGGGTCTTGCAAGCGACCAGCCGGCGGACGATGCGTCGCGACGAGCGGCGCAGGCTGCCGCGCTGGACGAGGCACGGTCAT
>JAUIDF010000315.1 GCA_030429125.1 Gammaproteobacteria bacterium | reverse complement strand
GAGCAGGCTGGCGGCCAGCTGCCGCTCATCGGCGGCTCCATTACCGTGGACCAGAGCGTGCTCGGTTCCAAGGGCCGTACCCGCGAGTTCGTCATCGGTACGCCATCGGCCGGCCCGATCTCGGACACCTGGGACAATGCCGCCTGGAACGAGTTCGTCGCGGCGTACAAGGCGCAGTTCCCGGACGGCTTTCCGTCTCCGTCGCTGTTCGCCCACGCGTACTACATCAATACCAAGGCGGCACTGCTGGGCCTGGAGGAAGTGGGTGGCGACCTGTCCGACGGTGGCGCGAAGTTGCGTGAGGCTTTGTCGGGTCTCGAGTTCGACACGCCCACCGGCAAGGTCAGCCTCGATCCTCGCCGCAATGCCATCGCCGACATCTTCCTGACCGAGGTCGTGGCGGGTCCCGAGGGCAACCTGGTGAACAAGACCATCAGCGTCACCGAGCAGGTGAGCCAGACTCTGGGCCTGTCCTACGAGGAATTCCTCGAGTACGGCCAGGTGGGTCGCGAAAACCCGTCTTGCGAGTAAGCGGTCGAGTGACGACCTGATGGCACTTTCCCGTACCGACGCGCTGTCCCACCTGCAGAGCGCAGGGCGCTACGCCCTCGAGCTCGAAGCCGTCAGCCGCCACTTCGGCGCGCTGGTGGCCCTGGCGGACATCAACCTGGCCGTCGAGGCCGGTGAGCGGCGCGCGGTACTGGGATCGAACGGTGCCGGCAAGACCACGCTGTTCAATGCCATCACGGGGGACTTCCCCCCCACCACCGGTCGCGTGCGTCTGTTTGGCGAGGACGTGACGGACCTGCCCGCGCACGAGCGGGTCCGTCGCGGACTGCGCCGCACGTACCAGATTTCACAGTTGTTCGACGGCCTGTCGGTCGTCGACAACATCTACCTTGCCTGCCGCGGCGTGAGCCGCGGCCGTTTTTCCCTGCGGCGCCCGAGGCGCGACGACAGCGCCATGGCGTCCGCGGAAAACCTGCTCGGCGCGGTGCATCTCGACGCGGTGCGCGACACGCCGGTGGCCAACCTGAGCTACGGTCAGCAACGTCAGCTCGAGATCGCGCTCGCCCTGGCCGGGGCGCCGCGCCTGATCCTGTTCGACGAACCCGCGGCGGGACTCTCGCCCACCGAGCGTACGGAACTCGTCGAGATCCTGCAGTCCCTGCCCGAGCACATCAGTTACATCATCATCGAGCACGACATGGACGTCGCACTGCGCGTGGCGGAGCGCGTCACCATGATGCACAACGGCCGTGTCTTCAAGGAAGGCACACCGGCGGAGATCGAGGCCGATGCCGAGGTGCAGGAACTCTACCTGGGGCAGCGCGATGGCTGATCGCGAGCGCGCGGGTAGACGGCGGGGCGCCGATTCGCCGGTGCTGCAGGTACGTGGACTGCACGTCTACTACGGTCAGTCCCACGCCTTGCAGGGCGTCGACCTGACGCTGGAGCACGGCGTGCACGCGGTGGTCGGCAGAAATGGCATGGGCAAGACCACGCTGTGCAACACCATCATGGGACTGTTGCGGCCCAGCCGCGGATCGATTCGCTTTCGCGGCGAGGACATCACGGGTCAGCCGCCCTATCGTATCGCCGGCATGGGCATCGGCTACACGCCGCAGGGGCGCCGGTTATGGCCATCGCTTACCGTCGACGAACACCTGCGCCTGGCCGAGAGTGGCGGCGCCTGGTCCATTGACAGGATCTACGGCACGTTCCCGCGCCTCGCCGAGCGACGACGCAATGGCGCCGGCCAGTTGTCCGGCGGCGAACAGCAGATGCTGGCCATCTCGCGGGCGCTGCTGCAGGATCCCGAGCTGCTGGTCCTCGACGAACCGACCGAGGGCCTGGCGCCCGTCATCGTCGAGCAGGTGGAAAAATTGCTGGCCGAACTGGCCGCCGAACGCGATACCGCCATTCTCCTGATCGAGCAGAACATTGCCGTGGCGACGGCCATTGCGGATGACGTCGCCATCATGGTCAACGGGCGCGTCTCGCGCGTGCTGCCCGCCGGCGAACTGGCGGCCGACCGCACGTTGCAGGAACGGCTGCTCGGCGTCGGTCGTCACTCCCACGACGATGTCGAGGAAGCGAATCCGTCGCCCGCCGTGACTGCGCCGACGCCGCGCGCCGAGGTGGTCGAAGCGCCGAAACCGGGCGATGGCGACGATTCGGCAATGCCGACCCCTGACGAGTCCGGTTCCGGCAGCCTCGTCTACGTACCCCCGACGCGCTGGTCCGGTGCGGCCTGGCGGGCTGGTAAGGCAACCGAACAACCGGCAGCGAACCGGCCGGCACAGAAACCGGTACGCCCCTTCGATGCCAGGCCCGAGCCGCTCTACCGCGAGCCGAGACGCGCGACCGCGAGTAGTGAGAGCCGCGTGTACGTGGCGGGCACGTTCGATACCAAGGGTGCCGAACTCGGTTTCGTTCGCGATCGCGTGGTCGAACGCGGCCTGCGGGTGAAGACCGTGGACCTGTCGACGTCCGGCAAGCCGTCCACGGCCGACGTTCCGCCGCATGTCGTCGCGGCCTACCATCGAGGCGGTTCAGCCGGTGTCTTCACCGGCGAGCGCGGCGCCTCGGTGCGCGCCATGGCCGACGCCTTCGAGCGCTGGCTGGCCCGCCAGGATGACGTTGCCGGCATCATCTCCGCGGGTGGCTCGGGCGCCACCTCCCTGGTCACGCCGGGTATGCGTGCACTGCCGGTCGGCGTGCCGAAGGTCATGATTTCCACCGTGGCCTCGGGCGACGTGGGCCGCTACGTCGGTTCTTCCGACATCATGATGATGTACTCGGTGACCGACGTGCAGGGATTGAATCGCATCTCCCGGCGCGTGCTCGCCAACGGTGCCAATGCGCTCGCCGGCATGGTGCGCGATGCCCGGCACGAACCGCACGAAGGACGACACCGCGGCAGCGACAAGCCCGGACTCGCCCTCACCATGTTCGGCGTTACCACCACTGCCGTTCAACAGATCAGCAGCCTGTTGGAAGATCGCTACGATTGCCTGGTGTTCCATGCGACCGGAACGGGCGGGCGTTCAATGGAGAAACTCGCTGACAGCGGCATGCTCGCCGCCGCCATCGATCTCACCACCACGGAAGTCTGCGACATGATGATGGGCGGCGTGTTCCCGGCCGACGAGGATCGCTTCGGCGCCTTCATTCGCACGCGAATTCCCTATGTCGGCTCGGTCGGTGCGCTGGACATGGTCAATTTCGGCGCTCGCGACACGGTGCCGGAGAAGTATCGCGACCGCACGTTCGTCGAGCACAACCCCCAGGTCACGCTGATGCGTACCACTCGCGAGGAGAATGCGCGCATGGGCGAGTGGATCGCGGGACGACTCAACGAAATGACCGGACCGGTGCGGTTCCTGCTGCCGCAGGGCGGCGTGTCCGCCCTCGACGCGCCGGGACAGCCGTTCCACGACCCCGATGCGGACAAGGCCCTGTTCGACGCCATCGCGTCCACGTTCCGGGAAACCGCCAACCGCCGTCTGGTTCGCACACCGTACCACGTCAACGACCCGGCCTTCGCCCAGGCGGCGGTCGATGCCCTTCATTCCATCAACCCGATAGAGAGGAACCTGCGCGATGCCACGTTTTGAGCGATCGGCCCTGCTCGAGAAATTCAACGACATGAAGACGCGGGGCGAGCCCATCATCGGCGGCGGCGCCGGCACCGGCCTGTCGGCCAAGTGCGAGGAGGCCGGCGGCATCGATCTCATCGTCATCTACAATTCCGGCCGCTATCGCATGGCCGGGCGCGGTTCGCTATCGGGGCTGATGGCCTACGGCAATGCCAACGACGTCGTCATGGAGATGGCGACCGAGGTGCTGCCGGTGGTGAAGCATACCCCGGTGCTTGCCGGCGTGAACGGCACCGATCCGTTCTGCGTCTTCGATC
>JAUIDF010000022.1 GCA_030429125.1 Gammaproteobacteria bacterium | reverse complement strand
ACGCTGGAGAACGCCAACTATCATGTCAAGTTGATCGAGTTCAGCGAGAGCCGCGCCCGCTTCGTCTCGGAGCGCCTGGAGAAAACCATCGTGCTGCATGGCAATGCCGCGGCGGAGGATCTCTTGCTGCAGGCGAACATCGAGAGCACCGAGGTCTTCTGCGCCCTGACCAACAAGGACGAGGCCAACATCCTTTCCGCCATGCTTGCCAAGCGCCTCGGCGCGCACCGTGTCATGTCGCTGGTCAACAGTGCCGCCTACGTCGACCTCGTGCAGAGCAGCATGCTCGACATCGCACTGTCACCACGACTCGCAACGATCGGCGCCCTGCTCACCCACGTGCGTCGCGGCGACGTGGTGCAGGTGGCATCGCTGCGTCGCGGCGCCGCCGAGGCGATCGAGGCCATCGCGCACGGCGATTCGTCGACGTCACGCGTGGTGGGACGCCGCGTTGACGAGATCGACCTGCCCACCGGCGCGTCGCTCGGCGCCATCCTGCGCGGCGACGAGGTACTCATCTGCCACGACAGCACCGTGATCGAGGCCGAGGACCACGTCATCGTGTTCGTCGCCGAGAAAAAGGACATTCCCGCCATCGAACGACTGTTCCAGGTCGCGGTCACCTTCATCTAGTGCCGCGCCCCGCCGACATTGCCAGCCGTGGCACGACGCCCATGCCGGCTGTCCTCACCCCGGGAGGCTAGTCGATGCGGCACAAGGTCGTACTCAAGATCCTCGGCGTGCTCTTGACGATGTTCAGCACCACGCACCTGCCGCCCATGCTCGTGGCCGTGTGGTACGGCGAGCGCGGCTACGACACGTTCCTTCTCGCCGGCGCCCTGACCCTGTTCGCCGGCGCCGCCTGCTGGTGGCCGGTGCGCAACTTCCATCGAGACCTGCGCTTTCGCGACGGCTTCCTCGTCGTGGTGCTGTTCTGGACCGTGCTTGCCGCCTTCGGTTCGCTGCCGTTCTTTCTGTCGGAGGAAGTCGACATCGGCATCACCGACGCCTTCTTCGAATCCATGTCCGGGCTCACCACGACCGGCGCCACCGTACTGACCGGGCTCGACGACATGCCCCGCGCCATTCTTTACTACCGCCAGCAACTGCAGTGGCTGGGCGGCATGGGCATCATCGTGCTGGCCGTCGCCGTCATGCCCATGCTCGGCGTCGGCGGCATGCAGCTGTATCGCGCGGAGACGCCGGGGCCGGTCAAGAACAACAAGCTCACACCGCGCATCACGCAAACGGCGAAGGCACTGTGGTTCATCTACACCGGCCTGACCGCGGCCTGTGCGCTGGGTTACCTGGCCGCCGGCATGTCCCTGTTCGATGCCGTCGGCCATAGCTTCTCGACCGTCGCCATCGGTGGTTTTTCCACGCACGATGCCAGCATGGGCTACTTCGACAGCGCCCTGATCGCATCGATCGGCACCGTGTTCATGCTGCTGTCGGGACTGAATTTCGGCCTGCATTTCGCCGCCTGGCACAACCGCCGCGTGCAGACCTACCTGGCCGATCCCGAGGCGCGGGTCTACCTGCTGTTCATTGCCGCCGCGTGCGTCGTCGCGGTGACGACGCTGCTGCTTACCCGGTCGTACGATACGCACGGTGAATCCGTCTGGCACGGCATCTTCCAGGTGGTCTCGGTGGGCACGACCACCGGCTTCACCACCAGCGGATTCGCCTGGTGGCCGACGTTCCTGCCGGTAATGCTGATCATGATGAGCGCGGTGGGCGGGTGCGCCAGCTCGACCGCCGGCGGTATGAAGGTGGTCCGCATGATCCTGCTCTACAAGCAGGGTCGACGAGAAATTCACCAGTTGATCCATCCCCAGGCGGTGGTTTCCATCAAGCTCGGCAACAAGCCGGTGCCGAACCAGGTCATCAACTCGGTGTGGGGTTTCCTGGCGCTGTACATCCTGTCCTACGTGTCCATTTCCATCGCCATGACGGCGACCGGCGCCGACCTGGTCACCGCCTTCTCGTCCGTCACCGCCTGCCTGAACAATCTCGGCCCCGGCCTCGGCGACGTGGCGCTGCACTACGCCGGCGTGACCGACGCCGGCAAGTGGCTGCTGGCCTTCACCATGTTGCTCGGCCGCCTCGAACTGTTCACGCTGCTGGTGCTGTTTTCCCGCAGCTACTGGACCAGCTAGGGTATCGACAGCGCCCCGCCGGCGACGCGGCCATCAGCCCGGCGGCCCGACTTGCGGCGCCGAACGCCGGCCGCGAGACATCGGCCCCGGGGAGGGGTCGCGCGACGTTGCGCTAGCTCGGTTCGATGACGAACAGGGGTTGGTCGAACTCGACCAGCGCACCGTCTTCGGCGAGAACGCGTGCAATCGTGCCGGCACAGGTGGCTTCGATGGTGGTGTAGAGTTTCATCACCTCGATCAGGCACAGCGGATCGCCGGCGGACACGGTCGCGCCGACATCGACGAAAGCCGGCTCGCCGGGGGACGGCGAGCGGTAGAACGTACCGACCATGGGTGCACGCACGGTTTCGCCGTCGGTGTCCTGTCCGGCAGCCGGCGCCGAGGCGGCGACGGCAGCGGACGATTTCGCCACCGCGGTCGAAGCGGACGAGGCCGGTGCAGGCGCCGGTGCCGCATGCGACCCCGCGCCGTTCGTCCCGGCAGCGCCGCGGCGGACGACGAGCTTGGCGCCGTCCACTTCCAGAATCACCTCGTCCATGCTCGAGGCGTCGATGATTTTCATGATCTCCGCGACTTCGCGGTAGCTCAGGCTCATGTAATGGATTCTCCCTGGGGTCAGCCGGCCGCGCCGGTCCGATAGGTCGCGGCCAGTCGTTCGGCCGTCTGCTTCATCTGCGGCACGTAGCCGAGAATCTCGTTCAGCGTCATGCGCGCCTCTGGCGCCGACAACGCGATGCCGCCGAGCATGCGCCCGTCGGCGTCACGAACCGGCACCGCCACGCACACGACACCGGACATGAACTCCTGGTCGTCGGTGCCGATACCGTCGCGGCGGATATCTTTCAACGCCCGCTTCAGCACGTCCTTGTCGGTGATCGAATTCTTCGTGTACGAGGATCGCGGCATGGTGTCGATCAGCAGGTCCAGCTCGCGGTCGTTGAGGTTGCTCAAGAGCAACTTGCCGATGGACGTGCAGTGTGCCGGGACCCGACTGCCGGCGTCGAAGCGCAGGCCGAGCGGCCACTTGGCTTCGACGCGGTCGAGGTAGAGCACCTCGCCGCCCTGCAGCACGCCGTAGTTGCAGGTTTCGCCCACTTGCTCGGAGAGCGCCTGCAGGATGGAGTGACGTAGCGAACGCGGTGCGGACGCCGCCAGCACCCGGTGCGCGAGACCCACCAGGTTGACGCCCTCGATGAAGCCGCGATCGAGGTTGTCCCGCTCCAGGTATCCCATGTCCAGCAGCACCTTGACCACGCGATGCGCCGTGGGTTTCGTCATGCCGGTGATGCGGATGATCTCCGCCATGCCGGTCGGCTCGGGGTTCATCGACACCACCTCGAGCACGGAAAACGCCTTGCCGGTGACACCCAGCTCGGTGAGGTGCTCGGGCCGGCCGCTGTCGACCGGGTAGGCGGGGTGGCGCGATGTGCCGCCGGCGCGGTCGATTACCGTCAGTTGCCTGCGTCTGGATGCCATTTTCGTCGGTTCGGTGTGAAGTGTGGAAAGTATGCCCGCTTGAAAAAATGAAATCAATCGTCTTATATTACGAGATACTTCCAACCCCCACCGACCATTCAACGCATGCCCGATTCGTCATTCGACACGGTTCTCATCGCCAACCGGGGCGAGATCGCGCTGCGCGCCGTCGAGGTGTGCCGCGCGCTCGACCTGAAGACCGTGGCGGTCTACTCCACCGCGGACCGCGACGCGGCCCATGTCGCGAAAGCCGACCGCGCCGTGTGTATCGGGCCGGCACCGGCCTCGAAAAGCTACCTCTCGGCCGAGGCGCTGCTGCACGTCGCGCAGGGCACCGGATGCGGCGCGGTTTACCCCGGCTACGGGTTCCTGTCGGAGAACGCGACATTCGCGAGGCGCTGCGGCGAGGAGGGTATCAAGTTCGTCGGCCCCGCCGCGGACACCATCGCTGACATGGGCGACAAGGCGAAGGCGCGCGCAAAGGCCGCGGCGCTGGGCGTGCCCGTGGTGCCCGGCTCGGACGGCGTGTTCACGAAATCCGAAGCCGCGCGCCGCGAGGCCGACCGGATCGGCTGGCCGCTGCTGTTGAAGGCGCGTGCCGGCGGCGGCGGGCGCGGCATGCGCGTGGTCGAGGCCCCGGACGCCTTCGACAAGGCCTTCGGACAGGCCAGCCGAGAGGCTGAGGCGGCCTTCTCCGACGGCGCCATGTACCTGGAACGATTCTTTCCCCGCATCCGTCACATCGAGGTGCAGGTGCTGGGTGACGGGCGCGGCGAAGCCATCGCGTATCACGAACGCGACTGCAGCGTGCAGCGCCGTCACCAGAAGCTGGTCGAGGAGTCGCCTTCCCCGGCAGTCGACGCCGCACTGCGATCGCGCATCGTCGAGGCCGCCCTGTCCCTCACGCGCGGCATCCGCTACGAGGGCGCGGGCACGGTGGAGTTCATCCTCGAGCCCGACACCGGCGAGTTCTTCTTCATCGAGATGAACACGCGCATCCAGGTCGAGCATCCGGTGACCGAGATGCGCGCGGACGTGGACCTCGTCGCCGCGCAGTTCCGCATAGCCGCCGGCGAGGGGCTGGACGCGTTCGTACGCGACGACCATGACCAGCACGGCCATGCCATCGAATTTCGCATCAACGCCGAGGACTGGCGGCGCGACTTTGCGCCGTCGCCGGGACGGATCGAACACTGGCAGGCCCCCGGCGGCGACGGCGTGCGCCTCGACACGGCCATGGGGCAGGGACTGACGGTGCCGCCCTACTACGACTCGATGATCGCCAAGCTCATCGTGCATGGCGCGGATCGCGAAGACGCCATCCGGCGAGCGACCGGTGCGCTGTCGGCATTCGAATGCGGCGGCATTGCCACCACCGCCGATTTTCATCGCTGGCTGCTGGGACAGCCCGATTACATCCACGGACGCGTGGACACGCGCTGGATCGAGCGCACTGCATCGTCCGACGACTCCCGGAGGTTATCCGCATGAGCCGCGAGGTTCGACTGATCGACGTGACCCTGCGCGACGCGCACCAGTGCCTGTGGGCGACGCGTATGACCACCGCCATGATGAAGGACATCGCGCCACGACTCGATCGCGCCGGCTTCGAGGCCATCGACCTCGTCGGCGGTGCGGTTTTCGACGTCTGTGTCCGCTACCTGCGCGAGGACCCCTGGGAGCGCATGCGGATACTAAACACCTGGATCACCGAGACGCCGCTGATCATCCACACCCGTGGCCAAAGCCTGTTCACGTTCGAGTTCTTTGCCGACGACGTCGTCGAGCTCGCCGCCGAGCGATTCGCCGCCAACGGCATGCGCTATCACACCGTCTACGACGCGCTGAACGACATCCGCAACCTCGAGATTCCGATTCGTGCCGCCCGCGAGAACGGCATCTACACCGTGCCGGGGCTCGTCTACACCGACA
Source organism: Gammaproteobacteria bacterium (assembly GCA_030429125.1). Lineage (GTDB taxonomy): Bacteria > Pseudomonadota > Gammaproteobacteria > Arenicellales > CAJQKF01 > BQJD01. Next base: position 18,375 of record JAUIDF010000022.1, on the reverse strand, counting down.
GCCCGGTACATACCGACGAGTACTACGCCGCCAAGGCGCGCGAGCTGCTGGACATCGGCATGGACGCGCTGTTCATCAAGGACCCGAGCGGGCTGCTGGTGCCCGAGCGCGTGACGACGCTGGTGCCGGCGATCAAGTCGGTCATCGGCGACCTGCCGCTGCAGCTTCACACGCACTGCCTGTCCGGACTCGGCCCCTATGTCCTGCTGCAGTCGATCCAGCACGGCGTGGACGTCGCGCACACCGCCACGTCCACCCTGGCCAATGCCGCCTCGCATGCACCCACCGAGCTGTTCGTTCGCAATTGCCGTCGCCGCGGCTACGACGTCGACATCGACCTCGACGCCATCGAGGAGGTCGCCGAGCGCCTCGCCTACATCGCCGAGCGCGAAGACAAGCCGGTGGGCAAGCCGCTCGAGTACGATGAGTTTCACTACCACCACCAGATCGCCGGCGGCATGGTCTCGAACCTGCGCTACCAGCTCGAGACGGTGGGACTCGCGGAGCGCATGGAGGAAATCCTGGAAGAAGCCGGGCGCGTGCGCGCGGATCTCGGCTACCCCATCGTCGTCAGTCCGTTTGCGCAGTACATCGTCACCCAGGCCGTGCTCAACGTGCGCGCGCGCGACCAGGGACGCGAACGCTTTTACAACGTGCCGGACGAGGTCCGGCTCTACGTCCGCGGCGGCTACGGCCAGATCCCGGGAGACATCGATCCGAACCTGTACGATCGCATTACCCGGGGCGCGGAGCCGATTGTCGAGCGTCCCGGCGCGCTGGTGGCACCGGCTCTCGATCGGCTGCGCAAGACACGCGGCCCGTTCACCTCGGACGGCGGCCTGCTGCTGGCCGCCTTCTACGACGACACGCAGTACCGGGCACTGAAGGCCGCGGGCCCGATAGCGACGGACTACCCCCTGATGGACACACCGCTGCTCACGCTGATCAGGGAATTGTCCGAACGGCCTTCCGTCCGGTCCTTTCATTTCATCGACAACGGCTCCAAGGTAAGCGCATGACTACTCCCTGCATCATCACCGTCGCCATCACCGGGGCGGTGCCCACCAAGGCGGACACCCCCGCGGTGCCGGTCACCCCGAGCGAACAGGTCGAATCGACCCACGAGGCATTCGAGGCCGGCGCGTCTCTCGTTCACGTGCACGTGCGAGACGAGAACCAGGCCCCGAGCTCTGATCCCGACCGGTTCGCCGAGGTACAGGAAGGTGTACGCAAGCACTGCCCCGGCATGATCGTGCAGTTCTCCACCGGCGGCCGCGGCCGCGACCAGGCCGAGCGCGGTGCCATGCTGCATCATCGCCCGGACATGGCGTCGCTCGCCACCGGCTCGGTGAACTTTCCCAAGCGCGTCTACGAGAATCCGCCGGACTTCGTCGACGGCCTCGCCGCGACCATGCTCGAGCACGACATCAAGCCGGAGATCGAGATCTTCGATGCCGCCATGCTCTACAACGCCGCCAACCTCGTGAAGCGCGGCCTGCTGGCCGAACCCGTTCATGTACAATTCGTGCTGGGCGTGCCGAATGCCATGCCGGCTCGTCGCAGCCTGCTCGAATTCCTGGTCACGGAATTGTCGGACGTGCTGCCGGGCGCGACGTGGACCGCGGCGGGTATCGGCCGCCACCAGTTCGAGGTGAATCGCTGGTGCCTGGAACTCGGCGGCCACTGCCGCACGGGACTCGAGGACAACATCAAGTTCGACAAGGACCGTCTTGCCGCCAGCAACGCGGAACTGGTCGGCAGGATCGTCGACGTGGCGGGCGAGTTCGACCGGCGTGCGGCGACCCCCGCCGAGGCACGGCAACTGCTCTCCCTGCGGGCTGCCTGAGCCTGTACCGAACCCTTCCGCCGACCGGATCCCCGTCATGACCATCGATACCACGCAAGTCGCCAACGAAGTCGCCGAACTCGTCAGGAAGGCGCGCGCCGCCCAGGCCGTCTTCGACGGCTACGACCAGGCGGCCGTCGACGAAGTCGTCACCGCCGTCGGCTGGGCGGTGGTCAATGACGAGAACAATCGCAGGCTCTCCGAGCAGGCGGTGGCCGACACCGGGCTCGGCAACGTCGAGGACAAGTTCACCAAGAACCGTCGCAAGACCCTCGGCCTGCTGCGCGATCTCGCCGGGGCGAAGAGCGTCGGCGTCATCGCCGAGCATCCGGCGCTCGGACTGGTCGAGATCGCCAGGCCGGTGGGCGTCGTCGCCGCCATCGTCCCCTCGACCAACCCGGTGGCGACGCCGGCGAACAAGACCATCAATGCCCTGAAAGGGCGCAACGCCATCATCCTCGCGCCTTCGCCGCGCGGGCAGAACGTCTGCGCCGCGTTGATCGAGGCGATTCACGTCGAACTCGACCGCGTCGGCGCGCCCCGGGACCTGGTGCAGAAGCTGCCGAGCCCGGTCAACAAGGCGCACACCCACGAGTTGCTCAAGCAGGCCGACCTGATCGTCGCCACCGGCTCGCAAAGCAACGTGCGCGCGGCGTATTCGTCCGGCACCCCGGCGGTGGGCGTGGGCGCGGGCAACGTGGTGTCCATCGTCGACGAGACGGCCGACCCGGTCGCCGCGGCCGGCCGTATCGTCAAGTCGAAGAGCTTCGACAATGCCACCAGTTGCTCGTCCGAGAACAACCTCATCATCGTCGATGCCGTCTACGACGCGGTCATGGACGCGCTCGCCAACGAGGGCGCACACCGGCTCGATGCTAGCGGCAAGCAGCGGCTCGAGGATGCGCTGTGGAAGGGCGGCGGCCTGAACCCGCGCCTGATCGCCCGCAACGCCGACGAGATCTCCCGCGCCGTCGACCTGGACGCGCCCGACGGCACGCGCGTGATCCTGGTGGAGGAATCCGGCTACGGACCCGACCACCCCTTCTCCGGCGAGAAACTGAGCCCGGTGCTGACGGTCTATCGCGCGAACGACTACGAACACGCGAAGCAGATCGCCGTGGGCATCATGGATTACCAGGGCAAGGGCCATTCCCTCGGCCTGCACAGCACGCGCGACGAGCGTGCCATGGATATCGGTCTGAACCTGCCGGTCTGCCGCGTCATCGTCAACCAGGTGCATTGCTATGCCACCGGCGGCAGCTTCGACAACGGGCTGCCGTTTTCTCTGTCCATGGGTTGCGGCACCTGGGGACGAAACAGCATCAGCGACAACATGAACTACCGTCACTATCTCAACACGACGCGCATCTCCCGCGCCATCGCGCCGAACGAGCCGACCGTATCCGACATTTTCGGCGACTACTGGCAGCGTCACCATATCGGCTAGGGCCTGTTCACACGACGCTGAGCGAGTGAGATATCGTGCCCCGAGAAAACGACCCGTCTCGCATCCGACAAGGCGCATCGAGGCGTCATGGCGGTTCCATGGCGACGAGATGCAACGCCGTCGGGGCGAAAAAGGGCCGAAAGATCGCCGCGAACGCGTCGTGTGAACAGGCCCTGGTGGTTGCCCCGGCACGCCCGGCGGCCGCTGAACGCGGCGCCGCCGGGCCGTGTCCAACTTTTCCAGACCGCCAGGAACCCTGACATGATCGACCTTTACAGCTGGACTACGCCCAATGGCCACAAGGTGCACATCGCGCTGGAGGAAGCGGGCCTCGCCTACCGCGCCCACCCCGTCAACATCCGCGCCGGCGACCAGTTCGAGCCCGGGTTTCTTCGCATCAGCCCGAACAACCGTATTCCGGCCATCGTCGACCGCGACGGGCCGGGCGGACAGGAGATTTCCCTGTTCGAGAGCGGCGCCATCCTCATCTACCTGGCCGAGAAGACCGGACGATTCCTGTCCACCGACCCGGCGACGCGATACAAGACCCTGCAGTGGCTGATGTTCCAGATGGGCGGCGTCGGGCCGATGTTCGGCCAGGCTCACCATTTCATCAAGTATGCGCCCGAGCGCATCGGCTACGCCGTCGATCGATACCACAACGAGGCGAAACGGCTCTACAACGTGCTCGATCGCCAGCTCGAGTCCAGTGAATACCTGTCTGGCGACTACTCCATAGCCGACATGGCGACGTTTCCCTGGGTGCGACGCCACGAGGTCCACGAGGTGGATCTCGCGGCCTTCCCCCACGTGCAGCGCTGGTTCGGACAGATCGAGGCGCGCAGCGCCGTTCAGCGCGGCCTCGCCGTGCTCACCGACGCCGAAGCCGAGGCAACGGACGAGCCCGACAAGGCCTTCGAGGTGATGTTCGGCAAGACCCAGTACCAGCGGCGCTAGACGCCTGCGCCGAGACCGGGTGGCGGTCGAGACATGCGCGTCGTTGCCGGTGGCCCGGCACGCCGACACGACCTGCCCGGCCACTGAGCGGGGCGAAGCGGCGCTGCGGCCGCACGGTCCGTGACGTCACTCGCGGATCAGCACGCGAACCGTCTTTCGGCGCCCGGCTGGTTTACTGCGCGGCGGGATGCGTGCGCGAAAAGGCCGGCATCTTCCCCGCAAGTCGCGCCAGGGCGTCGATGGCCGGCACGGTGTCGGCGCTGACGCCGCTTTCCTCGAACAGGCGCAGAAAATCGTAAAGCACCACGGTCGTCACATCGGCCTGGGTGAGTGCCTCACCCGTCATCCACGGCCCTTCGACCTGCCTGTCGAGCCATGCCAGCCCGGAGTGGACCTGTCCGAGATTGTGTTCAAGCCAGGGTTGGTGACGCGTATCGGCAGGCCGCATGACGAGCTCGTAGCGGGCCGCCGCGGCCTTCTCCATGATACCGAGCGCCGCCACGGTCAGTCGCATGACGCGGCGTCTTTCCGCACCGCTGCGCGGCGTGAGCGCCTTGTCCGGCCCGGCCATCTCGTCGAGATGATCGATGATGGCGCTGCTGTCGAACAGCACGTCCCCGTCATCGAGCACCAGCGCGGGAATCCTGCCCACCGGGTTGGCGCGACGAACGTCCTCGAGGTTCTGCCAAGCATTGATCGGTTCGTTCTCGTACGGCATGTCGAGCAGTTCCAGCGTGATCGCCACGCGCCGCGTGAAAGGCGAAAGATAACGTCCGACGAGTTTCATGCGGATGCTCCGGTCAGCTTCTCGCGCCGTGCCCGCCCGGGCGACGACACGGTTCGAATCCCCGGGCGCGCCCCGCCCGGCATTGTTGTCAGTGACATCGGGCTCACAGCAGGGTGCGACCGCCGTCGACGTATATCGTCTGACCCGTCATGAACGATCCCGCCGACGAGGCAAGCAGGAGTACCGCACCGATAATGTCCGCGGGCGTGCCGAGACGGCCCATGGGAATTTTCGACAGCGCCTTCGACAACCCTTCCTGGTTGGCGATGATGTGCTCCCGGGTCAACGGCGTCTCCGTCATGGCCGGCCCGATGGCGTTGATGCGAACGCCCTGCTCCGCCCACTCCAGGGCGAGAATGCGCACCAATTGCGACAGTCCGGCCTTGCTGGTCGAGTAGGCGGCGTACTCCGGGTTCACCACGCAACTCGATACAGACGCAAGGTGAACGATACTGCCTTCGCCCCGTGCCAGCATCGCCCGCGCGGCACATCGCGACAGCAGGAATGCGCCGGTGAGATTGACGGCGATGGTTTTCTCGAACTGCGCCAGCGACATCGACACGGCTGGCGCGAACTCCGCGACGCCGGCACTGTTGATGACGACGTCGAGTTCGCCCGCTCCCCGTGCCTCGGCGACCGCCGCCTCGACGCTCTGCTCGCTGGCCACGTCGATGGTGACGGCCGAGTGCCCCTGGCCCGGCAGCGCACCGGCGACGGCCTCGGCCTCGTCGGGCAGCCTGTCGGCGACCACGACGGTCGCGCCGCGTTCGGCCAGGGCGCCGCAGATGGACTGTCCCAGTCCGCGCGCGCCCCCGGTCACGAAGATCCTGCGACCGGCGACATCGAAAACGGGATCGGTCATGCGCGCTTCGCCTCGGTCGCCCGGCCCCCTGCATGCGGCGCCATGTGATGCATGCGGCGGGCCTCGTCGACGGTCGCCACCTCGCGTCCCAGCTCGCCGATGATCCGCACCGCCCGCTTGACGAGCTGCTCGTTGTCCTGGGCGAGTTCGCCGCGGCGATAGTGAACCGTGTCCTCGAAGCCGGTCCGCATGTTGCCGCCCATCGCCACCGCCATGGTGGTCAAGGGCACCTGCGCCCGGCCGATGGAAACGATCTGCCGGATCGGCCGGTATACCGCCGTTGATTCCGAGTACGAAACTGAAGTGCATCGGATCCTCGAACAGGCCGGCGTCGCGCATCTTCAGCATGTTCGCGATGTGACTGATGTCATAGACCTCCAGTTCGTTGACGATGCCGCGCTCACGACAGCCGGCGATGAATTCCGTATTCCACGCACGGCTGTTGTCGAACAGGAACTCCGCGTCCTTGTGCTGGAAGTGAAACGTGCCCGAATTCACCGTCAGCATGTCGGGCGCGGGATCGATATCCAGCAGCGCCATGCGCTGTGCCTGGGTGAAGCCGCCCCACGAACCGTCGGCCTCGCGCCGAATGCCGATCCCGTTGCCGACCTGGGTGATCATGCCGGGGCAGCGCTCGTTGATGCCGGAAATCACCTCGCTGTAGATACCGAGATCGGCGGTGGTGCGGCCATCGGCATCGCGCACGTGGATATGGGCAACCGTCGCGCCCGCCTTGAAGCAGCGTTCGAAGGCGTCGACGATGTCCTTCGGCTGTTCCGGCAGTGCCGGGTTCGCCTCGCGACCGTGCAGGCCACCCGTGGGGGCGATGGTGAGGACCACTTTCTCGGTGGAATTCATGTTGGGTTGCATTGCCTACCTCCTGATGTGACTTGATGCCGCCAGCGCGTCCGGGCGGGCGCGCTGGCGGTTGTTGAAATACAGCCAGCCCATGACGGCTGCCAGTGTCGTGATCAACACGATGTCGAGGACAACGGGCCGGCCGGGGCGGGTCAGTGTCCAGTAACCGATGGCGGTGATGATCCAGAACGGTACTCTTTCCCACTGACTGAGGCGCTTGAAACAATAGCCGTATGCGGCGATCGACACCGCCACCTGCGTCGCGAGCACCTCGATGACCGGCATGACCACGCCGAGCCCGATATTGGGAAAGGACAGCAACTGCTTGTTGAAAACGAATGCATACGGAATGATGAAGGTGGTGGCTGCCATCTTCAGGGCGTGAATCGATGTACTTCGAAAGGTTGCGCCCGACAACTTGGTTGCCGCCAGCACGGAGACCGCAATGGGCGGGGTCAACGTCGAAAACACGGCGAAGTAAAAGACGAAGAAGTGCGCCTGCAATGCCTCGACGCCGACGTGCTGCAGGAACGGGATCATCGCCAGCGAGGCGACGACGTAGGCGATCGGCGTCGGCAACCCCATGCCGAGGATGATCGACAGTACCATCGCGCCGATCAAGAGGAGCAGTTCGATGTCCGGCAGGATCGTCGCCAACAGCGTTGCCAGCCTGCCTGACAGGTTCGTGCTCACCATGACCTGTCCGAGCGGGCCGATGGCGAGGATCAGGAGCGACAGGATCGTCGTCAGCAGCATGCCCTCTCGAAAGGCCTCCTTGATGTCCGAGAGTTTCGGCCGGTACGGCCCCTGCATCAGGGCCAGCACGATGGCGGCGCCCATGCCGACCAGTGCGGCATATCCCGGCGAGCGGAAGCCGAGCAGCAGCCAGATGACGGCGATGAAGGAGACGAGAAAGGTTGGCGTCATGCGCCAGATCAACGCCATGTCGATGGACTCGTCGAGCTTGGGCAGATCCTCCCGCATGGCGTAGATCGCAATCGCCGTGCTAATGCCGGCGATGTACAACAATCCCGGAATCAGCGCCGCCAGGGCGACCGTGACGTAGGGTATGCCGAGGAACGAGGCGATGAGAAAGCCCGCGAGGCCGAGTACCGGCGGCAGGATCTGGCCCGCCGAAGAGGCCGTGGCCTCGATTGCACCGGCCATGGCGCCCGAGTAGTGGTAGCGTTTCATCATCGGGATGGTGAGCCGGCCCGACAGCACCACGTTCGACACCGCCTGCCCCATCACCGCCCCGATCGCGCCGCTGCCGATGACTGCCGGCAATGCCGCCCCGCCCTTCACGCGCGTGCCGGCGAGCTTGCCCACCTCCACCACCAGGCGAAGCATGCCGACACCGAGCAGTGCGACGCCGAAGTAGGTCAGCAGGTAGATCTGGTCCGCGGCCACGCCCGAGAACTGGAAGAAGCCCTGGTTGGTATTCAGGGACACGTAGTTCATGACGAAGCCTTCGGTGTATCCCGGGTGCTGAAGCAGCGGTATGGGGATCAGGTGACCGAAGAAGAAGTAGGCGATGGACATCGCCGACAGGCTCGCAAGCAACCAGCCCCAGTGCAGCCAGGTGAGCACGATCATGGCGTACATCGTGCAGTACCCGAACATGATGTCCATGCGCGAGAAGAACGGCGCGTTGAGCACCAGGTAGTCGACGTTGATCCGGAAATACAGTAAACCCGCGATACCCAGCACGGTGGACGATACGGCCCAGAACAGCCGGATCGCCGTTCGCATCGCCCCGGGGTTGTCAGCGCGCCGATTGTTGATCTCGATCAGGGCAAGTAGCCCCGACATGGCGACGACGCCGAGAGCAAAATCCACGTAGAACTCGGAGCCGTGCGAGATCAGGCCGAACAGGCTCAGCGAGATATAGCCCGCCAGGCCGATGCCCAGGCACCACAACACGAACTCGAGGGGCTTGGCCAGTCGTTCAACTTTCATCTGGAACACCGGGGCGACGGGCCGGGACCCGGTCCCGAAACAGGTTGTTCATGGCAGGATCGGTAAATAGCGCGTGGCGACGGAGCGAGTGCGTTGGCACCAGGCGCTTCACGCGGTCATCGTCACGCTGCTTGCTGCAAAAGACCGCCCGGCCGTCCGTTTGACGGCGGGGCGGTCCCGGCAGCATTCATGCACGTCGTGCGCGTGGGAATCAGTTGGCGGCTTCCGGGTAAGTGACCGGCGGATAGTTGTTACGCGCCTCCCACATGCCCAGTTCCTGGTAGGCGCGGATTGCGCCCGGGTGCGCGTTTTCGTCGCTCAGGCCGGCGACCATGTTGGTCTTCGACCACCACTTCCAAAAACCCTGGCCCGACTCACGCAGCTTGGGGCCATGTTCCACCACGCTCTTCACCAGTTCGTAGGCGACATCCTCGGGAAACTCCGGGTGGACGGCCTGGTAGGCTCGCGCGGCACCCGCGGTGAAGGGCGAATCCTGGTGCGGCAGCGTGCCGGCCGGCACTTCCACGGTCACCATGGACACGCCGGAGTTCTCCCTGACGGCGTCGGTGGCTTCCTCGTTGATGCCGAGGTAGTACATGGTCTGGCCGGAGGCCTCGATCTTGCTGGTCAGATCCGCGGTCCACCAGATGTCGCCGTCGACATTGGTCACCAACGCCAGCAGGGCGGCGTCAGTATTGCCGTCGATCAGTTCCTGCGTCATGACCGGCGGCGTCACGTGGCGAATCTCGGTGTTATCCTCGGTGATGCCGTAGCCATACTCGAGCAGCAGGCTGGCGGACATGCCCCAGTCGCTCTGGGTCGGCAGACCGGTCGAGATTCGCTTGCCCTTGAGGTCGGCGATGGTCTTGATCTCCGGATCCAGGGTAACGAAGAACTTGCCCTGCTGGACCATGCCGTCGCCGTAGAGAAGCTTGAACCGGATCGGCACTTCCACCGGCATGAATTTCTTCACCGCCGGCTGCCCGCCGCGCAGTGCGGCCTGGATGACGATGTCCTCGGTGCCGAACACCGTTTTCTTCCAGCGCGCCTCCTCGGCCATTGCCCGGACGTTGTACATGTAGCCCGGCGTCTCCTGCGCGGCCGGCAGGATCGACGCCCCGGAACGGGCCATCTGGGCTGCCAGCACGGTCTGCGTCTGTACGACGCCGCAGCCGAGCGGGCAGGTCAGCATGGGAACGACCGTCTGGGCGACGGCAACGGTTGTCGCGAGACCTGTCGCCAGGCCGACCACCGTGCTGGCGAGCAGGCGGGACACGCGGGATGCGGGCAATTTCACTTCGGTTTCCTCCTAGGCTGTTGGCGCCTTGTGACATGATGTCGGATTGGCAGTATCATTATGCGATAGGAATCGTATTAATATTTGCGCTAACATGTCAACCATGGAATCGGGGCGGTCCGGTCCGTCGGAACGACCCCCGGCTTTTCGTTCGCAGGATCATTTATTCTTTAATTAACATCATTTTATAAGTAGATTCATTGACAGGAGCGGGACCTGCCGAACGCCCCGCGACATCGGTTCGGCCCGTTATAAGCACAATAATTGATACGATACATGTCATCATATGAAACGATATGCCGTGGAGCGCTCACCGAACGGTCCACCCACGACGTCGCATCGCCGGCGTGGGGCGCGGATGATCGTGAACGACCACAGGCTTCCCCGGCATGGAGCTGACCGGCTGGTTCCTGGCGGGCGGCATTCCGCTCGCACTGCTTGCCGGATTCGTCCGCGGCGTGACCGGGTTCGGCGGATCCATGGTCTTCACCGCGCCCATGGCCCTCGTCACGGAACCGCGCACTGCCGTGGTGGTGGCCCTGTTGCTGGAGGCGTTCGCCGCCCTGAACATGCTGCCCGGTGCGTTGCGACTCGCGACCGCGCGGGTGCTGGTGCCGATCAGCGTCTGCGCCTGTCTCACGGTGCCCCTGGGCGCCTACCTGCTGACCGAGCTCGACCCGGCGCTATTGCGCCGCCTGATTGCCGCCACGGTGCTGGTGCTGGCATTCGCCATGCTGCGCGGTTTTCGCTACAGCGGACGGCAGCGAACGTCCACCGCCGCCCTGCTTGGCGGCGCGAGTGGCGTCCTCGTATCGGCGACCAGCGTCGGCGCGCCGCCGGTCATCCTCTACCTGCTGTCGGGCCCCGACAGTGTCGCCGTCACCCGGTCCAACCTGACGATATTCATTATCGTCATGTCCATCGCCGCCCTCGCCGTGCTCGGATACCGGGGTGCATTTGAAGCAACCGGCGTGCTGATGGCACTATCCGTGGCGCCGGGCTTCTTTGCCGGCGCCTGGCTTGGCAGCCGCCTGTTCCCGCGCATTGACGAGACGCGATTCCGCCGCTTGGTGCTGTGGTTTCTCATCGCCATGTCGGCCGTGCTGATGCTGGTCTGAAACCTGCCGGGCGCCCGATCGTTGCCGACGATCGCCTCCCGGCCGGTCGGGGCAGGCGCACGACGAACGGCCGGGCGCGCATCCATCCATTCGCGACCAGGAGCCAAACGAATCATGTTGAACGGAATGAACGCCGTCGTCACGGGCTCGTCCAGCGGTATCGGACGAGGCATTGCCAAGGCATTCGCGGCCCGCGGAATGAACGTGGTGATGCACGGCATCGAGAATCCCGACGAGATCGAAGCGGACCGGACCGGCATCGAGGCAGAGTCGGGCACGACCGTTCTCTACCGCCGGGCAGACATGACCCGGCCCGGCGACATACGCGAACTGATGCAATATGCCGCGGACACACTGGGCGGCGTCGACGTGCTGGTGAACAATGCGGGTATCCAGTTCGTCGCGCCCGTCGACGAGTTTCCCGAGGAGAAGTGGGATGCGGTCATTGCCATCAACCTGAGCGCCGCGTTTCACGGCACGAAGGCGGTACTGCCGGCAATGAAGTCGCGCGGCTTCGGGCGCGTGATCAACATCGCGTCCGTGCACGGCCTGGTCGCGTCGCCCTACAAGGCCGCCTACGTCGCCGCCAAGCATGGCGTCGTGGGCATGACCAAGACCGTGGCCCTGGAAGTGGCCGAGCGGGGGATCACCGTCAATGCGATCTGCCCCGGGTACGTCTGGACGCCGCTCGTCGAGAAGCAGATTCCCGAGACCGCGCACAGTCGCGGCATCTCCGAACAGGCCGTGATCGAAGACGTGCTGCTCCACGCGCAGGCGACGAAACAATTCGTCACCATCGAGCAGGTCGCCAGCCTGTCGTGCTACCTGTGCACGGAGGACGCCGCCTCGATCACCGGCACGGCGCTTTCCGTCGACGGCGGATGGTCGGCGGCGTAGTCCCGCGGATGGCATGACCGACGCAAAGACGCGTTCCGTCAATCTCGCCCTGCAGGGCGGCGGTGCACATGGCGCCTTCACCTGGGGGGTGCTCGACGCCCTGCTCGAGGACGGCCGCATCGACATCGAGGCCATCAGCGGCACCAGTGCCGGCGCAATGAACGCGGTCGCCGTTGCCGACGGCTACGTCGGCGGCGGCCGCGAAGGCGCCCGGCGCAAGCTCGACGAACTGTGGCGCGCGGTCAGCGGCGCCGCTGCCTTCAGTCCGGTGAAGCGCGCCCCGCTCGACATCTTCATGGGCAACTGGAGCCTGGACTATTCACCGGCCTTCTGGTGGTCCGAGGTGCTCTCGCGCGTCACCTCGCCCTACGTCTTCAACCCGTTCGACTACAACCCGCTGCGCGACATCGTCGCTCGCACCATCGACTTCGACCGCGTGCGACGATGTACTGCCCTGAAGTTGTTCATCTCGGCGACCAACGTGGAGACGGGTCGCGTGAAGGTGTTCGACCACCGCGACCTGACCCTGGACAGGGTCATGGCCTCGGCCTGTCTGCCGATGCTGTTCAAGGCGGTCGAGATCGACGGCGTGCCCTACTGGGACGGCGGCTACATGGGCAATCCGGCGCTGTTCCCGTTCAACAAGGGCTCGCGCAGCGCAGACGTGGTCATCGTGCAGATCAATCCGGTGGAACGAAAAGGCACGCCGACCAAGGCCCAGGAGATCATGAACCGGGTCAACGAGATCACGTTCAATGCCAGCCTGCTTCGCGACCTGCGGGCGATCGAGTTCGTCACCCGGCTGCTCGATGACGGGCACCTCGACGAGCGCGGCTATCGCCGGCTGCACGTGCACCTGATCGAAAACCAGGAACAACTGAATCCGCTAGGCGCGTCGAGCAAGCTCAACGCGGAGTCGAATTTTCTTCGCCACCTGCACGATATCGGCCGCGAAACGGCCCGGCGATGGCTCAAGGAAAATCTCGAACACGTGGGACGCCGATCCAGCATCGACCTGCGAGCGATGTTCCAGGGCGGCTGATGACCGGTGAATCGGTGTGCCGGGCGCGACCGGCATCGTGCATGAACGGACGTTGGCTGACGACGCCGGTCGCAAACCGCCGGGCGTCGTCGCGCCACCCGCTCAGGCGCGCACGCTGATGCCAAGGTCCAGCAGCAGCTCCGAGGGCGGCAGGTAGAAATCCTGGTAGTACATGGGCGCGTCGTTGAGGGCGTAGGCGATCACGTTCAACACCGCCGCCGGCGCACTGGCTCGGCAGTCCCCGTGACGAACAACCGCCTCGGGGGGCTCCTCGAAGCGCAGCGCCTGGCGCACGCGGTGGACGCTGGTGTGGTAGCGACGCGCCATGAACGACTTGAAGTTCCGATTCCCGAGATCCGCCTCCGGCAGTTCGACAAGTTCCGGAAACTGGCCGGCGTCGGCGTAGAACGCCGAATAGACCTTCAGGCGGCGGTCGATCGAAAACACCCGGTCGATGCGCACCACGGTCTGGCCGGCCGGCGCGATATGGGTCGACCACGGGCCGTGATCGGCCAGCAGGCGACGTGACAACACCTGGGTGAAGATCGGCAGGCGACCGCCTTCCTGCAGATCGCCCTCGAAGAAGCGCATGTGCAGCGGCATCTCGCTCGGCAGGTTGAGGTCCGCGACCACCGTGCCGCTGCCGCGGCGCCGCTCGATTACGCCCTGGGCCACGAGGTCGCGCAGGGCGCGCTGCACCGTGCCCAGGCTGCACGGCGTGGTCGAGGCGAACTCCGACTCCGTCGGCAGCCGCGCCCCCGGTCCCCAGAAGCCGTCGACGATGGAATCGACAAGGGCCCGACGCAGCTGCTCGTGTTTCGGGCAGTCCGGGTCGCGCGGCCAGAATCGCCGCACGAATTCGTTCGCCCGCTCCAGGGAAAAGGTCTTCATCTTTTATTTTCAATCAGCTAGCGAATCCCGGGGTTCTTTACCAGATTCCCGGGCGCGTTGACAGCCACATTATACTATGCTGTAGTTACTATATAGTTATTAACGGCGCCGCTTCACCCGAAGTGAACGCCCAGACACGGCCGAGACGCCGGCTCCCGGCAGCGGCCATCAATGACCATCCCGGAGGAAACTGCCGTGAAGAAAACCCTGCTTGGTGCCGCCATGATCGCCTTCGCCGCCGGCGCACCGCTGGCGGCGAAGGCCGAACGACTGTCCCTGTCGAGCTGGGGCAGCCCCAAGCACTACCAGGTCGCCGAGTTCGTGCCCCTGTTCGAGAAGCTGCTGGACGAAAAGGCCAATGGCGAGATCCGCCTGAAGACGTTTGCCGGCGGCGAGATGGTGAAGCAGCAGTTCGTCGCCACCGCCATTCCGCAGGGCACCGTCGACATTTCCCTGACGACTCTCGACAACTGGTCCGGGCGCGTCGCCGACGTCGGCATTCTCACCACGCCGCTGTGGGACAAGTCAATGGCGTGGACCCGCGACAATCTCAAGCCAGGCAACGCCGTCTTCGACTACTTCGACTCGCAGCTGCGCGAGGAAGGCGCGGTCATCATCGCCCTGTTCGACATCGGTCCGCCGGTGGTATCCACGAGCTTTCCGATCGCGGGGCCGGAGTCGTTCGCCAACAAGTCCATACGCGCCTATTCCAAGGGCTCGGCCGAGGTACTCCAGGCACTCGGCGCCGCACCGACCATCATGGGCGTGGGCGACGTGTACTCGGGCCTGCAGCGCGGTACGGTGGACGGCGCCATGGGCGGTCTTGGCGGCGCCGTCGGGCTCAAGCACTACGAAGTCACCTCTCACATGTTCGTGCCCAACGGCGTGCTCGGTACACTCATCCACGCCTACGTGATGAACAAGGACAAGTTCGACGCCCTCTCGCCCGCGCACCGCACGGCGGTCATGGAAGCCGCCGCCGAGGCCCGCGACTACATGCAGCAGTTCGCCATCGACAAGTTGTCGAGCCTGCTGGACGAGGTGCGCGCCAATGGCAACGAGGTCACCATCGTCGAGCCCGGCAGCGAGATGTGGGACGCGTTCGCCGCACGACTCGAGTCGCTGACCGCGGCCGCCCGGGAGAACTATTCCGCGCAAGTCCAGCAGGTCATCTCCGCCCAGTAAACCGCGGCGCGGGCGGCGCGACAGCGACTTCGCGCGCCGCCCGCGAACGACCACCGGCGTTCACCGTTCATCGCAGAAAAGCCGTTTGAGCGAAAGGCGCCCGGAGGACATGATGATTTCATTCGCCCGCAGAATCGGCTCGGCCATGACATTCGTCGCCGTGAGCCTGATCATCGTCCTGTGCCTGCCCATTACCTACGAGGCCGTTGCGCGCTCGTTCGACCGACCCACCATCTGGGTGTTCGAGACCACCCTGTACGCGTTCATTTTCCTCGGCTTCCTCGGCAATGCACTCGCCGTCAGGAGCGGCGCGCATTTCAGGGTCACCCTGCTCATCGAGCTGTTCCCGTCGAAGCGCCGGTTCTTCGACCGCCTGGCGCAAGTCGTCACGGTGCTGTTCGCGCTGCTCATCATCGCCTCGGGGATCTACTTCATGTGGTATTCGATCACCAACGACATCGTCTCGGCGACGTTGCTCGAAGTACCGCTGTGGATACCGCAGTTGTCGATTCCGCTCGGCGGTCTCGGCCTGCTCCTGCAGACCCTGGTGCAGATGACCGAGGGCGATGCCGCGACGCACCCGGAGCTGGTGGGAGACTGAGGCGATGGGGGTGGATTTCTTCTACGACTATGCCGGCTACATCGCGATCTTCCTGCTGTTCTTCTTCATGGTGCTGTCGGTGCCGGTGTTCGTCTCGATGGGCATGGCGGCGTTCGTGGCCGCCCTGCTCATCGAGGATCCGTTCCACGCCTTTCGCAACTTCATCAACATCTCCTGGCAGGGCGCGCTGATATTCGAGCTGGTCGCCCTGCCGCTGTTCATTTTCACCGGCACGCTCATGCAGCGGACCGACGCGGGGCGCGACCTGTTCGAGGTGACCAAGGCATGGGCCGGGTCCATTCCGAATTCGCTCGGGGTCGCCACCATTACCGCCTGCGGCATCTTCGCGGCGATCTCGGGATCATCCGTGGCCACCGCCGCCACCGTCGGGCTGGTGGCCATTCCGCTGCTGCTGGAGGAGCGATACGGTGAACGCCGCGCCGGCGGATTCGTCGCCGGCGGCGGCACGCTCGGCATCATCATCCCGCCTTCGATCCCGCTGATCCTCTATGGCGTCATCACCGAAACCTCCATCGGCCAGTTGTTCATCGGCGGCGTGGTGCCGGGCATCATCATGATGGGCGCGTTCACGGTGTACGTATTGCTGTCGCGTCCGTCGATACGCGTGCCGCACACCATACCGGTGAAGCAGCGCCTGCGGACCACGTGGAACTCGCTTGGCGTGGTCCTGCTGCCGGTCGTCATCATCGCGGCGATCTACACCGGCATGTTCACCCCTACCGAGGTCGGCGCCCTGTCGGTGGTCTACGTCGTTCTGCTCGGGCTGCTGCAACGCCGCCTCGACGCCGGCAAGGTCAGGAGCGCGGCCGTGGCGGCGGCCGGAACGACGTCGATGCTGTTCATGCTCATCGTCTTCGGCCAGTACTTCGCCCACTTCCTGACCTTCGAACAGGTGCCGCAGATGATTGCCTCGGCGATCATCGAGAACGCCAGCGGGTTGTTCGCCGTCACCCTGATGATCATCGCCTACGTGATCCTCGGCATGTTCCTGGAAAGCGCGGCAATGCTGCTCATCTCCATCCCGATCTTCTTCCCGGTGGCCGAGCAGTTGGGCATGCACCCTATCGTGTTCGGCATTTTTGCCGCCATCGCCATGGAGATCGCACAGATCTCGCCGCCCATCGGGGTCAACCTGTTCACCATTCACGGCATTTCGAAGATCGACCTGTGGAAGCTGGCGCGCGGCGCCCTGCCCTTCCTGCTCGTGCAGATCGTCATGCTGTACCTTATCTACCTGTTTCCGCAGGTCGTCCTGTGGCTGCCGGAGACCATGAAATGACCGATACGACCCGATCGCAGGGGGAATTGAGCTTATGAACCTGACCGATGAAGAACGGGCCATGATGGCCGGAGAGATGGGCGAGGGTGCGCGCTGGGCCATCGATCACCAGGTCAAGGTCGGACGCATGTTCGACGCCGCCGACCTGGTGCCCGTGAGCCAGTCGCACATGATGGCCGATCCCGAGTCCGTGGGCGAGGCCGGCGTTGAGTTCCTCGAGCGACTCGCCGACCAGGGCGCACGCGTGGCCATCCCCATGATCACCGATCCGCGCGGCGTCGATCTCGACTACTACCACCCGCTCGGCCAGACCGAGGCCATGGCCAACATCGACCGGCGCACCATCGCCGCGTGCGAGCGCATGGGCATACTCATGACCGACACGTGCATCAACTACCAGACGATCATGTCGCCCGTGCTCGGCGACCACGTGGCGTTCGGCGACACCGGCGTGGTCATCTACTCCAACAGCGTTTGCGGCGCGCGCTCCAACTACGAAGGTGGCCCCTCGGCGCTCGCGGCCGGCCTCACCGGGCGTACGCCCCGCTACGGTCTGCACCTGGATGAGCGACGCCGGGCCACGCGCCGCTTCCGGGTCGAAACCCAACCCGCGGAACTGACCGACTGGGGCATCCTCGGCGCCGTCATCGGTCGCATGGCGGGCTCCTACTGGGCCGTGCCCTACGTGGAGGGCATTACCGGCACGCCGACCTCGGACGACCTCAAGCACTTCGGCGCCGCCATGGCCAGCTACGGTTCGGTGCCGCTGTTCCATATCGATGGCGTGACCCCGGAGGCGCATTCGGCCGAGGCGGTCGGCGCCGCGGGACTGCCGGTGGAACCCGTGACCGAGGCCGACCTCGACGCGCTGCGCTCGGGCTTCGGCAACCCGGGCGACAAGGTGGACGTGGTGGTCTTCGCCGCGCCCCAGCTGTCGCTGGTCGAGATGCAGAATCTCGCCCGCTACGCCGCGGGCAAGCAGTTCGTGTCGCCGGTCATCATCTGCACCTCGCCCCAGGTCTACGCCGACGCGGTGCGCATGAAACTGGTGTCCGCGCTCGAGGACACCGGCGCCAAGGTGCTCAAGGGGACCTGTTTCTACAACCAGTACGCACGCGAGATCGGCGAGGCCAACGGCTGGACCCGCCTGCTCAGCAATTCGGCCAAGATCGTCAACATCCTGGGCGGCTACGGCTATCAGCCGGCGCTGGCCAGCATGCAGCGCTGCGTGGATTCGGCCATTGCCGGGGAGATCGTCTGATGCAAGTGCTCAAGTGCCACGTCGGTATCGGACCCATCGTCGAGGGCGAAGCGCTCGTCGCCGATGA
>JAUIDF010000314.1 GCA_030429125.1 Gammaproteobacteria bacterium | reverse complement strand
CGTCGGCCACCGAGAGCGCGACCGTGTCTTCGCCACGGGCGGGCCGGTACTCGCATCGAATCCCGTCGCCCCATGAGAGGCCGCGCAGCGGCTCGCGATCGGCTGCCACCAGCCGCCCGGGCAGGCCGCGATCGCGCAGGTAGGCGACCACCGCATTGACGATCCGCGTCGGGTGATCGACGCGATCGACGCTGCCGTGCAGTGCCTCGTGCTTGCCGAGCAGCCGCTCGACGGGATCGTCGTCGTAGACCGGCTGCACGTGGGGGCGAATGCCGGCGCTGCGCGCCTCGATGCCGCGCCTGACGTTCTCGTCCAGCGCCTCGCGCCGCTTCAGCGCGCGGCGTATCTCGCCGATGATGCGCTCGCGGCTCACGGCTTCGCCCTGCCCTGCTTTCGCCATCGGGTCATGAACGTCTCGCCTTCCGGTGCCGGCATGTCTCGGCCGCGGGTCCACGCACGGGCGGCGGGCAGGTATCGAAGCGCGCCGCGACGCCGGCCGAACCAGGCCAGGGTGCGCGTCGACGCATTGGTGAGAAAGCGGTAGGCGCGCGGGCGCGACGCCAGTTTCGACCACAACGAGAGGGCGAATCGCTGCCGCGCCGGCGTCAGCCGCGCCTCGACTTGCCGTTGACGCAGCCGGCGCAGCAACGAGGGCAGCGGAATGCGCATCGGGCACACTTCCTGGCAGCGGCCGTTGAGCGTGCAGGCGTTGGGCAGATCGTAGGCCTCGTCGAGGCCCTTGAACAACGGCGTCAGCACCGATCCCATGGGACCGGAGTACACCCAGCCATAGGCGTGCCCGCCAATATGGCTGTAGACCGGGCAGTGGTTCAGGCAGGCGCCGCAGCGGATGCAGCGCAGCATCTCGTGGAACTCGTTGCCGAGCATGGTCGAGCGGCCGTTGTCGAGCAGCACCACGTGGTACTCGGCCGGCCCGTCGGTGTCGTTTTCACGCGCGGGGCCGGAATAAAGCGTGCTGTAAGCCGACATCTCCTGGCCGGTGGCGCTGCGCGCCAGCAGGCGCAGGAACACGGAGAGATCGTCGAGCGTGGGAATGACCTTCTCGATGCCCGCGGTGACGATGTGCACCTTCGGCAGGCAGGATGTGAGGTCGCCGTTGCCCTCGTTGGTGACGATGATGTTGGAGCCGGTCTCAGCCACCAGGAAGTTGGCGCCGGTGATGCCGACGTCGGCGGACAGGAAGGCCTCGCGCAGGACGCGGCGCGCCTCGGCGACGATAGCGGTGCGGTCCTCGGCCCGGGTCTCGATGCCGTAACGGCCGTGGTGGCGATGAAACAGCTCGGTGATCTGCGCGCGGGTCTTGTGCACCGCCGGCGCGATGATGTGGCTCGGCGGCTCGTCGGCGAGCTGAATGATGTACTCGCCGAGGTCGGTCTCCATGCGCTCGATACCCGCCGCCGCCAACGCATGGTGCAGATCGGTTTCCTCGCTGACCATGGACTTGCCCTTGGTCACCATCTTCGCGCCCGCGCGCCGGCAGATGTCCACGACGATGCGGTTCATGTCCTCGGCGGTGGACGCCCAGTGCACGGTGCCGCCGTTCTTCTCGACGTTGGCGGCGTACAGTTCGAGGTAGTAGTCGAGGTGCGACAGCGTGTGCTCGCGAATCTCGTTGGCCGCGTCGCGCAGCGACTCGAACTCGGGCAGCGCGTCGAATGCCGCGCGCCGCTGCTCGACGAAGCCGCCCCGCGCCCGGCCCAGGGCCTCGCGCAGGTCGCCGTCGAGCAGCGCCCGGCGCGAACGCGTTCGAAACGCCTTCGCCGACTGCGCGACGGTCATGAGTCCTCGCCCGCCGGCTCGCCGATGCCGGGACGCGCCTGCCGTCCGGCCAGCCACTCGGCAACGTGATACACCCGCGTGGTGTCGCCCCGGCGGCGCAGCCGGCCGGCGATATTCAGCAGGCAGCCGAGATCCCCGCCCAGCAGCACCGGCGCGCCGGTGGCGACGACGTTGCCAACCTTTTCGTCGACCATGCGCGTGGAGATGTCGTCGTACTTCACGCAGAAGGTGCCGCCGAACCCGCAGCACACGTTGGCGTCGGGCAGTTCCACCAGTTCCACGTTCTCGAGCTGCGCGAGCAGCTTGCGCGGCTGCTCCCGGATGCCGAGTTCGCGCAGGCCGGAACACGAATCGTGGTAGGTGACCTTGCCGGAGGGCGTGGCGTCGGGACCTGTCCAGTGGGCCACGTCGGCAAGAAACGTCGTCAACTCGTAGGTGCGATCGGCCAGGTCGAGGGCACGGCGTCTCCAGCTGAAATCGTTTTCGAACAGCTCCGGATAGTGCGTCCGGATCATGCCGGCACAGGAACCCGACGGCACCACGACGTAGTCGTAGTCGGCGAATGCCTCGATGACCTGCCGCGCGATGGGCAGCGTGCTCGCCACGTCGCCGCTGTTGAACGCGGGCTGGCCGCAACAGGTCTGCGCGGATGGCACGTGCACGTCGCAGCCGGCATCCTCGAGCAGGTCGACGGCAGCGAACCCGACCGACGGCCGCATCAGGTCGACCAGGCAGGTAACGAAGAAACCCGTTCTCAATGTCGGCTCCGGGAGGTTCGAAAAGACTGCGACCGGCCAGGGGCCCTTCGGCGGACCACCGCGCCCGTCGCTCTCGACGACGCGCGGCATGATAACATGCGCCGGCCGTCGCCAAGACCCGCCGCCGACCTGTCTATCGTCCGGAATTCCCCGTGGAAGAAACACCCGATACCGCGCCCGTCGCACCGCCGCGACGCGGCGACATCCTCTCCGTGCTGGTCGCCGGTGCCATGGCGTTCGTACTCCCCGGGTTCGGCCAGTTGTTCAACGGGCAGCCGAACAAGGCCCTGTGGATATTCGGCATCTTCTGCGCGGCCGTCCTGTTTCTGATGGCCCTTGCCTCGCTGCTGGTACCGGATCGCTTCCTGCTCGCCGCCCTCGGCGCCAGTCTGCTCGCGGCGGGCGCGGCGTGGGTATACGGCATCGCCGACGCCATGTGGCGGGCCTGGCGCTCGCCCGCGCCGCCAAGACCATGGCAGACGCTGCCGGTCTACGCCGGCGTTCTCCTCTTGGCCTACGTGGGCGTTTTCAAGGCGGGAGGCGGCTACGTGCGCGCCCACGTCGTCGAACCTTTTCGCATTCCCTCGCAGAGCATGGCACCGGGTATCCAGCGAGGGGATTTCCTGTTTGCCGACAAGCGCGTCAACTGTCCCGGCTGCTCGCGCACGGTGCGCCATGGCGACGTGGCGCTGTTCATCTACCCGGACAACCGGAACATGGTGTTCATCAAGCGCATCGTCGGCATGCCCGGCGATCGCATCGAGATCGACGGCACCCGGGTCGCCAGGAACGGGCAGGACCTGACCGTTCGTTCCACCGACCGCCCGGGCGGTCGCATCGAGGTGGTCGAGCGCGGCGCGCGCGGGCTGTACGAAGTCGAATGGACCCATCCCGGCGAGGAGAAGCTGTCTTTCGACGTCCCGCACGGGCACGTCTTCGTGATGGGAGACAACCGCAACCACTCCCAGGACTCCCGGCGCATCGGCATGATTCCGCTGGCCGACGTCATCGGCCTTGCCCGCCAGGTGTGGCTGTCGGTCGACGACCGCTTCAACTTCCGCTGGGAACGCATGGGCAGGGCGGTCGACTAGCGTCGACGCACGTCTGAAACCCCGGTGAAATACCGTCCGATCCGGTAAAATACGGCGATGTTCACCCGCATCAAGAATCGCCCCGACCTGCTCCTGCTGCTCATGGCCTCGGCCGTGCCGCTGTCGTTCGCCACCTGGTCGGCGTTGCTCAATAATTTTGCCATCGAGCGGGCCGCCTTCACGGGCGTGGAGATCGGCATTCTGCAAAGCCTGCGCGAAGTGCCGGGATTCATGGCCTTCGCCGTGGTCTTCCTGCTGCTGCTGGTACGCGAACAGTCTCTCGCCT
>JAUIDF010000313.1 GCA_030429125.1 Gammaproteobacteria bacterium | reverse complement strand
TTTCGGGTCGGCCGGGTGTTCCTCGGCGGTGACGCCGCGCACCTGTTCACGCCCGCCGGCGGGCTCGGCTACAACACCGCGGTCGAGGACGCCGTCAACCTGGGGTGGAAGCTGTCCGCGGCCGTCCACGGGGTCGCCGGACCGGCGTTGCTGCAGAGCTACGAGCGCGAGCGCCGGCCGGCGGCGATTCGAAACACCTCGTATGCCCGCGCCTTCGCCGAGTCGCTGGGCTCGCTGAAGGCGAAACCCGGCCTCGAGGATGACGACGCCAGCGGCGAGGCGCTGCGGGGAGAAGCCGGCGCCGCCCTGTTGGCCCATGGCCGGGCCGAGTTCGACATCCCGGGCATCACGTTCGGCACGCGCTATGACGACTCGCCGGTGATCGTCCCCGACGGTACGGCCTCGCCGCCGGACCGTGCCAACGAGTACGTCGCGTCGGCGACGCCCGGCGGCAGGGCGCCGCATCTCTGGCTCGAGGACGGGCGCTCGCTTTACGATCGGTTCGGATTCGAGTGGACGTTGCTGCGCTTCGGGCGCAGCGCGCCGGGGGGAGACGGGTTCGCCGCGGCGGCGAGGGCACGCGGTATCGACCTTGCGCGAGTGGCGCTTGACGACGAACGGGCACTCTCGCTCTACGAGGCGCCACTGGTGCTGGTGCGTCCGGACCAGGTGGTGGCGTGGCGCGGCAACGATGACCACGACGCACGCGAGATCCTCGCCGCGGTGACGGGCTCGACGGCCGAACCGTGTTCCGCTGGCGCGATACGACCACAGGAGGCGGACAATGACGCGAAACCATGATGAACAGACGATCACCGATGCGGTGCTTGAGCGCCTGGGCGACGCGCGCAGTGCGCGCATGCGCCAGGTTAGCGAAGCGCTGGTGCGTCACCTGCACGACTTCATCCGCGACATCGAGCCGACCCAGGCCGAATGGGCGGCGGCCATCGACTTCCTGACCCGGGTCGGGCACAAGTGTGACGATCGGCGGCAGGAGTTCATTCTCCTGTCCGACACGCTCGGCGCCTCGATGCTTGTCGATGCCATCAACCATCGCCACGATGACGGTGCGACCGAGACCACGGTGCTCGGTCCGTTCTTCGTCGAGGCGCGACCCGCCTGCGCGCCGGGCGAGAACATCGCGCCGGATGTCGACGGTACGCCCATGCTGGTGACGGGCTCCGTCAGCGGCGGCGCCGCCGGTCCCCTGGCCGGCGCGTCGGTCGATACCTGGCACGCGGACGGCGACGGTTACTACGATGTCCAGAACCGCGACCGCTCGACCATGCGGGGTCGATTCGAAACGGACGACGACGGACGTTTCAGGTTCTGGACCGTACGCCCGAGTGCCTACCCGATCCCCGACGATGGTCCGGTGGGCGAAATGCTGTCGGCCCAGGGCAGGCATCCGTACCGACCAGAACATATTCATTTCATGATTGCGGCCGAGGGCTTCGAAACGCTGGTCACGCACGTGTTCGCCCGCGGCGATCCCTACCTGGACGAAGACGTCGTCTTCGGCGTCAAGGATTCGCTCGTCGCCGACTACGTGCAACACGATCCCGGTATCGCGCCGGACGGCACCGCGATGGATCGTCGCTACGTGCACCTGCACTACGATTTCATCCTGCAGCCGGCGGCCCCGGCCGAATCGCCCGCCGACGCGTGATGCCGTGAACGAAGGTCGCGACGCCGCGGTCGTCGTCGTGTTGCCGTCGCCGCCGTCGCTCGCTGTTACAATCTCCGCCGACGCAAGCGGAGACAGCAACGATGACGACGGGTGCGTCCCGGGGACTGTACGTCGACGGCGCCTGCCTCGACGCCACCTCGGGAGAAACGTTCGAATCCATCAACCCGGCAAACGGCGAGGTGCTGGCCCAGGTGCGCCAGGCGTCGGAAGCCGATGTCGACAGGGCCATCGAGTCGGCGCGGGCGGGACAGGCCCGGTGGGCCGCGCTCGATCCGGTCGAACGCTCGCGCATCCTGTTGCGCGCGGTGGCGATTCTGCGTGCACGCAACGACGAGCTGGCGCGGCTGGAAACACTGGATACGGGCAAGCCGATCTCCGAAACCGCTGCGGTCGACATCGTCACCGGCGCCGACGTGCTGGAGTACTACGCTGGCCTCGCGCCCGCCATCCAGGGTGACCAGATCCCGATGCCGGGGTCGAGTTTCATCTACACGCGACGCGAGCCGCTCGGCGTCTGCGCCGGTATTGGCGCCTGGAACTACCCGATCCAGATCGCGTGCTGGAAGTCGGCGCCCGCGCTCGCGGCCGGCAATGCCATGGTGTTCAAGCCGAGCGAGGTCACGCCGCTGACGGCGTGCCGGCTTGCCGAGATCTATACCGAGGCCGGCGTACCCGACGGTGTGTTCAACGTGGTGCAGGGCGATGGCCGGGTCGGGGCATGGCTCACGACGCATCCCGGCATCGACAAGGTGTCGTTTACCGGTGAAGTCGGCACCGGCAAGAAGGTGGCCGCGGCGGCGACATCGTCCAGTCTCAAGGACGTGACCATGGAGCTCGGCGGCAAGTCGCCGCTCATCGTCTTCGACGATGCCGATATCGGCAAGGCGGTGTCCGCCGCGCTGATGGCCAATTTCTACAGCACGGGACAAGTCTGTACCAACGGCACGCGGGTGTTCGTTCACGACGCGGTACGCGACGAGTTCGAGCGTCGCGTGGTCGAGCGCGTACGCGCCATTCGCATCGGCGACCCGCTCGATCCGGAAGTCAATTTCGGGCCGCTGGTCAGTTTCGGTCACCTGGACAAGGTGCTCGAATTCCTGGCGGCCGGGAAGGCGGCGGGCGCGCGCGTGCTGGCGGGCGGCGAACGGCTCACGGACGGCGCCCTCGCCCGTGGCGCCTACGTGGCGCCGACGGTATTCACCGATTGCACCGACGAGATGAGGATCGTGCGCGAAGAGATCTTCGGGCCCGTCATGTCCATCCTCGGGTTCAGCGACGAGGAAGAAGTCGTGCGCCGCGCCAACGATACCGAGTACGGCCTTGCCGCCGGCGTGTTCACGGAAAGCCTGCGCCGTGCCCACCGCGTGATCCACCGCCTGGAAGCCGGCATCTGCTGGATCAATACCTACAACCTGTCACCGTCGACGATGCCGGTCGGCGGTTACAAGCAGTCGGGCATCGGTCGCGAGAACGGCATCGAAACGCTCAGGCACCACACGCAACTGAAGAGCGTGTATGTCGAGCTCGGCGACGTCGAAAGCGTCTTTTAGGTCTACGAATGAACGGGAACACCTACGACTACATCATCGTCGGCGCGGGCTCCGCGGGCTGCGTGCTGGCCAACCGCCTTACCGAGGACCCCGACGTGCGGGTGCTCCTGCTCGAAGCCGGCGGCTCGGACCGGCACATTTTCGTGCAGATGCCGACGGCGCTGTCCATTCCCATGAACATGCCGCGCTTCAACTGGTTCTTCGAGTCGGAGCCGGAACCTTTCATGGATGGTCGACGCCTGCACACGCCGCGCGGCAAGGTGCTGGGCGGTTCCTCGTCGATCAATGGCATGGTCTTCGTGCGTGGTCATGCCTGCGACTTCGAGCAATGGGCGTCGCGTGGGGCCGAGGGCTGGGCTTATCGCGACTGCCTGCCGTACTTCAGGCGCATGGAAACCTGGTACCGCGGCGCCGACGATTATCGCGGCAGTGACGGCCCGCTCGCGGTATGCAACGGCAACGAGATGCGGCTGAACCCGTTGTACCGGGCCTTCATCGAGGCAGGCCGCCAGGCGGGCTACCCGGTGACGGAAGACTACAACGGCTTCCAGCAGGAAGGCTTCGGCCCCATGCACATGACCGTCAAGGACGGTGTGCGCTGGTCGACGGCCAATGCCTACCTGCGTCCGGCGATGTCGCGGCCGAATCTCGTGGTCGAATCGGGCGTGCTGGTCTCGCGTATCGAGTTCGAGGGCGGGCGTGCGACCGGGGTCGCC
>JAUIDF010000312.1 GCA_030429125.1 Gammaproteobacteria bacterium | reverse complement strand
GGCGAGAACGGCAAGGTCGCCATCCGCAACATCCGGCGCGACGCGCTGCATCACGTGAAGGAGCTGGTCAAGGAGAAGGAGATCAGCCAGGACGACGAGAAGCGCGCGGGAGACCGCGTTCAGGAACTCACCGACAAGTTCGTCGCCGAGATCGACGGCGTCGTGTCGGAGAAGGAACAAGAGGTCATGGAAATCTGAGATTGTGATTCGCCGACTGCCAACGCGACGTTTTCGGTGCGCACCGACGCCCGGGAACGGGCGGATGAGCGCGCCGCCTGCGCCAGCGGGCGGCTACGGTTCGACCGGTGTGCGGCGTTCCCGATCCCGGGGAGGTATCGATGAGTGAAGCAGGCGGCCCGCGGCACGTGGCCGTGGTCATGGATGGCAACGGGCGCTGGGCGCGCCGCCGGGGCATGCCGCGCATTGCCGGGCATCGCCGCGGCGTGGAAGTGGTCCGGGAGATGGTGCGTGCGTGCGGGCACCGCGGAATTTCCTACCTGACACTGTTCGCCTTCAGCAGCGAAAACTGGCGTCGTCCGCGCACCGAGGTCGAATTTCTCGTCGAGTTGTTGATCTCGACCCTCGAAAACGAGATTCGCAAACTGCACGAGGGCGGCGTCAACCTGCGTATCATCGGCGATCTCGAGCGCTTCGGCTCGCGGGTGAAGCTGCTGGTCAAGAACGCCCAGCAGCTCACCTCGGTGAATAACAAGCTCAACCTGACCATTGCCATCAACTACGGCGGGCGCTGGGACATCGCCCAGGCCGCGCAACGGATCGGCGTCGATCTCGCTGCCGGGCGACTGGCTGCCGAGGATGTCGACGAGTCCGCGTTCGGCGCCCGGCTGAGCACCGCCGGCATGCCCGATCCGGACCTGTTCATCCGCACTGGCGGCGAATCACGCATCAGCAACTTCCTCCTGTGGCAACTGGCCTACACCGAACTGTACTTTACCGACGTCCTCTGGCCCGACTTCGACGAGGCCGAGCTGGACGCGGCACTTCGCTCCTATGCCGGCCGGGAGCGGCGTTTCGGACAGACCGGTGAGCAGGTCAGCATGGGCCGCTGAACAGGCCATGGTCCGCCTCCCCGCCCCCGGTGCCGGGGCTCTGGCCCCCGCCCGCCAGGCGCGCTGCCCGCCGACGACCGGCGGCGTCGCGCCGAGGGCGCGTCGGTGCTGAAAACCCGCGTTTATACCGCGCTGGCGATGCTGGCGGCGTTCATTCTCGTTTTCTTTTTCCTGCCGGTGCCGTGGTTCGCCGCGGCCCTGGCGCTTGCCGTGGCTGCCTGCGGTTGGGAGTGGGCCCGACTGTGCCTGCCCGGCAGGCACGTCGTTGCCGTCTTCTATGGCCTCGTCCTTGCGCTGGCCGGCGCCCTGATGACCTGGGGCGAGGCGCCGTCTGCACCGTTGCTGACGCTCGCGGTCGTGCTGTGGTGCCTGGCGCCGTTGTTGATGCGCGCCTGGAGCGCACGGCGGGATGTGCCGGCGGCGACAGGGCTGGTGCTCGGATTTTTCGTCCTCGTGCCAGGCTACCTGGCGCTGGTCGCGCTGCGCGGCTGGGCCGAGGCGCGCGGAGACTACCTGTGGATGCTGCTCCTGCTGGTCTGGGCGGCCGACATCGGGGCCTACGCCGTTGGCCGGCGTTTCGGACGCAACCGGCTGGCGCCGCGGATCAGTCCCGGGAAGACCTGGGAAGGGGTCGCCGGCGGTCTGGCCTGCGCCGCCGCGGTGGGGTTGTCCGCGGTGTGGTGGTTTCCGGGCGGTGTGCCGATGGCGGTCCTGCCATGGATCGGCGTGTGCGTGGTGACGGCGCTGCTGTCGGTGGTCGGCGATCTCACCGAGAGTCTTTTCAAGCGCATGGCCGGGGTCAAGGACAGCGGCCAGCTGCTGCCGGGCCACGGCGGTCTGCTCGACCGTTTCGACGGCATCCTCGCCGCCGCGCCGGTGTTTGCCGTCCTGGTCTGGATCCTGCAATCGACGACCGCCGAATCGCTCTGGTAGACAGGGGCGGGTATCCATGAACGCGCAAGCCACGAGTCCGGGTGCCGACGCGATCGGCGTGCGTCGGCAGCGGGTGACGGTGCTCGGGGCGACCGGTTCCATTGGCGACAGCACCCTGGATGTCATTGGGCGTCACCGGGACCGGTTCGAGGTCTTCGCGCTGACCGGCCACGGTCGTGTCGAGAAGCTCTTCGAGCAGTGTGAACGGCACCGGCCGGCGTTCGCCGTCGTCGCCTCCGCTGACGCGGCGCTTGCGCTGGAAAAGCGGCTGCTCGAACGGGGCGTGATGACCACGGTCCTGTGGGGAGCCGACGGACTGGTGCACGTGGCAGGGCATGAATCCGTCGATGCCGTCGTCACCGGCATCGTCGGTGCGGCCGGCCTGATGCCGACGCTGGCGGCCTTGAACGCGCCCCGACGGGTGCTGATTGCCAACAAGGAGCCGTTGGTGATGATGGGCGATGCCATCATGCGGCGAGCTCGCGAGGCGGGCGCCACCGTGATTCCGCTCGACAGCGAGCACAACGCCATTTTCCAGTGTCTGCCCGGTCGCTGGGGGGACTCGTCGCGCACCGGGGTGCGGCGCATTCTGCTGACTGCATCCGGCGGACCGTTTCGCACACTGGCGCGTGATGCCCTGGCGAGCGTCACGCCCGCCCAGGCCGTTGCCCATCCAAACTGGTCCATGGGTCCGAAGATCTCGGTGGACTCTGCGACCCTGATGAACAAGGGGCTGGAACTCATCGAGGCCTGCGTCCTGTTTGCCGTGGATTGCGACGATGTCCGTGTCGTAATTCATCCCCAGAGCACGATTCATTCGATGGTAGAATACATCGACGGGTCAGTGATCGCACAGATGGGAGCGCCGGATATGAGAATTCCCATAGCTCATGGCCTGGGTTGGCCCGAGCGGATCGCCTCGGGCGCCGCCTCCCTGGATTTCTACACGATGAGTCAACTCGAGTTCGAGCCGCCCGACGAGACCCGGTTTCCCTGCTTGCGCCTTGCGCGCGACGCCGCCCGCGCGGGCGGTAACGCGCCGATCATTCTCAATGCCGCCAACGAGGTGGCCGTTGCCGCCTTCCTTGCCGGCGAGATCGCCTTTCCCCGCATCGCCGACGTGATCGAGTCCACGCTCGATGCCGTCAATCTGCCGCACGAATCCAGTGTAGACGGCGTACTTCACGTCGACAGTGTGTCGCGCGACGCCGCGCGCGCCGAGGTGCTGCGATAGTGTCCATCCTGAACAGCGTCCTCGGCTTCGTGCTCGCGGTCGGCATCCTCGTAACCGTGCACGAGTTCGGTCATTTCTGGGTTGCCCGCAAGCTCGGCGTCAAGGTGCTGAAGTTCTCCGTCGGTTTCGGTCGCTCGATCTGGTCGCGTTACGGGCGCGACGGTACCGAGTACGCCATCGCCATGATTCCACTCGGCGGCTACGTAAAGATGCTCGACGAGTCCGAGGGCGAAGTCGACGAAGCCGAGCGGCACCGTGCCTTCAACCGCAAGCCACTGGGCGTGCGTGCCGCCGTCGTCGTCGCGGGACCGGCGTTCAACTTCCTGTTCGCCATCATCGCATACTGGGCCATTTTCATGATCGGCGTCGACGGCGTTCGCCCGGTCGTCGGCGAGGTGTTCGCGGGTTCGGTGGCGGAACGCGCCGGTCTCAGGTCCGGCGACGAGATCCAGGCGATCGACGGTCGCCGCACCCAGACCTGGGGCGAGCACAGGCTGTACCTGATGGACCGGCTGCTGGACGGCGAATCGGTGACCTACGAGGTACGGCGCGAGAGCGGAGAGCGCGTCACGGCGTCCCTGGCCCTGGAAGGCGACGTGTCCGACGCGCTGTCGCCGGCGGGTATCGAGCGCGCCATCGGCATGCAACCGCGGCTTCCCGAACTCGAATCGGTGGTCGGCGAGGTGGTGGATGGCTCGCCCGCCGAGGCGGCCGGATTGCGCAC
>JAUIDF010000311.1 GCA_030429125.1 Gammaproteobacteria bacterium | reverse complement strand
CGGGCAGGCCCAGCACCAGGTGCCCGGTCTCGGTGGTGCGCAGGTTCCCGCGTTTCTCGCGGGGTTGCGCGACCCGCTCCTCGATCTCCAGCCGAACCTTGGCGAGGCGGACCTGGTTGGCGAGCCGATTCATGAACTGGGCGGCCGGCGGCGTCGTCAAGCGCTCGCCGCTACGGGTCACCAGCGCGATGACCATGTCGCGCCGGTCGCGCCCGACTTGCAGCGAGAACTGATCTCCGCTCGGTTTGAATACCGATGATTCGCGCACTTCCGGCAGCGCCACGTCGATTCGGAACTTGTCCGGGTTTCGTGCGAGGATGGCGACATCCATTGCCGTCAATGCGGCGTCGAGGTATTCCATCGTCTCCTCGGCGCCGGCGGCAACTCGAACGTCACGGGACTGGTCGAAATTGGAATCCACCGATACACCCGCGCCTTCGCTGCCATCCTCGCGAACCGCGCGGCGGGCTTCCATGAACGCCTGGAAGTCGAGCTGCTCCTCGGCGCCGCCCTCGGCCTTCCACTGTCGGTACTGTTCGAACTCTTCCCACTGTTCGAACTGCTTGAACGTCTCGAACTGCTCCAGTTCGCCCGCGCTGGCCTCGGCGGCAACCACCTCGGGTACGCCACTGCGGCCGCCGGGCGCGGTCAGGTCCGGCGGCACCTCCAGGTCTCGCGACTGCTGGGCACGCTGGTAGGCGGGCTCGCTCGGCGGGCTCAGGACGCTGCAACCGGCGAGCAGCAGGATGCACAGTCCGGCAGTCAGCCGGCCGAGGTAATGCGGTATGATCGTTTCGGATCTCTTCATGGTGACCTGGAATTCGGCGTTGTCGAACCCGCCGGGAAGTCCCGGCGCATCGGGTATGCGTTGCTTCCACCGCGCACGGTGCGAGCGAACCCCGCGCCCGATGGGAAATCCTACATATTATAGCGTTTCCCGGAAGATGCTGTATTGCGCCACCGTGATTTTGCCGACAACGACTTAAACCGGGCTTAAGCTTCATGAACGACGAGGAAATCCTCAAACGGGAGGTCACCGGCCTGGTCCTGTGCGGCGGGCTCGGGCGACGACTTGGCGGGGTCGACAAGGGGCTGCATCCGGTGGCGGGTCGTCCGATGGCGATGCTGGTGCTCGACCGTCTCGCCCCCCAGGTCGGCGAGCTCACGATCAGCGCGAACCGCAATCGGGACATCTACGGCGCCTGGGGATACCCGGTGGTGGCAGACGAATCCGACTCGTTCGACGGTCCCCTGGCGGGCGTGCTGTCGGCGCTCGGCGCCTGCCGGTCGCCGTGGCTGGTGACGGTCCCGTGCGATGCACCCAACCTGCCGCACGACCTGGTCGAGCGGTTGCTCGACGCAGCAGACGCGGCGGATACACCGACCGCCTGCGCCTTCGATGGCAGGCGGCTGCAACCCACGTTCTGCGCCTACCGTCGCGACATCGCCGATTCGTTGCGTGGCTACCTGGCGGCCGGCGAGCGCAAGATCGATCGTTTTCTCGAGGACGTCGGACTGGCACGCGCGGATTTTCGCGGGCGCGAGAATGCGTTTCTCAACCTGAACACGCCCGGGGACGTGGCGGCCTACGAGGCCGACTCTCGGGACAGTCCTTGATTTATGTTTGTTTTCATTGCACTAAGCGCGATCGTTAAAGCCGGCCGGTTGCTTTCGCGACTCGCTACACCTTATTATTTGAAATACTGAACAATCTTCTCGATCTCGCGCTTGACGCCCGGGCCGACCGGCGCTCGGGAGCGACTGCCGGCCGCGGGAAAACCGGCGGCGGCGCGAAATGAATGCGGGCGACCCGTCCGGGCGGGCGCCGCGAAACTTGGTACTTGACCGACTGGCTGAATAAGGATGGATGTCTTCCAGGAAGCTGAGCGATTGCAGCAAATTCCCATGTTCAACAAGCTGGATCCGGCCAAGCTGAAACTGCTTGCCTTCACCAGCGAGGCGACGGCGTGGCAGGACGGGGAGATACTCTGCCGCATCAACGAGCCGAGCGATACGGTGTTCGTCGTACTCGAGGGCGAGGTCGAGATTCTCGGTACGGTGGACGGCGAGGAGCTGGTGCTGTTCACCAAGGGCAAGGACGAACTGGTCGGCGAGATGGCCGTGCTGAGCAATGCGCCGAGGTCGGCTACCCTGCGCGCAAAGGGCAACCTGCAGACGCTGAATATATCCAACGATGCCTTCCTTCGGCTGATCACGGAGAACTCGACGGTGGCACTCAGCGTCATGAAGCAGCTCAGTGACAAGCTGGCGCTTTCCACTCGCGCGCTCGAACGCGTGAAGAGCGAAGTCGCAGCCTGAACAAGCACGATCAACGACCCCGGACCCGACTGCCGGTATGGACGAGCAACGTTTTATTGCCCTTTGGAAACGGGCCGGCTCATCGTCGGGCGAGAGCAAGGCGCTGCGACTGTGCCGTGCGATCGTCGATCACTACGGCGAACCGCATCGTCGATACCATACCGGCGATCACATTCGCCATTGCCTCAGGCAGGTCGACCTGATCCCGGCAGACTACCAACACCTCGCGGCCGTGGAACTCGCCATCTGGTTTCACGATGTCATCTACCGGATCGGCGATCCCGAAAACGAACGCAACAGCGCCGAGTGGTTCGCCCGCCATGCGCGCGGCGACCTGCCGGATTCGCTCGTTGACCGGGTTTACGGCATGATCATCGCGACCGAGCATCGCGAATTGCCGGCCAGTACGGATATCGCCTACGTGGTCGATATCGATCTTTCGAGTTTCGGGCTGCCGTTCGACGAGTTCATCAAGGACAGTCGTCTCGTGCGTGCCGAGAGCACGCACCTGACGGACGAGCAGTTCTTCGAAGGTCAGAGAAAGTTCCTGCGCACGTTGCTGGCCCGCGAACGCATCTTCGTCAGTGAGGTATTCAACAAACTGTACGAGTCGCAGGCCCGCCGCAACATCCAGTCGACGCTAGAGAACATCGGCGCCCTGCAAGCCGGCGGATGACGTGCGGCGCTCGCCGCCCGCGGCCGTGGTGCGGCGGTTATAATGTCGGCCGCCCATTCAACAGCACGACGTTGCTCGATTCTTTCGGACTCTCCTGATGCCTGCCAAGATCCTGATTGCCAACCGCGGTGAGATCGCCTGCCGCGCCATGCGTACCGCCCGCGCCATGGGTATCTCCACCGTCGCCGTGTACTCCGAGGCCGACCGGGATGCCGTTCACGTGGCCATGGCGGACGAGGCCGTCCTGCTCGGCGCCGCCGCGCCCTCGGAAAGCTATCTCTCGGTCGAGCGCATTCTGAAGGCCTGCGAGCGCACCGGCGCGGACGCGGTGTTTCCCGGCTACGGGTTCCTGTCCGAGAACGGCCCCTTCGTTGAAGCGCTTGCGTCGAAGGGCATCACCTTCATCGGCCCGTCGGCGAGCGCGATCTCGGCCATGGGCGACAAGATCGAGTCCAAGCGCCTCGCCAAGGCGGCCGGGGTCAACACCATTCCCGGCTTCGACGGCATCATCGAGAACGCGGACCACGCCGTCGAGCTGGCACGGGATATCGGCTACCCTGTCATGCTCAAGGCCAGCAAGGGAGGCGGCGGCAAGGGCATGCGCATCGCCTGGGACGACGCCGAATGCCGCGACGGTTTCGAGCGTGCCCGCAGCGAGGCCAAGGCGAGCTTCGGCGACGACGCCGTGTTCGTGGAGAAGTTCGTCGATCAGCCGCGCCACATCGAGATTCAGCTGATCGCCGACACCCACGGCAACTGCCTGTACCTGAACGAGCGCGAATGCTCGATCCAGCGGCGTCACCAGAAGGTCATCGAAGAAGCGCCTTCGGCGTTCATCGACGAGGACACGCGGGTTGCCATGGGTGAACAGGCGGTGGCCCTGGCGCGGGCGGTCGGATACCACTCGGCAGGCACCGTCGAGTTCATCGTCGACGGCGAGAAGAACTTCTACTTCCTCGAGATGAACACCC
>JAUIDF010000310.1 GCA_030429125.1 Gammaproteobacteria bacterium | reverse complement strand
GAAGTGCGCGCGACCCGAATCCCGCTCCCACACGACGAAGGCGAACATGCCGTGAAACCGCGCCACGCAACGGGCACCGAATGCGTGCCAGGCCTTGAGAATGACTTCCGTGTCGCCGTGGGAGAAAAAGCGGTAGCCCGACGCCTCGAGCTCGGCGCGCAGGGCACGGTAGTTGTAGAGGCAACCGTTGAACGCGATGGCCAGCCCCAGTTCGTTGTCGATCATGGGCTGGGCTGCCGCCTCGCCCAGGTCGATGACCTTCAGCCGGCGGTGACCCAGGGCAATATTGCCTGCCTGGAAGAGGCCGGCCGCGTCCGGACCCCGCGGCGTCTGGGCCTGGTTCATTCGGGCGACGGCCTCGACCGCCGGCCAGCGCCCATCGAATCGGACTTCTCCGCTGAGTCCGCACATGGTGGATGTATCCTCGGATCGTCAAATTGTTTTTCATTCTAAGTACCTGACCGACCGACCTCAACAAATCCATGTATAATTTACGGATATTATTGACCGCATGTAATTTCCCACGTTTCTTTTTATTTAGAACACGAAGCTTTATGACAGGCAGTGAAGCCGGAACCAACCGCGACTCGACGGCGGGAGAAATCCTCGTCGCCATTCGTCGCGTCATCCGCGCCGTCGACCTGCACTCCCGGCAACTGGCACAAAGCCACCAGCTGACCGGGCCCCAGGCGCTGCTCCTGCGCGAGCTCGCCAGCGCCGGTGAACTGGCGCCGTCACACATCGCACGACGCATCAGCCTCAGCCAGGCGACGGTGACCGATATCGTCAAGCGACTGGAGCGACGCGGGCTGGTCAGCCGCGCCCGCGACGGCGGCGACCGGCGACGCGTGCAGATCCGCTTGACGCAGGCCGGCCGGCAACTGCAGGACCGTTCGCCACCGTTGCTGCAGGACGCGTTCGCCTGCCGCTTCGCCGCCCTCGACGCCTGGGAACGCAACATGCTGCTTGCCGCCATGCAGCGGATCGCGCAGATGATGGACGCCGACACGCACGACGCCGTGCCGCTGTTGTCGCACGAGCCGGTCGATGCGATCGCGCCGACGAGTCCACCGTCCGGCGCCGGCCGAGGGCGCTGATGCGATGGCATCGTGTCGAGCCGGAACTTCCACCACACCGGCGACACAAGGTATAAACTCCTCGGGACGACGCGAACGCGCCCGGTGACAGGAACCGCCAGGGCGCAGGGTGAAGCCGACCGAACCGCGGCGGCGCCATTGACGGTGATCCACTGAATGAAACTTGACAGGACAGACCTGCAGATCCTTTCGATTCTGCAAAAGCAAGGTCGTATCACCAAGGTGGCACTGGCCGAGAAAGTAAACCTGTCGCCGACGCCCTGCTGGACGCGACTGAAGCGCCTGGAGCAGGCCGGGGTGATCGAAGGCTACCAGGCCGTCGTCAGTCCCCGCGCGCTGGGACCGGTGGTCACGGTCTACACCGAGATCGGCCTCGCGTCGCATCGCAAGAAGGATTTTCACAAGTTCGAATCCGCGGTCATGAACATCCCGGAGGTTCGCGAGTGCTGGTCGCTGGGCGGTGGCATCGACTACCTGCTGAAGACCATCGTCAAGCACATCGATGACTACCAGCGTCTCATCGACGGCCTGCTGGACGCCGATCTCGGAGTCGACCGCTACTTCACCTACATCGTCACCAAGCCGGTGAAGCATTTGCCCGGGCTGCCCGTCTATGCACTTGTCGCGGAGGATGACGGCGCCGACTGACCCCGTCGCGAGAGGCCGGCGGCAAAGGCGAGAGAATTTCTTTTTTGCGGCGCGAAAAAAGAAAATGCGCCGACCATCCGCGGGCAGATCAGCCCCGTTTTTTTCCCTTCCTGGCGTACCATGGTTGCTCGTCAGAGTACCGTCGGCGCCGTGTTCCATGGCGCCTGATCTTGTTTCGCCGGCCGTTTCAGTCGTCTCCGGCACCGCCAGTTTCAGACACCAGGAGGGATCATGGCGCTTGCGAAATTCAAGTCCGACGACCACCGCGCGTCGATCACGGACCAGGTTGGGGACACCGCACTCGTGCGCGAAGGCAGTCACGTCGACGGCCAATGGACGCCGGGACCGTCGCGTGGTTTGCTCGCCGTCAACAACCCGGCCGACGGCTCACTGCTCGCGGAGCTGGACACCGTCGGCATCGAGGCAACCCGCGCCGCGGTGGATGCCGCCGAGTCCGCCATGGCGTCATGGGCGGCCGCTACGCCGATGCACCGCGCCGGCCGCCTCGAAGCGTGGTACGACCTGATCGCGTCGCATCGCGAGGACCTCGCCCGCATCATGACCCTCGAGCAGGGTAAGCCCATTGGCGAGGCGCGCGGCGAGATCGACTATGCCGCCTCGTTCGTGAAGTTCTACGCGGAACAGGCGCGGCGGGTCGACGTGGAGTCGGTAACCAGCCAGTTTCCCGATGCCGACCTGCGCGTCACCCGCGAGCCGGTCGGCGTGGTCGCGCTGGTCACGCCGTGGAACTTCCCCGCCGCGATGTTCACGCGCAAGGCGGCCGCGGCGCTCGCCGCCGGCTGCACCGTGGTCGCCCACCCCTCGAGCCAGACACCGCTGTCGGCGCTCGCGCTGATGGAACTCGCCGTCCGCGCCGGCTTCGCACCCGGAGTGATCAACATGCTGATCGGCAGCGCGCGGGAAATCGTCGGCGAGCTGTGCGCCGACAATCGCGTGAGGGCGATGAGCTTCACGGGTTCCACCGAGATCGGCCGCAAGCTCCTCGAGCAATGCGCCGCCACGGTGAAGACCATGGTCATGGAACTCGGTGGCCACGCCCCGTTGCTGGTGTTCGACGATGCCGACTTCGACCGCTCCGTTGACCAGGCCGTCGGCGCGAAGTTCGCCACCTCCGGCCAGGACTGTCTCGCCGCCAATCGACTGTTCGTGCAGCGCGGCATCTACGACCGTTTCACCCGCGCCTTCGCCGAGCGCACCGCGGCGCTCAATGTCGACTTCGGACTCAACGAGGAGGCCGAGATCGGTCCGCTCATGCACGAGGCGGCGGTGCAGAAATGCGAGGTGCACGTCGCCGACGCCGTCGCTCGCGGCGCGAAAGTGCTGTGCGGCGGTGAGCGACTCGCGCCCGGCAGCCTGTTCTTCCGACCGACCGTCCTCGTGGATGTCCCCGCCGACGCCCGCATCATGAGCGAGGAGACCTTCGGCCCGGTGGCGGCGTTCGCGCCGTTCGACACCGAGGAAGAGGTGATTGCGCGCGCCAACGACTCCGAGTACGGTCTTGTCGCCTACCTGTTCACCGCCGACTATCCGCGCATCAGCCGGTTGTCGCGTGCCCTGCAGTACGGCATGGTGGCGGTGAATCGCGCCAAGATCACCGGACCCACCATTCCATTCGGCGGCGTCAAGCAGTCCGGCCTGGGCCGGGAGGGCGCCCGCCACGGCATGGAGGCGTTCACCGAGTTGAAGTACACCTGCATTCACAACGGCTGAGCCGCGACGACCCGCCGTCGCGCAACGCTCGACCGACATTGGCTTTTATCGACGGGAATCAAACGACATGACCGAAAGACAACAACTTGAACAGTGGGATCGCGCCCACTTCTTCCATCCGTCCACGCACATGGCGCAGCACGCCCATGGCGACGCCCCGAATCGCATCGTCACCGGCGCCAGCGGGGTTTACATCGAGGACGCGCGCGGGCGTCGCAGTCTCGACGCCTTCGCCGGCCTGTACTGCGTCAACGTCGGCTATGGCCGCAGCGAGGTCGCCGAGGCGATTGCCGAGCAGGCGCGCACCCTGCCCTACTACCACGCCTATGTCGGTCACGGCGCCGAGGTATCGATCCGCCTCGCGAAGATGATTGCCGACCGCGCCCCCGACGGCTTGAACCACACCTATTTTGGCCTGTCGGGCTCCGACGCCAACGAGACCAACCTGAAGCTGGTCTGGTACTACAACAATATTCTCGGACGCCCCGAGAAAAAGAAGATC
>JAUIDF010000021.1 GCA_030429125.1 Gammaproteobacteria bacterium | reverse complement strand
ACACGGCCGACGAGCTCAACGCCCTTGCCCACGCCGACGCCGGCCACGTGGTGGTCGGCACCATCGTCTCCGCCTCGGCCTACCTGCTGCCCGCCGCCATCGCCGCCATCAAGGCGCAATCGCCCGCCATCGTCGTCACCGTGCGCGAGGCCACCAACGACATCCTGATTCCGGCGCTGGCCGGCGGCGAGATCGACATGGTGATCTGGCGCATACCGGAGGAGCCGCTGGACGGCATTCGCCACCGCGTGCTCTACACCGACGACCTCGACGTCGTGGT
This sequence comes from Gammaproteobacteria bacterium, assembly GCA_030429125.1. Classification (GTDB taxonomy): domain Bacteria; phylum Pseudomonadota; class Gammaproteobacteria; order Arenicellales; family CAJQKF01; genus BQJD01. The sequence goes on along the minus strand of JAUIDF010000021.1, from coordinate 24,250 downwards.
ACGTCCCGGCCATCCGCTGACCCGTCGGCGCGCGATACGCCTCGCTCACACCACCGACTTCCCGTGGATCGTCCCGGTCGGCGAATCACCCGTGCGCCACGTGGTCAACGAGTCGTTCAACGCCGCGAAACTCGAGCCGCCCTCCAACATCGTCGAATCGCTGTCCATCCTCACCAACATCGGCCTGCTGGGCCGCACCGACGCCGTCACCATGCTGCCGCGCACCGCCGCCGAACGCTTCGTGCGCGAGGGCGTGGCCACGGTGCTGCCGATCAAGGGCCTCGCGCCCTTCGGCGACGTCGGCATCTCCACCTGGAAGGACCGGGAACTGCCGCCGGCGGCTCGGCGCTTCTTCCAGTGTCTCGTCGATGTGACGCCGGACCGGCCGTGAACGGCGATTCGTCGCGGTACCTGTAACGCACTCGGGCGAATGCGGCACGCGGACGGGCCCGTCCGGCCTCGATGATTGTGCAGGGTCGCCTCCCGCGATTGCGATGCTTTACCGAATCGACGATCGCGGAAACCGCGATCACGACGAAAACGTCGAACCACCCACGAGACTTCGAGACGCGGGCCGTGATGGCCGCTCGAGCCTCCAGGGAAGGATTCACGGCGTTCGCCCGCGTGGCCATGACGGCCCGCGTCGGCACGGCAGCCCGACAGCCGGTCGAGCCAATCCTGATATAAAAATCCTGCTCGAAATAGAGCACAAATATGATTTTATCTTTCTCACGCCAGCCAGTATCGTCACAGGCAATCCAACCCGACCCGGTCACCGACGTGAGCAAGAACAGCGCAGTCATCCCCGGCAAGGCGACGCCTCGCGGCAGCTACCCGCACTTTCGGCGCGCGGGGGACTTCATCTTCGTCTCCGGCACCAGTTCCCGCCGCGCCGACAACACCATCGCCGGCGCGGCCGTGGACGAACTCGGCACCACCGTGCTCGACATTCGCGAGCAGACCCGGGCGGTGATCGAGAACGTGCGCGACATACTCGCCGAGGCCGGCGCGACGCTCGCCGATGTCGTCGAGATCTCCACCTTTCTCGTCAACATGAACGACTTCGCCGGCTACAACCAGGTCTATGCCGAGTACTTCGGCGCCGACGGTCCGGCCCGCACCACCGTGGCCGTGCACCAGCTTCCCCATCCGCACCTGCTGATCGAGATCAAGGCCGTGGCCTGGGCGCCACGCCGGGAGGAATCCGCATGACCCGCCACCCGCGATTCAGGCCATTCGACTTCAAGCAGTGGATCGACGAGCACCAGCACGAGCTCAAGCCGCCGGTGGCCAACCGCCACCTGTTCGACGAAAAGACCGACATGGTGGTCATGGTGATCGGCGGACCCAACCAGCGCGTCGACTTCCACGACGACCCTTCCGAGGAATTCTTCTACCAGGTGCGCGGCGACATGGTGCTGAAGATCTGCGAGGACGGCAGGATCACCGACGTGCCCATCCGCGAAGGCGAGGTGTTCTTCCTCCCTGCCCACGTCCGTCATTCGCCCCAGCGCCCGGTGCCCGGTTCGGTGGGGCTGGTCGTGGAGGGCCAGCGCGCCTCCGGCGCCCGGGACGGCTTCGAGTGGTTCTGCTTCGAGTGTGGCGCCATGGTGCACCGGGTGGAACTCACCCTGACCGACATCGTCAAGGACCTGCCACCGCTGTTCAATGCCTTCTACGAAAGCATCGAACACCGTACCTGCGGTCAATGCGGCGCCGTGCATCCCGGCAAGGAACCACCCGCCGGGTGGGTCGACGCATGAGCGAATGGACCGTGATCCCGGAGAACGGCGCATGAGCCTCGTGGTCGACATGCACACGCACTTCTACCCGGTCATCGATCGCGACCAGGCGCGGCGTTACGACCCCGACACCGGCCCGTGGCTGGACGTCGGCGACGGCGAACGCGGCATGCTGATGCGCGGCGACGAACCCTTTCGACCGGTGTATAACGCCTGCTGGGACGTGGCGCGACGCATCGAGGAAATGGATCGTGACCGAATCGACCTGCAGATCATGTGCGCGACGCCGCTGTTGTTCGGCTATCTCGGCGACGCCCGCCGCACGGCCGAATGGGCGCGGATGATCAACGACATGGCCCTGGAGATGTGCGCGTCCGCCCGCGACCGGCTCAAGACGCTGTGCCAGGTGCCGCTGCAGGACGTGGAGCTCGCCTGCGCCGAGGTCGACCGGGCGCGCGAGGACGGTCACATCGGCGTGCAGATCGGTAACCACGTGGGCGATCGCAACCTCGACGACGAGGGCATCGTCGACTTCCTGACCCACTGCGCCAACACGAACATGCCCGTGCTCGTGCATCCCTGGGACATGATGGCGCGCGAGCGCATGCCGAAGTACATGCTGCAGTGGCTGGTGGGCATGCCGGCCGAAACCCAGCTCGGCATCCTGTCGCTGATCCTGTCGGGCGCCTTCGAACGCATTCCCCGAACGTTGCGCATCTGCTTCGCCCACGGCGGCGGCAACTTCGCCTTCCAGCTGGGCCGGGTCGACAACGCCTGGCAGTGCCGCGATATCGTGCGCGAGCACTGCCCCAACCCGCCCTCCAGCTACGTGGACCGGTTCCACGTCGATTCCGCGGTCTTCAGCGATGCCTCGCTGGCCCTGCTGGTGGAAGTCATGGGTACCGGGAACGTCCTGCTCGGCTCGGACTATCCGTTTCCGCTCGGCGAACAGCGCGTCGGCGAACTGGTGCGCACCAGCGCGCACCTGGACGATGCCGCCCGGCGCCGCATCCTGGGCGAGAACGCGATATCGTTCTTCGCGCTTTGACACGACCGGAGCCCCTCGACATCGAGCACGAGTACCGAGCCGCAGAAAGAAGCCGATGACGACGACGCGGCGCGCCATCGCGACGAGCATGGTCGCGGTCGCGGGCCTGGCATCGCGTGCCGGGGCGTCGTGCTGCGGATGGCGGCCGCCGACTCCACGATCGCCAACTCCACGATCGCCGACACCGGGATCGACGGCATGGGCGAATTCGGCCGGGCCCTGTATGATGCGGCCAACCACTTTCTCGAACAATTCAGTCAATAATCGGAGGTACGATGGATCTCGACCTGAGCGGGCGGCGCGCCCTGGTCTGCGGCAGCAGCCAGGGCATCGGCCGCGCCTGTGCCCTGGAACTTGCCGCGCTCGGTTGCGGCATCACGCTGCTCGCGCGCAATACCGATCGCCTCGACGCGGTCAAGGACGAGCTCGACACGAGCCTTGGCCAGTCCCACCATGCGCTGGCGGCGGACTTCTCCGACCCGGCCGCGGCGAGAGCGATCGTCGACGCACACGTCGGCGATACCGGCGCGATCGAGATCCTGGTCAACAACAGCGGCGGACCGGCGCCCGGACCGGCCCTCGAGGCGGCGCCTGACGCCTACCTGGCCGCCATGAACCGCCACCTCATCACGTTTCAGCACCTGGTCCAGTCGCTCGTGCCCGGCATGAAGGCGCGCGGCTACGGTCGGGTGCTGAACGTGATCTCGACCTCGGTGAAGCAGCCGATTCCCAACCTCGGCGTTTCCAACACCGTGCGCGGTGCGGTCGCCAACTGGGCCAAGACGCTGGCCGGCGAGCTCGGCCCGTTCGGCATCACGGTCAACAACGTGCTGCCCGGCGCCACCGAGACGGACCGCCTGAAAACCGTCATGACCACTCGCGCCGAGAAGCAGGGACTGACATTCGAACAGGTGGCGGAAAACGACCGCAAGGGCATCGCCCTGCGCCGCTTCGCCGACCCCGCGGAGTTCGCCGCGGTGCTCGCCTTCCTCGCCTCGCCCGCGGCCAGCTACGTGACCGGCATCAACCTGCCGGTGGACGGCGGACGCACCCTGTCACTGTAACCGGGTCGCCATCGCGCGGCGGGCGGCGGCGACCCGGTGCGGTCGCGTCGGTCAAGGTCCGCCGCGCGAACGCACCCATTCGACTTACCCGCGCGGCCGGCATGGCCGGCCGTCGCCCCGGAGCACCTGGTACATGAAGGTAACCGCAAGGCTCGCCGGGCGGCGCGCCCTGATCACCGCGTCGAGCCGGTTCATGGGCCCGGCCATTTCGGCGCTGTTCGCCGAGGCCGGAGCGGACGTGGTCGCCGATGATCGTGACCTGTCGCAAACCGGCGCGGTCGAGGCCCTGGCCGCCGAAACCGGGCGCATCGACGTGCTGGTGGCGAACCTGGCGGGCGTCAACCCGAAGACCGCCGTGGTGGAGACGACGGACGCGGGCTGGCACGCGCAGTTCGACGACATGGTGCATCCGCTGATGCGGCTGGTGCGCGCCTTCGCGCCGGCCATGATCGAACGTCGCCGCGGAAAAATCGTCGTCATCGGCAGCGCCTCGGCGCTGCGCGGCATGCCCGACTGGTCCGCCTACAGTGCGGCGCGCGGTGCCCAGCTTGCCTTCGTGCGGGCGGTCGGCGCCGAGCTGGCGCCGAACAACGTCCAGGTCAATGCCGTGGCGCAGTCCTTCGTCGAAAACCCCGATTACTTCCCGCCCGCCTACCAGGCAACGGACGAGTTTCGCGCGCGCCTAGCCTCGGTGCCCGCCGGTCGTCTCGCCAGCGGCCGCGAGGCGGCACTCGCCGCGCTGTTTCTCGCCTCGGAGGAAAGCAACTTCCTGACCGGGCAGACACTGCCCTTCGCCGGAGGATGGATTACATGAACGACCGCCGACGCCTCGACGCGCCGCTCTCCAGGGTTCGCGCCAATGACGTCGAACTCGCCTGCCTCGATGCCGGCGACGGACTGCCACTGGTATTCGTCCACGGCTGGCCGCAGCACAGCTGGTGCTGGCGCCGCCTCGGCACGCAGCTGGTCGACCGGCATCGCGTCATCGCGCCCGACCTTCGGGGATTCGGCGATTCCCCGGTGGTGGAATCGGGTTTCGACAAGAAAACGCTGGCGGGCGACGTCGCCGCGCTGATCGACGTTCTCGACGCGTCGCCGTGCGTCCTCGTCGGTCACGACTGGGGTGCGCCCATCGCCTACCGGTTGGCACTGGACTACCCCGAGGCGGTGCGGGCGCTGGTCATTCTCAACGGGCGCATGCCGCTCGTCGCCAGCCACACCTCGCTGATCTACGAGCCGCGCCTGTCTGCGGAGCGCTGGTACTTCCACTTCAACCGGCTGCCGGGATTGCCGGAGACGATGATCGGCGCGGCCATGCGACCGTTTTTCGAGTTCATGCTGACGCACTGGTCGGCCGGCGAACGCGTGTTCGACGACGAGGATCTCGATGAACTGGTTCGCGTCAACTCGCGGCCCGGCGGTCTCGAAGCCGGCCTCGGCCTGTATCGAACGGCCATGGAAGCAGACGTCGAGCATTGGCGCGAGCACCAGGGCGCGACCATCGATGTACCCAATCTCGTTCTCTGGGGTACGCGCGACCCGGTCCTGACCGTGGATTACCTCGAGGGACTCGAAGCCGTGACGCCCGACCTCGAACTGCATCGTCACGACACCGCGGGGCACTTCATCCAGGAACAGGATCCGGCCTGGTGCGCGCGGCACATGATCGACTTCATCGAACGCCGCATCGGCTGAGGCACGGATCGGTCGCCGCGTTTAGGGCCTGTTCACACGACGCTGAGCGAGTGAGATTTCTTACATTTTTTCGCATCTGACAAGGCGCATCGAGGCGTCATGGTGGTTCCATGGCGACGAGAGGCAACGCCGTCGGGGCGAACAAAGGGCCGAAAGATCGCCGCGAACGCGTCGTGTGAACAGGCCCTGGTCAACCTTCCCCGTCGTCGTGGTCCAGCAGGTGCCAGCGGTGACCGCAGCGCCGGCAGGTCACCGGCAGCCCGCGTAATCCCGACACCACGTCGAACAGTCCGTTACTCTCGCAGCGTCCGCAGATCGCGCGGCCGGCACAGGCCTGGGCACGCAGCCAGCCGTGCCGAAATCGCCGCCAGGCGACGAAGGCCAGCAATCCCAGGAGGTACAGAACGAGCAGGGTGACGTAGGGCGCGAGGCCGGGACGGCGCAGGCCGACGACTTCGAGGATGCCGGCGAAGACGGCGCCGCAGGCAAGACAAACCGTCAGCCAGCCGAAGCTCGCGTATAGCTGTCGCTCGTACCAGCGGCGGAACGGGACGGCGCCGCGGCCGGCGCCGGGACCGGTGTCGATGGCCATGATGCAAGACAGTATACGCCGCGCGCACGGTTTCGCGATGAGAACGTAAGTGGGCTTGACCTGCGGCCCAGGCACTCGATTAAATGAACGGACGGCCGGATAGCCGCCGACTTCACCGCGACCGGGTCCCCAGCCATGAACGAGACAGCCGGCTTTCGACTGCGGCAACAGATCACGCCCCCGCCCGGGGAGCGTCACATCGAGGGTGTCGGATTCTCCGCCTGCGGCCGCCTGCTCGTGGCCGCGGCGGCCGACAACGACCGGCTGTATCTCTATCGTCGCGACGTGCCCACGGCGCCGTTCGAGGAACAGCCGTACTGCGTTCTCACCGACCCGGACGGCCGTATCGCCTATCCTCACGACGCGGCATTCTCGCCCGACGCCGACAGCCACCTGCTCGCCGTCGCCCAACGCACCGATTCGTTGCTGATCTACCAGCGAAGGGCCGGTACCGACGAGTACGGGCCCCGTCCGACGAGCGTCATTTCGGGCGAGGCAGCGGGGCTCGACTACTCCGACGGCGTGGCGTTCGTACCGCCGCACGGAAACTTGCTGGCCGCCTGCAATCTGTCGCGTTGTTCCGTTTCCTTCTACGCGGTGCGGGTCGACGGCGATGCCGTGCAGGCAGACACCGTGCCGACCGCGGTGCTTCAGCACGACACCATCGTCGACCCCGACGGCATCGGCTTCTCCGCGGACGGCGAATTCCTCGCCCTGGCCAATCACGGCAATCACAGCGTCGTCATCTTTCGCCGCAATCGCGATCCCGTGACCGTCGGCGAGCAGCCCTACGGGCCGGAGCCGGTGTGCCTGATCCGCGATACGCAGATGCGCTTCCCGCACTCCGTCGCCTTCACTGCGCGTCATCATCACCTGCTGGTTACCAATGCCGGTGCAAACCACGTCGGGCTGTACCTGTGCAACCGCTACGGGGCGGATGATGTCACGTGGTCTCGGCGCGCCGCTTTGACGGTTCCCATCGCCGACGAGGACGTCTTCCGACGCGCCAACGACGACAATGCGATGGAAGGCGGGCCCAAGGGCGTCACCGCGCGGCCGGACGAGTTTGCCGTGTGCTCCCCGCAGGTCGGCATGCAGGTCTTCTCCCTGGTGCAGCCGGACGTGGTGGTCAGCGACGACCCGGCCTTCGGCATTGGCCGCGGCGACCGCCCGCGGCAGGCGCCGAACTGGTTCCTGGACTATACGCCGGACGATAGTGAAACATGGGTGCGCACGGGCTGGCGCGGCCGCCACAAGCGGCCAATGGTGCGGCTGAACCCGAGTTCACGGCTGCTACGCCAATGGTGTGACGGCGAGACGACGGTGGACGACATGATCGCGACCCTCACCGGCCGGTTCCCGACCGCGGCCGGCCTCGAGCATGACGTGTTCCGCGCATTGCAGTCGATGGAGATGCGCGGGCTGATCGAGGCCTGACCGACGCTCGCGCATCGTCATGGCGGCCCGATGGCGGCCCGGTCAGGGGCCGGTTGACGTTACCCGTCGGCGGCGAGCCTTGTCGGCGTTACGCCTCGTCGCCTTGTCAGATGCAGGAAGTCACACGCCACGCCGTGTCCTTGCAAGCGCGTCGACAGGGACTAGGGCCTGTTCACGCTACGCTGAGCGAGTGAGATTTCGTGCCCCGAGAAAACGACCCGTCTCGCATCCGACAAGGCGCATCGAGGCGTCATGGTGGTTCCATGGCGACGAAAGGCAACGCCGCCCGGGCGAAAAAGGGCCGAAAGATCGCCGCGAACGCGTCGTGTGAACAGGCCCTAGACCACCAGCGTCGGGCAGTGCGACAGGCTCGTCACCTTGTGCGACACGCTGCCCAGCAGGTAACCCTCGACGTCACCCAGGCCGCGACTGCCGAGAACGATCAGGTCGACGTTCTTGTCCTGGGCGAAATTGACGATGGTGCGCGCTGGCGGGCCACTCTTGGCGAAGGCGCGCACTGACGCCGAACCGTGCGCCTGGGCATGCTGCTTGGCATGCTCGGCGACGCTGGTGGCGTACTCGCGCATGGAGTCATCCAGGTTTTCCGGCTTTTCGGGGCGCACCATGGACATCGACGCCTCGAGCAGGCTGTAGTGTCGGTAGACGCATAGAAGCAGCAGCTCGGAATCGCATTTCTTCTGCAGCTCGACGGCCAGTTCGACAGCGGACAACGCCCTGTCCGACCCGTCGACGGGCACCAGTATTCGATCGAACATGTAGGTTCTCCCTATTGTCTTTTCTCGCGATTACTTGAACGCCACGTCGCGCAGGAACAGGGCGATTTGCGGAAACATGATCAGCAGCGCGGCCGAGAGCAGCAACATGAACACGAACGGCGGCGTGCCGCGGATGACCTCGAGGTACGGACGCTTGAAAACCGCGATGGCCGTGAAGATGTCGCAGCCGAACGGCGGCGTCGCCGAGCCGATGGCCACCTGCAGCGTGATGATCGTGCCCACCAGCACCTTGTCGAGCCCCACCGACTCCACCACGGGCGTAAAGATCGGCACCAGCACGAGGATCACCACGATCGGGTCGACGAACATGCAGCCGATGAAGAACGCGATGGAGATGACGATGAGGACGCCGGTCGGTCCCATCTCGGTAATGCCGACGGCGCCGAGCATGGCCTGCGGGATCTGGGCGAAGGAGATCACCCAGGAAAACGCCGCACCGGCGCCGACGAGGATGAACACGACTGCCGTGATCAGGCCGGTGGACTTGGCGATAGCCCAGATGTCCGCCGGCTTGAGTTCGCGAAAGACGATGAACTCGAGAATGACCGCGTACAGCACGCAGGCAGCGGCCGCTTCCGTGGGGCTGAAGATACCGCCGTAGATACCGCCGACGATGATGACCGGAAACCCGAGCGGCCAGACGGCCTCGCGGACCGACTTCATTCGTTCGCCCCAGGTCGCCTTGGGCTCGGTCGGTACGTTCATGATCTTCGCGTAGATCACGCTGTAGGTGGCGAAAAACACGAGAATCATGATTCCGGGGCCGATACCGGCAATGAACAGCTCGGCAATCGACGTCTGTGCCACGACGCCGTAAATGATCATGCCGATGCTGGGCGGAATCAGGAAAGCGATATCGCTCGAGTTGACGATCAACGCCAGCACGAATGAATCCTTGTAGCCCGCCTTGAGCATGCGCGGGCGAAGCGGCGATCCCACCGCCACCACCGTTGCCTGGGTGGAGCCCGACACCGCGCCAAACAGCGTGCAGGCCGTCGCGGTACTCACGGCCAGACCGCCGCGCACGTGGCCGATGAATTTCATGACCATGTCGATCAGCCGGTTGGCCGACTGGCCGCGCGTCATGATATCGGCGGCGAGGATGAACATGGGCACGGCGATCAGCGACGCGGGACGGATACCCGCCATGAACTGCTGCACCATGAACTGCATCTTGTCGATGCCGCCAAAGCTTTCGTAGAAGCCGATGAATGCCGCAATGATCAGCGGAATCATCATCGGGAATCCCAGCAGGAGCAGGACGACCATGGTCGTCATCATTACGGTTGCCATCGTCTGGTCCTCCGGGGGTCAGACCTCGACCTCGGTTTCCTCGTAGCCTTCGAGGACCGTGGTCGACAGGTAGATGTCTTGCGAGACGAGATTCTTGATCGCGGTCAGCAGGTACTGCGTCCCGGTAACCAGGAAACCCAGCGGCGCCCAAAGGTAGATCGTCCATACCGGGATCTGCATGGCGGGAAGCACCCTGCCCTTCGATTGCAGGTCGAGGATGTAGACGACGGAGAAGTAACACAGTGCGAACATGGCGAGCGAGGTGATGATCGCGATGAAGATCATCAGTCCCTTGCGCATGCGGAACGGAAGGGCGTCGAAAATGGCCGACATGCGGATGTGCCGGCCGTGGCGCGCGGCATAGCCGACGCCGGCAAAGGTAATGAGGACGATGATGATGCGGTTGAGTTCTTCGGTGAAGAAGAAACTGTACTGGAAGATAAAGCGGCCGACGACATTGGCGACGGTGTTGATCGCCATGAGCAGTACGCCCGCGGCCAACAGGAAGGCCTCGAGGTAACTGATCGCCGTGTCGATGGTGCCGAGAAAGCCGGGCAGCGTCGAGCGCTGCTCCCCGTTCTTGTCGTTCATGTCATGACCCTCCGGTCACGGGGCCGGTCCAGTGGCCCCTTATACGACACGGGAGGCGGACCCGGGGCCCGCCTCCCGTGCAATGCCATCGGCAACGGTGGCGATCAGGCGCCGCCCTTCGCCGCCTCCAGGTCTGCCTTCATCTGCTCGAGGATGGCCTTGCCGCTGTCGCCGGTCATCTCGATGAACTTGGCCTCGACCTGCTGGGCCGCCTCGCGGAAGCAGGACTGCTCGTCGGGGCTCAAGGTGGTGATGGTGACATCGGGCGCATCATTGCGAATCTTGTCGAGCTCGCGCTTGTTGGCCATTTCCTGGAACTCGACGGTATGCGCGAACGCCGCGTCAGCCGCATCCTCGATCAGCTGTTGCGTATCGGCATCGAGGCCGTCATAGAAATCCTTGTTGGCCATCACCGCGGTGGTGAACTGGTTATGCCCGGTGTAGGTAATGTGGTTGATCACCTCGTACAGGCCGGTCGAATACAGCCAAAAGGCCGGGTTCTCCTGGCCCTGGATGATATTGGTCTGCAATGCGCCGTAGACCTCGCCCCAGGGCAGCGGCGTCGGAGTGGCGCCGAAGGCCTTGTAGGATTCCACCAGCAGCGGATTGGTCATGACGCGAAACTTGACCTCGTCGAGATCGTCGCAGCCCTTCAACGGCTCCTTGGTGGTCATGGCCATCTCGCCCTCGGGAAACATCTCGAGCAGTTCAAGGCCCTGCTCGGCGTACAAGTCCTCGAAGTTCTCGTGGATGGCCTTGCTGTTCTTGAAGAAGGAAGCGAGTTGCTCCTGGTCCTGCGGCAGCAGGTAGGGCACGAAGAACACCTGCGCCTCGGGAATCAGGGAGCCGGTGAAACCGGGCGACTGATCGACGAACTGCAGGATGCCGGCCTGGGCCTGCTCCATGATGTCGGCGGACTCGCCCAGCGTGCCGTAGGGAAACAGCTGGATGGTATGATCCGAATTGGCTTCGATATGCTCCTTGAATTTCTGTGCGAACACACCCTGCACGTCTTCCAGGGCTTCCTCCATGGCGTACTTCCAGGTCGCAGCCTGGGCCGCGTTACCGGCCAGCAGCGCGGAACCGAATACCGTGGTCAGCGCGATAGACACGAGTGATCTTTTCATTACCAAACTCCTCGAATTTGTTTTTGCGAAGACGGGGGAATTGGGGCGATCCGCGAGTGGCCGCCTGCGAAACCCGCTTGACACGAACCGTCAAGGTACTCCATGGCACCTGTTTTTAGGCTATCGTGATTGCCATGCGCGAATCCACAACCCGGCAGAAAAAGAAAAAAATCGTCTTATTTCGCTTTTTCTCAGAAACTTTTTTTCTACCGAAGCACGTTCAATCGGTCCAATCTCGTCCCACGGTCGTCGCGTGATTCGCGGCTTGCAGGCCGAAACGGCGCGAGTCGACGACATTCGTCGGGCGAAGTCGACCGTTCGTACCGTGGATGGCCGCCGCGCAGCCGATTCGCGCTGTCGCGCCGATGAATGACGTCATCGGCGTGCGATGCCGTTGCGGCGACGTGCGCGGCGAACTCTCCGCGTTGCGTTCACACACGGTCAATCGCATCGTCTGCTATTGCGACGATTGTCGCGCGTTCGCGCGACATCTCGGCCGCGACGACGTCCTCGACGGCAACGGTGGCACCGAGATTTTCCAGGTATCGAGCGGCTGCCTGCGGCTGCACGGGGATGCCCGGAACCTGGCCTGCGTACGCCTCACCCATCGCGGGCTGCTGCGCTGGTACGCGCGCTGTTGCCACACGCCGATCGGCAATACGCTGCCCACTGCATTCGTCCCCTTCGTCGGCATGATCCACGCTTGCCTGGACCTTCCCGCGCACGAGCCGCGGCGCAGCGAAGTCGCCGGGCCGGTGCGGGCGCGGGTGCACGGACGTCATGCCCTCGGCGATCCCGATAGCCACCGGATCCACCCGCGCGCGCCGCTTTCCTACCTGTGCCGATGCCTTTACATGCTGGCGGCTGCCCGCCTTCGCGGCGATCACCGGCGATCGCCGCTGTTCGATCCGGTGTCGGGCGCCGCGCGGGCGAGACCGTCCGTACTCGCGCCGCAGGCTCTTCGACGGCTGAAGGCGCTCGACCGATGATGCCCTGCCGCGAAGTCGTGCGGCTGCTGGAGCCCGCGTTTCCCTGCGCCGGGTTCGCCGCTGCGTGCGAAGCGCTGACGTGGGCGCCCGCGCGCGGGCTCGTTCCACGCGGCTTCTGCGGCGCCAGCGGCACGCCGGGAGAGGTTCGCCTGGTGCTCGTACTCGATCACCCGGCAGAGGTGAGGCAAGACGGATACGGGGACGACGACAGCGCCCGGGCGATGATCGGCAGCATCACCCGTGACTTCTTCGTCGGCCTCACGCAGAGGCGCAACCAGTTTTTCAGCAACCTCAGATTCCTGCTGGGGCGCTGCTATCCCGGATCGAGTCTCGAGGACCAGCTGCGCCTGACCTGGATCACTCACTCGATCCTGTGTTCGGCCGCGGCCGGCGACGAACCGCCCGCCAGCGCGTCGCGAGAATGCCGCGGCCGCTACCTCGATCGTCAGCTCGAACTCTTCTCCGGCGCCCAGCCGGTCGCGCTCGGCCACCGCACCGCCAGGCGTCTCGAGGGGTACGCGGGACTGCTCCAGGCGGCCGACCCGGCACCGCCGGCCTGCAAGCGGCCCGGCGCCCGAGAGAGCTGGATCCGGCTCGGCGAGCGATTCGCCGGCACCTGAAGGACGCGGCCGGCGACGAGTTGACACGGCCGGCGACGGCGGGTAACAATTTCCGATATTATTAGATATCTAAGTTATCATCGGAGGTCACGATGCACGGCGTCGACGGGAAGTTTCTCGGCCGCGGTCTCGCCACCCGCGAGCCGCTCGAAACCACGCGCACGGAAAATGCCTTCGCGGCCTACGACGTGATGTGCCGGGTGTTCGCCATCCGACCGGACGACCGCGTGTTGTTCCTGGCGGACAAGAAACTCGACCCCCGCGTCATTGCCGCCATCATCGGCATCGCCAAGTCCCGCGGCGTCCGCGAGCCGCTCGTGCTCATGGCGCACAGCACGCAGATCTCGGAAATGCCCGAATGGGCCAAGCCCCACGTCGAGGCCGCCACCTTCGTCATCTCGACATGGTTCTGCTCGGTGATCGATCCGTTCGCCATCCGCATGCGGCGCGAGCGCGGGCAGCGATGGATCAAGATCACCTACTTCCGCAACCTCGACCTGCTGCAGACCGAGCAGGCGCGCTTCGCCCCCGAACTGCTCGGCGAGATCATTCGCGGCACCGCGCGCCAATATCCGCGCGACGCCGACTTCGACATGCACTTCACCGATCCGCGCGGCACCGACCTGACCATCAACGTCAACGCCGAAATGGTCGACAACCTGCTCGAGACCACGCGCTGGAAGGGCGAGATGATCGCCGAGAGCCCGGGCTGCTACGTGCACTACCTGCCCTGTCACGGCCCCAACGTCTACGACCGCACCATGGTCAGGAACGACGACAGCGTGATCGTGCCGATCAACGGCAAGCTGTATCCCCAGTGGGCGGTGGGATTCGAGCGTCCCTTTTCCGAACAGATCGAGGTGGTGTTCGCCGACGACCGGATCGTCGAGGTCAACGGTGTTGGCGAGGACGCCGCGATTCTTCGTGACATGCTGGTCGACGGCGTGCTCATCGAGCTCGGCTGCGGCTTCAATCCCAAGGCGCCGCGTTACGAGATTTATCCCGCCGGATCCAACTCGCCGGGCGTGCTGCACTTCGGCATCGACCTGGCCCGGCCCAGCAACTACATCCGGCGAAAAATGCCGGACTGGGAGGAGCCGCCGATCCACATGGACCTGATCGTTTTCGATTCGACGCTGACGGCCGGCGACAGCACGTTGATCGACGGCGGCTATCTCACCGCGCTCGACGATCCCGCGGTGCGCGAGTGTGCCAGGCGCTACGGCGATGACGTCGACCTGCTGGAAAACTGGCCCGACTAGGGCCTGTTCACACGACGCGTTCGCGGCGATCTTTCGGCCCTTTTTTCGCCCCGACGGCGTTGCATCTCGTCGCCATGGAACCACCATGACGCCTCGATGCGCCTTGTCGGATGCGGAAAAATGTACGAAATCTCACTCGCTCAGCGTCGTGTGAACAGGCCCTGACCGACCCGGCATTCGCCGCGATATGCAACAACGAGGCCGACCGGCCCAGACGAACCACTGGAGACTGACCATGAATCGACTGACTTCGACACTCATTGCCGGCACGTTGCTCGCCGTGGGCACCGACGCCCTCGCGCAAACTGTGATCCGCTACGCCGAATTCGGCCCCAACCGCGGCGCCCGTGCCGAGGCCCTGCAATGGTGGGCCGACGAACTGGCCAGCCGTTCGAACGGTTCGCTGGAGGTCGAGTTCCACTGGGGCAAGGCGCTGCTCGGCACCAAGGCGGTGCTCGGCGGCGTGGCCGACGGCGTCGCCGACGCCGGCTCGGTCATCGCGGTTACAACATCGGCGACCTGCCGGTGGAGAACTCCGACGAGTGGGTCGGCATGCGCGCCCTGTACGACTTCGCCAACGGCAACGAGGCCATGCAGGCGGAGTTCGATGCCGCCGGCGTCACCTACATGACCAACTACACCACCGGCCCGATCCAGCTCATCTGCAAGTCGCCCAAGGCCGGCGTCGCGGACCTCGAGGGCGTCAAGGTGCGCGCTTCCGGGCCCTACGGCAAGGCGCTGGCGGCGCTCGGCGCCGACGTGCAGAGCATGGGCCAGGGCGAGGTCTACCAGGCGCTCGACAGCGGACTCATCGAGTGCAACCAGAACTATTACTACTCGATCAAGGCGTACAAGCAGTACGAAGTGGCGAAGCACGTGATCGAGCTCGACTGGGGCCAGAACATGGCCTTCGGCATCTTCATGAACCAGGCCGTGTGGGAAGGCCTGTCCGACACCGACAAGGCGGTATTGAACGAAGTCAATTCCGACTTCATCGATCACATGGCGCGCATCATGATCGACGACCTCGAGAAGGACAAGGCGCAGATGATCGAGGGCATCGACGGTCACGCCATCAGCGTGAGCGTGTTCTCCGAGGCGGATCGCGCCAAGCTGCTGGCCGCCGGCCGCGAGCAGGTCGACGCCTGGGTCGCCGACGCCAATGCCGAGGGTCATGACGGTGACGCCATGCTCGCCGACTACCAGTCCGCCATCGACAGGCACGCCGCCGAGCTGGCATCCAAGGGTTATCCTTGGAACCGGTAGCGACAGGGGAATCCGCGCCCACCGGCCGCTGGCCGGTGGAGCGCGCTCTCGGCGTGGTCGCACGCCTGGCGCTGGTCGCCCTGGGCGCGGTCGTCAGTATCAGCATCGTGTCGCGCGCACTCGGCGACAACGTGATTCCGGACGACGTGCTGGTGGTATCGGAACTGATGCTGGTGGTCATCCTCGCACCGCTGCCGCTGGTGACCGTCATGCGCGAGCACATCGCCGTCACGATTTTCACCGAACGCCTGGGCGCAGCGCCATTGCGCCTGCTGGACGTGTTCGGCCACGCCGTCGGCGTAATCTTTTTCTCGGTACTTGCGTGGGCCTTCGCCGTGATGCTGGCCGGGTCGTGGGAAACCGGCGAGTACTACGAGGGCTTCCTGCGCATCCCCCACTGGCTCGGTCACGCCTTCGCCACCGCGGCGCTGGCGCTGGTGGCCGCGCGACTGATGATCCTGCTCGTCACCGACGTGGCGCGGCGAGCGGGCTGACGATCCGTGGAACCCCTCTCCCTGGCGGCGCTGATGCTCGGCGCCGCGCTGGTGCTGCTGGTCCTGCGCGTGCCCATCGCCTATTGCCTGGGACTGGCCGCCTGCACCGGCCTGTTCCTGTTCTTCTCCTGGCGGCCGGGCATGGAGTTCATGCCCGAGCGCGGCATCCGGCCGACCCTCTCGCTGATCGGCTCGACCACCTACGGTTTCGTGCACAGCTTTCCGCTCAGCATGATCCCGTTGTTCATCGGGCTCGGTCACGTCAGCTACAAGGCGCGCATTACCACCGACCTCTTCGACGCCCTGCGCGTGTGGCTGACGCGCCTGCCCGGCGGCCTCGCCATCGCCTCGGTGGCCGGCTGCGGCGGCTTCTCCGCCATTACCGGCTCCTCGGTCGCCTGCGCCTCGGCCATGGGCCGGATCGCGGTGCCGGAGATGCTGCGCCAGGGCTATTCGCCACGCCTCGCCAGCGGCTCCGTTGCCGCTGGCGGCACGCTCGGATCGCTGATTCCCCCGAGCCTGTTGTTCGTCATCTACGCCATCTTCACCGAGCAGTCGGTGAAGAACCTCTTCCTCGCCGGCATCATCCCCGGCATCCTTTCCCTCGCCGGCTTCATCGTGACGGTATTGGTCTGGGTCAAGCTGCGGCCGGCTGACGCACCGCCGGCCAACGAAACCTTTACCCGCGCCGACCGCATCGAGGCCATCGGCAAGCTGTGGCCGGTCGCGCTGCTGCTGGTGGTCATCGTCGGCGGCATCTACCTCGGCATCTTCACCCCCACCGAGGCCGCCGCGGTCAGCCTGTCGCTGGCCGTCGTCATCGGCGCCCTGCGCGGCACCCTGACACTGAAGGGCTTCTGGGAGGCGATCGACATCACGGTTCGGCAGACGGCGATGATCTTCGTCATCGCCATCGGCGCCAAGCTGTTCGTTTCCTTCATTTCCCTGACGCGCGTGACGCCTACCATCCTCGACTGGATCCAGGCCACCGGCGCCGACCCGTTCACCGTCATCGTCGGTCTCGTGGTCTTTTATCTCGTCATCGGCATGTTTCTCGACTCCATCGGCATCCTGGTGCTCACCCTGCCCTTCACCGTGCCGCTCATGGAAGGCTATGGCCTCGACCTCGTCTGGTTCGGCGTGGTCGTCATCAAGCTGCTGGAGATCGGACTCATCACGCCGCCCATCGGCCTGAACGTGTTCGTCATCAAGGCCTGCTCGCCGCCGGCGGTGACGCTGGAGAAGGTATTCCGTGGCGTGGCGTGGTTCCTGCTGCTGGACGCGGTGGTGCTCATCGCCATCCTCGCATTTCCTCAGTTGTCGCTGTTCATCCCCAATGCGGCCGGGGTTTGACCGGTCGCGAGCCGTCGGCAGAACGCATCGTTCGACAACGTCTGCCCTGGCCCGGGGTCTAACCCGACCCGCCGGTCAGGATGAATCGCTTCTCTTGCGCGTCTCGGCCGGTACAACGACCGCCTGACGGACGGTGGCGCGGTCGTGGCTGAGGCAGGCGCTGCAGCGGCGCGGCGCCCAAACCTGCACGGAAGTTTTCGCGGCGTCACCTGTCGGCACGCCGATCCGGCGGATGCGACAGCGGCACTATCGTGCACAAAACGATCCCGGAACGAATTGACACGCCGCGCGTGAGTCGTTTAGCTACAATGGTTCGTCCCGCCGGGGCGACCACAATCATCTGGAGGTAGACCCAAGTGGAGCGATCATTCGCCAAAGAGGTGCAAAGCCTGAAACTCGGCGACGGCGAGGTATTTCACGGCGAGGGCATACTCGCCATCACCAAGGCGCTGCTGCAATCCGGCGTCTCCTACGTCGGCGGCTACCAGGGCGCGCCCGTGTCGCATCTCATCGACGTCATGGCCGACGCCCAGGACATCCTCGACGAGCTCGGCGTGCACTTCGAAGCCTGCGCCAACGAAGCCTCGGCGGCGGCGCTGTGCGGCGCCTCGATCAACTACCCGATGCGCGGCGCCGCGGTGTGGAAGTCCACCGTCGGCACCAACGTCGCCTCCGACGCCCTGTCCAACCTCGCCTCCGCCGGCGTCAAGGGTGGCGTGCTGATCGTGCTCGGCGAGGACTACGGCGAAGGCGCCAGCATCATCCAGGAGCGCAGCCATGCCTTCGCCCTGAAATCGCAAATGTGGCTGCTCGACCCGCGCCCGCACCTGCCCACCGTCGTCGACCTCGTCGAACATGCCTTCGAACTGTCGGAGGCCAGCAGCACGCCCGTGATGATGGAGTTCCGCATCCGCGCCTGCCACATGCACGGACGCTTCAAGACCAAGGCCAACAAGGCGCCGGCAGTCTCTCGCAACAAGCTGATCAATGATCCCGATTTCGACTACGGCCGCATCTGCCTGCCGCCGTCGACCTACGTCCAGGAACAGCACAAGATCTCACACCGGTTTCCCGCCGCCCTCGACTACATACGACGGCACCGCTTGAACGAATACTTCGACGGCCCGCTGGACGACGTCGGCATCATCATGCAGGGCGGCATGTACAATTCCGTGCTGCGCGCCGCGCAGCAACTCGGACTCGCAGACACCCAGGGAAATTCGAAGCTGCCGCTCGCGGTGCTCAACGTCACCTATCCCCTGGTGCCGGAGGAGATCAGCGCCTTCTGCGCCGGCAAGCGCGCGGTGCTGGTGGTGGAAGAAGGCCAGCCGGCTTACATCGAGCAGAACATCGAGAGCATCCTGCGCCGCGCCGACGTGCAGACGAAGGTGCACGGCAAGGACGTGCTGCCGATGGCCGGCGAATACGTGGGCGAGGTGCTGCTGAACGGCCTGTCGAAGTTCGTCGAGCGCGTCTCGCCCGCGGGCGTGGACGTGGCCGGCGTGGCGCGCGTGCCGCGCGACATCGCCGCGGTGAAGAAGGACGCCGCCGACGCCCTCGGCGCGCCGGTGCCGACGCGTCCGCCGACCTTCTGCACCGGGTGCCCGGAGCGCCCCGTGTTCTCGGCTATCAAGCTCGCCCAGAAAGACACCGGCAAGCTGCACGTGGCCGCCGACATCGGCTGTCACACGTTTTCCACGCTGGCGCCGTTCAACATCGGCAACTCCGTGCTCGGCTATGGCCTCGGCCTGTCCAGCGCGGCCGCCGTCGGGCCGGCCATGGACCGGCGCGTCGTCTCCATCATGGGCGACGGCGGCTTCTGGCACAACGGCCTAACGTCGGGCGTCTCCGGCGCGCTGTTCAACGAAACCGACGGCGTGCTGGTCATCATGAACAACGGCTACACGTCGGCCACCGGGCAGCAGTTCATTCCCTCCACCGGCAAGAACTTCAAGCAGCACGAAACCGGCATGAGCATCCGAAAGGCGCTCGAAGGCATGGGCGTGAAGTGGGTCCGCACCGTGACCACGTACCGCGTGTCGAAGATGGTGAAGGCGCTGCGCGACGCCCTGACCACGAAACAGGGCGGACTGAAGGTGATCATCGCGGACAGCGAGTGCCAGCTGGCGAGACAACGCCGCATCAAGCCGCAGATCCGCGAGCAGTTGAAGCGCGGCGAGCGCGTGGTGCGCACGAAGTTCGGCGTCGACGAGGACCTGTGCACCGGCGACCATTCCTGCATTCGCCTCTCCGGCTGCCCCTCGCTCACCGTCAAGCCCAGCCCCGACCCGCTGCGCGCCGATCCCATCGCCCATGTCAACGAGGGCTGCGTCGGCTGCGGCCTGTGCGGCGAGGTGGCGGACGCCGCGGTGCTGTGCCCGTCCTTCTACCGCGCCGAGGTGGTGCAGAACCCGGGCCGGATAGACCGCTTCCTGGACGGCCTGCGGCGCCGCGTGATCGGCGCGCCCGCACCATGAGCGGCGAGCGTCCCGGCATCGACCGCCCGCTGACGCTGGTCTTCGCCGCGCTCGGCGGCGAAGGCGGCGGCCTGCTCAGCGACTGGATCATCGACGCCTGCACGGCGTCCGGCCTGCCGGTCCAGGCGACGTCGATTCCCGGCGTCGCCCAGCGCACCGGCTCGACCACCTACTACATGGAGTTCATGCGCGCGTCGAACGACGACGAACCCCTGTTCGGTCTCTACCCCGCGCCAGGCTACGTCGACATGGCCGTCGCCACCGACCTCGTTGAAGCCGCGCGGCTGATCGAGAAGGGCTACGTCACGCCCGACCGCACCACGCTGATCGCCGCCACCCACCGCGTCTACGCCATGTCGGAGAAGACCGCCATGGCGGACGGCACCTTCCATGCGCCGCGCATTCACGATGCCGCGCGCCAGTTTGCACGCCACGTGGTGCTGAGGGACTTCGCCGAGGCCGGCCGCGTCGAGGGCACCATGGTCAACGCCCTGCTGCTGGGCGCCATGACCGCCGACGAGCGATTCCCGGTCGATACAGACGCCCTGGCCGAAGCCATCCGCGGCCGCGGCGTGGCCGTCGAGGCCAACCTGCGCGGACTCGCCGCCGGCCGCCGGCTGGCCGCGGACGATGCATCCGCGGCAATCGTTGACACCGGGGTACCCACGCCGCCGACCCGCGAAGCGCCCTTTCCCGAAGGCGTCCAGGCCATGGTCGACGCCGCCCTTCCCCGTCTCGTCGACTACCAGGACGACGCCTACGCCCGACACTACCGCGAGCGCGTCGAAGCGATCGACCGCGCCGCCGGACGAACCGCCGCCGGCGTCGAAGTCACGCGCGAGACGGCACGCTACCTGGCCCTGTGGATGACCTACGAAGACGTGATGCGCGTCGCCGACCTGAAGTCGCGCGCCAGCCGCCGCGACCGCATCCGGCGCGAGACCGGCGCGAAGGACGGCGAGCCGGTACGCGTGACGGAGTTCTTCAAGCCCGGCATCGACGAGTTCTCCACCATCGCACCGCGCTTCGTCACCCGCTGGCTGACCGCCTGGGCCGAGCGACATGGCGGCGTGGATCGGTTCCACCTGCCCGTGCACCTGAGATCGGATACCATCGTTGGCCACGCCGCCCTGCGGTTCGTCGCCTTCATGGGGCGCCGGCGGCGGCGCACCGCGCGCTTCGCCGCCGAGCAACGCGCCATCGAGCGCTGGCTCGACGCCGTGAACCGTACCGCGCCGTCGAACCCGGCGCTGGCCCTGGCCATCGCCCGCTGCGCACAGCTGGTCAAGGGCTACGGCGACACGCGAATTCGTGCCATGCGCAACTTCGACGCCATATACTCGACACTGATCGAGCCGGCCGCGGAGAGCGGCGACGGGCAGGTGGCCGAGCACATCGAGAAGGCCCGCGCCGCCGCCCTCGCGGACGACGAGGGAAAGGCGCTGCAGGCATACCTCGCCGGCGCCACAACCGTTTCCGACAACGCCGCGATCCAACGCGGCGCCGCCAATAAGCAAGACAACCCCACGAGGATAGGAGGCAACGCATGAAAACCATCCAGTCCACCGCGATCCGCTCGGCCGTGGCCGTGGCGCTCGTCGCCGGCGCCGGCGTCGCACCGGCCCAGGAAGTCACGCTCTCCGCGGTCAGCGCCTTCGCCGAGGGCACCACGTTCTCGGCCAATTTCGAACGCTTCATCGAGAAGCTCAACGAGATCGGCAAGGGCGTCGTTCAGATCGACTACAAGGGCGGCGGCGGCAAGATCATGGATCCGTTCCAGCTTGGCGACGCCGTGCGCACGGGCGTGGTCGACATCGCCAACCTGCCGGGCGCCTTCTACACCAAGCTCATGCCCGAGGCCGACGCCATCAAGCTCAGCGACTTCAATATTCGCGAGGAACGCGAGAACGGCGCCTGGGAATACATGAACGAGTTGCACAACAAGCGCATCAACGCCTGGCACCTGTCTCGCCACAAGGACTGCGTGCCGTTCCACCTGTACCTGAACAAGCCCATCGAGTCGCGCAATCTCGACGGGCTGAACATCCGCGTGACCCCCATCTACCGGGCATTCTTCGCCTCCATGGGCGCCGCCATGATCCGCACCAGTCCCGGCGACGTGTACACCGCGCTCGAGCGCGGCACCGTGGACGGCTACGGCTGGCCGACCCAGGGTGTGCTCGACCTCGGCTGGCACGAGGTAACCAAGTACCGCGTGGAACCGCCTTTCTACCGCGCCTCGGTCGAGGTGCTGGTGAACCTGGACACCTGGAACGAGCTGAGCGACGAGCAGCGAGCGACGCTGCGCGAGGCAGCCGACTTCATGGAAGGCCTGTGCGAGGAGGACCGCAAGATCAACGAGTCCGAGAAGCAGCGCCAGGCGGACGCCGGTATCGAGGCCATCGTCTTCGAGGGCGAGGAAGCCGACGCCTGGCTGAGGGAAGCCTACGAAACCGGCTGGGCCGACTTCATCGGCACCAACCCCGATGAAGGCCCCAAGCTGAAGGAACTGCTCAGCAAGTAGGCGGGAACGAGCTTGACGTCATCCGGAGGCCGGGCGCCGCGCGCGCCCGGCACGCTCTCACGGGCCTACGCGGTCCTGCTCGACGGTTTCGGCCTGCTGGCCGGCATCGCCTTCGCCGCGGTGGCGGTGCTGGTCACCGTCAACGTGATCCTGCGCAACCTCGGCATCACCAACTTTCCCTGGCTGCTCGAAGTCTCCGAGTACGTGCTCTACGGCGGTACGTTCCTGGCGGCGCCCTGGGTGCTGCGCCTCGGCGCCCACGTACGCGTCGACCTGTTGCCCGGCCTGCTGCCCGAACGGCCCGCCCGCGTCGTCAACGCCGCGGCCGATACCTGCGGCCTCGTCTTCAGCCTGGTGCTTGCGCGTCACGGCCTCAACGTCACCTACGACGCCTTCATGCGCGGCGACATGATGTTCAAGGAAATCGTCATTCCGGAGTGGCCGTTGCTTGCGGTCATTCCGCTGTGCGCAGCGATGCTCGCGATCGAGTTCGCGAGGCGGTTGTTCGCCGGCGCCGCGACAGACGATCGTCGCGACGACTCGCCGGCGCCGTCGGACGGCCTGTAGATGGACCGGGGCAACTGAATGGACTGGGGCACCGCGCTCGCGATGATGCTGGGCCTCCTCGTGGTACTCATGGCACTCGGCCTGCCCGTTGCCTTCGCCTTCCTCGGCGTGAACATCGTCGGCGCCTTCGTGTTTCTCGGCGGCGAGATCGGCCTCGACCAGGTGGCGCGCAACACCATGGCCGCCATCACCAACTTTTCGCTCGCACCCATCCCGCTATTCCTGCTCATGGGCGAGATCCTGTTCCACTCGGGCGTGGCTTTCATGGCCATTGACGCCGTGGACCGCCTCATCGCGCGCGTGCCGGGTCGGCTGTCCATCGTCTCGGTCGCGGGCGGCACGGTGTTCTCGTCGCTGTCCGGCTCGACCATCGCCAACACCGCCGTGCTCGGCAGCGCGCTGCTGCCGGAGATGCTCAGGCGCGGCTACCATCCGACCATCGCCATGGGGCCGATCATGGCCACCGGCAGCATCGCCATGCTGATTCCGCCGTCCGCACTCGCCGTATTGCTCGGCAGCCTCGCCGGCATCTCGATCTCGCGGCTGCTCATCGCCGGCATCATTCCCGGCATCATGATGGCGCTCGCCTTCTTCGTCTACATCATCGTGCGCTGCCGCCTGAATCCCGCGCTGGCGCCCGCCTACGAGCAGGAATCGATCCCCCTTGGCGAACGTATCCGCCCGTTCATCATCCACGTGGTTCCCCTGCTCGGGATCTTCTTCGTGGTGGTGGGCAGCATCCTGGCCGGCTGGGCGACGCCCACCGAGTCGGCGGCGCTCGGCTGCGTAGCCTCGGTGATCGCGGCGGCGGCCTATCGCAAGTTCGAGGTCGCGAAGATGGTCACGGCATTGCGAGAGACTGCCAAGATCTCGGTGATGATCCTGTTCATCATTGCCGCCTCGGTGACCTTTTCCCAGATCCTCGCCTTCTCGGGCGCCACCAGCGGCCTGTTGCGGACCATCGAGTCGGTGGGCGTCGAGCCATTGCTGCTGCTGGTGGCCATGCTGCTCGTGCTGCTGTTCCTCGGCGCATTCATGGACCAGGTGAGCATGATCATGATCACGCTGCCGTTCTTCATCCCGCTGGCGACGTCGCTCGGCATCGACCTGCTCTGGTTCGGCGTGCTGATGCTGGTGGTCATGGAAATCAGTTTCACGACGCCGCCGTTCGGCCTGCTGATCTACGTCATGAAGGGCGTGGCGCCGCCTTCCATCACCCTCAGGCAGGTCTACGCCGCGGCCATGCCATTCATTCTCCTGGAACTCGCGGTGCTGGCGATCCTCGTCGCCCTTCCCGAGGCCGCAACCTGGC
>JAUIDF010000309.1 GCA_030429125.1 Gammaproteobacteria bacterium | reverse complement strand
GGTGCTCGCCCGCCTCGATCGCGAGGACGAAGCGGAAAGCCTCGCCGACCGAGCCATCGCGCTGGCGCCCGATGATCCAGAGGCGCTTTCGCGTTACGCCTACTACAAGGGCCGCCGCGCCAACATGCTCAACGCCCAGGCGGCGGCACTTCGCTCGACCGATTGCTCGTCGTCGTCGCACACCGAGACCCGTTACGACGGCGTGTGGGAAGTCACCACCACCACTTGCTATCCGCCAACGAACGCCGAGCTGGCGTTGGCGGACGCACTCGATCGCGAGGCGGACTTGCTGCGCGATCGATCCCGCGCCGCCATGAACGAGGCCATCGCCGTCACGCGAGGTACCTACATGGGTTACCTGCTCGAGGCCGACGCGGCGCGCTGGTCGAATCGCCCGGGCGACGCCATCGACCCACTGAAACTGGCCATTGCCCTTGACCCCGTCGAGCCGCGCGCCCAGGAAACGCTGGCACGGCTGTACGCCGAAACCGGCCAGGACGACCTGGCGGTCGAACAGCGCATGGTGGCCAACACGTTCGTACAGACGACGGCCGCGCCCCTTCTGCATCGGGCGTGGCAACGCATCCAGCGCACCGACTGGTCGGGCGCGACGGCCGACCTGTCGCGCGCCCTGCAACTCGATCCGGGGGACGCGCGCGGCGCGGCATACCTCGGCGCGGTCCTCGAACTGCAGGACAAGCCGGCCGAGGCGGCAAGGTACTACCGCGTCGCGCTGGCCATGGAGGAGGCGCGCCTGGCGCTTGACGAAGTAACGCCGCGGCAACCCCCGTCGAGCCGGGATGCCGGCGATTTCGGTCTCGCCCTGGCCATGCGCGAGCGCCTCGCCGACCTTGCCGTGGAGCGCGGCGACCTGGACGCCTCGCTGCTGCTGCTCACCACCGTCGCCGACCACCAGGCGCGATTCTCCGCTGGCTGGCAGGCGGTGGAGATGTTCACCGCCATGCTGCCCGGTACGCGGGGCGCATCGGATTCGCCGCCGTCTCCGCGCAACGGCGCGTCCCTGGTGGCGGCCGCGTACAACAGCGCGGGGCGTTTGTACCAGGTGCTGGGCCGGATGGACGACGCCGTGGCCGCATTCCGCGCCGCGGTAGCGCTCGGACCGGCGATAGGCCGACCGAAGATCGGCAGCACCGATGGCGGCACCAACTACGCCGGCGAGGCGGACGCGTCCGCCGGCGACGCGCGCGTGGCATTGGCCGGCGAACTGCTGCGCGCGGGCGACCTCGACGGCGCCGAGGCGGCGCTGTCCGGGATCGGCTACGGCCAGCTCACCAACGCCGGCCGCGCCGAGGCCAACGTGGTCGATGACAATTTGCGCAAGCTGCTCGATCGCCGCCGCACCGCCGACCCGCACGCGGGCATGAGCGCGACGCAGCTTGCGCAGGAACAGGCCTACGAAGATGACGCATTGCGCGAGCGGGAGCGCCAGTTGCGACAGGTGTTCGAAAGTCGCATCGAGGTTCTGCGTGCCCAGGGCATGGAGGAACACGCACGTGCCGAGGAACGGAACCTTCAGCGACAACTCGCCTCGCTTGCGGGCACTACGGCGCAGGCGACCGGCGGCCGGCGCGATGATGCCGACCAGCGCCTGCTCGAGACCTTGCGCGAACGAGTGGCGGCGCTGCGCGGGCAGGACCGGCACGCACTGGCGCGCGTACTTGAACGCGTCATGTCATGCGACGGCGTGCCCGGCGCCATGTTGCTGGCGCCGGGTGTGACCCCGGCGTCCGGGTTGATCGGAACGTGGGACGTCGCGCCCGCACCCGAGTGGCGCTACATGCCGGGGGCCGGCCGTCTCGAGTTGCGCGGCGACGGCACGTTCCATTTCCAACCACTGTCACCGGGGGCCGCGGCGCGCGACGGCGCATGGGGTGTCCTGCACGGCCAGCTGCTGATGGCGGACGTATCCTGCGGCGTGGAGAACTGGTACCTCATGGACGCCGGCAACCGGCGGCTGGTGCTTACCGCCCCCGACGCCGTGAAATTCACCGCTCGCCGCGCGGGCGGCGGATAGGCGGGGCGTCAGGCGCGCGCAGGCGCGCCGACGGGATTGGCGAGTTCGCGGCGGAACCTAAAGGGTCGCCGCGCTACGCGCCGCCTGGTCGTAAAGTCCGGACAGCGCCCTGATCAACGACGCCAACGTTTGTATGTCGGACTCGCTGTGGGTGAAAGCCTGGAAGCTCGACAGCAGGCATTGTTCGCGGATGTCGCGATAGCGCTCGCACGTCTCGCGTCCCTCGCCGGTGGTCGTGAAGGTCTTCTCCTTGCCCTGGCGCGCGCCGCGCACCAGGCCGAGCTTTTCGAGCTTTTTCAGCGAGTACGAAATCGTGTGCGTATCCTCCACGTTGAGCACCAGGCAGATGTCGGCCAGCGTCTTGGCGCTGCCACGGTGGTTCACGCGATGAAAGACCAGTACGTCGAGGGGACTTAAGCCGGGATAACCGGCCGCGGCCATGCATCGCACGATCCAGCGCTGAAAGGCATGGTTGGCGATGATCAATCCGAACTCGAACTCGCTCAGTTCTCCCGCCGCCCCCGCCGCGAGGTGAGCCGAGGAAACCAGCCTCTCGCGCTCCGCCTGCCCGTTCTCTTTGTTACGCGCCATATCGTCGTCTCTCGATTCGTCAAACTTGGGACGGCATCCATGCCGTCACCGGTGAGCCCAGCCTCGCGGACGGGCCTTCCTTGATCCGCTGGTCAGGACATGCGTTCGGGCAGCCAGGTCGCAAGACCCGGAAACAGCGCGATGAGCACCACGGCCGTCAGCAGTAACAGGAAAAACGGCAACGCCGAACGTGCCACGGCAAGGATATCCCGGCCGGTCAACGATTGCAGCACGAACAGGTTGAACCCGACCGGCGGGGTTATCTGCGACATCTCCACCACGATGACGATGAAGATCCCGAACCACACCAGGTCGAACCCCGCCGCCTCGACCATGGGCAGTATCACCGAGGTGGTCAACACCACCACGGAAATCCCGTCCAGAAAGCAGCCGAGCAGCACAAAGAACAGCACCAGCGCCACCAGCAGCATGGCCGGCGACAACTGAAGGGCGCCGATGCCTTCGGCGAGCGCGCGCGGAATGCCCGTGAAACCCATGGCCGCGGTGAGAAACGCGGCGCCGGCCAGGATGAAGGCGATCATGCACGACGTGCGGGTCGCCCCGAGCAGGGCGTCGACGAACACCCGGCGGTTCAGCGATCCGCTCCACCACGACAGTACCAGCGCCATCACCACGCCGATGGCGGCGGCCTCGGTCGGCGACGCGAGGCCGCCGTAGATCGAACCAATGATACCCACGATCAGCAATACCACCGGAATGAGACGCCGCGAGGCGTGCAGCCGCTCGGCGAAACTGGTTGCGACGGCACCCTCGACGGGAACCTTGTCCCGGTTCAGCAAACCCCACACCACCACGTAGCCCATGAACAAACCCACCAGGAGCAGCCCCGGCAGCACGCCGGCCATGAACAGCCGGGCGATGGACTGGTCGGTGCCGACGCCGTAGACGATGAGAATGATGGACGGGGGAATGAGCAGGCCCAGGGTGCCAGAACCCGCCAGCGTGCCGATCGTCAGCGACTCGTCGTAGCCGCGCTGGCGCAACTCGGGTATGGCCATCTTGCCGATCGTGGCGGCGGTGGCAGCAGAGGATCCCGACACTGCCGCGAATATGCCGCAGCCGAGGATATTGGCATGCAGAAGCCGTCCCGGCAGTCGCGTCACCCAGGGCGCCAGTCCGGAGAACATGTCTTCGGACAGGCGTGACCTGAACAGGATTTCGCCCATCCAGATGAACATGGGCAACGCGGCGAGTTCCCAGGAATTGCTTGCACCCCAGATGGTGCTGGCCATCACTGCCCCAGTCGGGGCCGACGTGAACGCGGCGACACCGAGAATCGCCACCGCGAGTAACGAAACGGCGACCCAGACGCTGCTGCCAAGCACCAACAGCATGACGACGAGAAGTATCAATCCGACGTAGATCTG
>JAUIDF010000308.1 GCA_030429125.1 Gammaproteobacteria bacterium | reverse complement strand
CGGCTTCAAAGACTGGATCAGGTTGTACTCGAGCAGCAACGCCTCGTTGTCGCTTCGCGTGATGTGGGTCTCCATGCGCGCGATGTGCGACACCATGGCGCGCGTCTTCGGGTCGGTGACGGACTCGCGGAAATAGCTCGATACGCGCTTTTTCAGATCCCGCGCCTTGCCCACGTAGAGGCAGTTGTCGCTGGCGTCGTACATGACATAGACACCGGGCTGCGATGGCACGGTAGCCACGAACTGCCGGCCGTCGAATTCGCCGCCCGTGCTCACGAGGGAGTCGCGAGAAGCTGATTTACATGCTCGAAGACGGCTTCGAACATGGGCGTCGTCAGTCGGCCGGTTTGCGTGTTGTAGCGGCTGCAATGGTAGCTCGACACCAGGTGCCGGCCGTCGTTCAACCGGTGGCTCGCGCCGTGGCCGAACGGCAATTCGGCCGCACGCCGGCCGAGGCAGCGCAACACCGCGCCGTGCGCGAGGCCGCCGAGTGCGAGGATCACGCCACCCGGCGGCAGGTGGTCGATTTCCCGCGCGAGAAACGGCAGACAATTCTTGACCTCCGCGGTGGTGGGCTTGTTTTGCGGCGGCAGGCACTTCACCGCGTTGGTGATGCGGCAGTCGATCAGCGTGAGGCCGTCGTCCGGCGCCCGGGAGACCGTCGCGCTGGCGTAGCCGAACCGGTGCAGGGTGCGGTACAGCAGGATGCCGGCATGGTCGCCGGTGAACGGCCGGCCGCTGGCGTTGGCGCCGTGCATGCCCGGAGCGAGTCCGACGATCAACAGGCGCGCATCCCGATCGCCGAACGGCGGTACCGGCCCGCAGTGATAGTCCGGGTGCCGGGTCGAGACGTCGTCGAGAAAGGCCGCGAGACGCCCGCAGCGCCGGCAGTCGGCATCGTACCAGCCGTTGTCCACGGCGCGCTTTCGAAGGGGGGGCTGGGCAGACATCAATCGGATCGGTGACTATGTGGTGATGTGGGCGTAGCTGTTAAAATACGGCGGTTTTTCAACCTGGATCCAGTTCATCATGAAAATCTCCGCTTCCGAGGTGCGCGTCGGAAACCTCATCGAGTACCAGAACAAGCTGTGGCGCGTACTGAAGAAGAACCACGTCAAGCCCGGCAAGGGCGGCGCCTTCGCCCAGCTCGAGATGAAGGAAATCCACCAGGGCACGAAACTCAACGAGCGCTTTCGCTCGGAGGACAAGCTCGAGAAGGCGCATGTCGAGGTGCGCCAGATGCAGTACCTGTACCAGGACGGCGAGCAGCTCGTGTTCATGGATCTCGAAACCTTCGAACAGCTTAGCATGCCCGCGGAGGATCTCCAGGACCAGGTGGGCTACCTGCTGCCGAACACGGAGGTGCAGATCAACTTCCACAACGAGTCCCCGATCGGGTTCGAGCTGCCCGCCAACGTGGTGCTCGAGGTCGTCGATACCGAGGCAGTGGTCAAGGGCCAGACGGCATCCGGGTCCGGCAAGCCGGCGCGACTGGAGACCGGTATCCGGGTGGTGGTGCCCACCTTCGTCAACGTGGGCGATCGCGTAAAGGTCAATACCGAAACCGGGGAGTACGTCGAGCGCGCCGACTAGCGCCTGGTCACACGACTCTGATCGAGTGAGACGTGGCGGGCTTTTTCGCACCCGGCCAGGTGCAGCGAGGCGTCATGGCGGGTGTTTGCTGACGAATGGCCACGCGATCGGGGCGAAAATGGGTCGACAGGCCACGGCGAACCCATCGTGTGAACCGACCTTGAGGCGTCCTCACGCGACCGGTGCCGGGCGAGCGGGGGTTGCGGCCGTTGATCGCCCCGGGCGAGGCGCGCCGATGACCCAGGGTGACCCGATCGGGGCCCGTGCCCTCGGATCGGCGCCGATGAGCGCCTCGTCGACCGACCGCAACGAGTCGTTTGCCGGGCGTCACGCTGCCCTGCCCGGCCGTGCGCGCGCGACGCCGGCCACGGTCATTCGTCAGGCGGTCGCCCTGTCGACGAGATCCCGCAGCGCCGGGGCAGAGTTGGCGACCCGTCGTTCCAGTTCTGCCCACCGCGCGCCCGTCGCGCGTCTCGTCAGCACGCCGAGTGAACGCACCGCCGTCGGCGCGTCCAGCGATTCCACCACGTCGCGCGTCGCCGCGACGTCGTTGCACACCAGGAGCGCGTCGCATCCGGCCTCCAGGGCCGCCCGCGCCCGCTCGATCAGCGTACCGGCAACGTCGGCGCCCGCCATGGTGAGGTCGTCGCTGAAAACGATGCCGTCGAATCCGAGGCGTCGGCGCAGTATCTCTGCGATCCAGGCGCGAGAGAAGGTCGGCAGGTCGGCATCCACCGCGGGAAACCGGACGTGCGCGGTCATCACGCCCTCGAGGCCGTCGGCGATCAGTCGCGCAAACGGCAACAGGTCCTCGGCTTCGATCTGCGCCGCGCTGCGACGATCCTCGGGCGTTTGAACGTGTGAGTCCTCCCGCACGCCGCCGTGGCCCGGGAAATGTTTCGCGACCGCGGCCATACCCGCCTCGCGCATGCCGGCAATATATGCGCCGCAGAGCGCGTGAACCACGGTCGGATCGCGATGAAATGCACGGTTGCCGATGGCATCGCACAGGCC
Organism: Gammaproteobacteria bacterium; assembly: GCA_030429125.1. Classification (GTDB taxonomy): domain Bacteria; phylum Pseudomonadota; class Gammaproteobacteria; order Arenicellales; family CAJQKF01; genus BQJD01. Next base: position 1,414 of record JAUIDF010000308.1, on the reverse strand, counting down.
CCGGTCGAGGTCGGCGAGTGGCATGAAGCTGAGATCGACACCCAGGCTCACCAGTTCCAGCGCCATGGTCAGGGCGGCATCGCGCGCCATCGACAGCGCCCGTTCGCGATCGGCATCGAACAGGCGACCGAACTCGCGCGGCGGCGGCAGCCGCGTAAATTCTTCCCGGAAGCGCTGAACGCGCCCTCCCTCCTGGTCGACGCAGACCAGCAGCGGTCGTTGGGCCACGTCACGAATCTCCTCGCACAGCGAACCGAGCTGCGACCGGCTCCGGTAGTTTCTGGAAAACAGGATGACTCCGCCCACGTTCCGATGCCGGAGCATGTCGCGCTCGGACGCATCGACACGCTCGCCGGCGAGGTTGACGATGACGGGCCCGAGCGATACGCCGGAGTCGTCGTCGGAGCGCTCGCCCGTCATGGCGTCCTCGTTCGGTCGCGTACGGCAGTCAGCAGCCCGGCACTGGCCGATTCGATCATGTCGAGCACGCGGTCGAAGCCCGCCTCACCGCCGTAGTAGGGATCCGGCACCTCTTCTTCCCCGAATGCCTCGTCGAAGGACATCAGCAGGTGCAGCTTGCCGTGATCCGCGGGGTTGGCGAGATCCTTGAGATCCTCGATGTTGGTGCGATCCATGGCGACGATGTAGTCGAAGTACTCGAAGTCCGCGAGGCAGACCTGTCGGCCGCGCAGCGCGCCGATGTCGATGCCGCGTCGCGACGCCGCTTCGCGGGCACGCGCATCGGGTGGACGGCCGACGTGCCACGGGGCGGTGCCGGCGGAGTCGATCTCCACCTGCCCTTCGAGGCCGTGATCGGCGAGCAGCCGGCCGAACACGCCCTCGGCGGTCGGCGATCGGCAGATGTTGCCCATGCAGACGAAAAGAATGCGCACCGGTGGCGCCGCGCTGGCATCATTCATGGTGTTCCTGTCGCTCGAATATGCGAATGACGTTCTCGAGGTCGTAAATCGTATCCACGCCCGGCCCGGGCAGACAATAGGCCTTGAGCACGCGGATCGCCTCGCCGTTGTACAGGGCCCGCAGCTGCTCGAGGCGTTCCACCTGTTCCAGTTCGCAGGGCTGCTGCGCGGCAAAGCGGCGCAGATAGCCGGCGCGGTAGGCGTACATTCCGATATGGTGATAGACGCGCCGGGGCTTCTCGGGCCACCGCGACGGCAGCCCGCTGTCCTGGCGGGCCCAGGGGATCGGTGCCCGCGAGAAGTACATGGCATAGCCCTGGCGGCTGGTGACGACCTTGACCACCGAGGGATCGGTGTAGTCGCGCTGGCGCCTTATTTCCTTGCAGACGGTGGCAATGCTGGCGTTGTCGTCCTCGGCGAGTCCTTCCGCGACCTGGTGGATGAGTTGCGCGGGGACCAGCGGCTCGTCTCCCTGCAGGTTGACGACGATTCGC
>JAUIDF010000307.1 GCA_030429125.1 Gammaproteobacteria bacterium | reverse complement strand
GTCCGGCGGCGGCAACTCGCGCAGGGTGCCGCGACGCAGGCGGCCGGTCGCGTGCACCACGCCCGGCCCGGACTCCAGGTAGCCCCGACTCGATATCTCGAACGAGCCGACGCCGTCGGCGACCTTCACGGTGATCACCCGGGAGGCGTCCGCGGCGAGTTCCAGGGGGCGCACGATATCCATGCGTGCGACCTGAAGCGATGGCGCTTCGCCGAATACCTCCCGGGCGGCCGCGAGCGCCGTCTCGATGAAGCCGGCGGCCGGAAACATCGCCGTGCCGCCGACGCGGTGATCGTCGAGCCAGGGCATCAACACGGTGTCCAGCATGGCCTCCCACTCGGGCGCGTCGCTGGCGCGGCGCCAGCCGAGAAACGGGTGAACGCGCCGGCCGTGCAACAGTTCTCGCGATTCGGCGGTTGGGTCGTAGTGGTGCCGGGTCCGGTGCCAGGGATAGCGCGGCAATGCCACCGGCATGTCCGCGACCCCCTGGTACAGGCGCGCAAAGTCGAGACGGGCACCGTTAACGTAGAGCAGGCCCGTCGCCCGGGCCAGGCGCAGCTCTTCGGGCTCGTTCCGGTCGAGAATGGCGATCGCGGCGGCACCGGACTCGCTGTCGCGCAGCGTCTCGTTAAGGTAGAACTGCAAGATCGCGTGCGGCCCGATCTCGACGAACGGACCGTACCCTTCCTTGGCGAGGCGGCTGACCGCGTCGCGAAAGCGAACCGGCCGCCGGACGTTTTCCCACCAGTACGAGGCGCCGAGTTCGAATCCCTCGGCGTCGTCTCCCGTTACCGTGGAGACGAAACGCAGCCGGCTGCGCGTTGGCACGAGGTGCGCGAGCTCGGCCTTCAGACCCGTCTCGATACCGTCCATGGCGCGGCTGTGGAAGGCGTATTCGAGATCGAGGATGCGGAAGAACACGCCGCGCTCTGCCATGCGACCCTCGAGGACCCGGAGGTCTTCGAGCGGCCCGGAAACGGTGACGCCGCCCGGACTGTTGACGGCGGCCAACTCGACGCGGCCATCGAAGTTGGCGATTTCATCGCTCGCGGCGACTTTTGCCAGGCCCATCGCCGCCATGCGTCCGAGGCCGCGGGTCTGTTCCTGGAATCGGCTGCGCTGACAGATCACCTCCGCCGCCGCGGGCAGGTCGAGGACACCGGCGGCCCAGGCAGCGGCCACCTCGCCGACGCTATGACCGAGAACGGCTTCGAATTCTGCGCCGCGCTCGCGCAGAACCTCCCATAATGCGACTTGAATCGCGAACAAGGCCGGCTGGGCGATATCGGTTCGCGAGAGGCGCGAATCATCGTCGTCGGCGGCCAGCTCGTCGGCAACGGACCAGCCAGTGTGCACCGACAGTGCCGCGTCGACGCGCGAAAAATATCTCCTGAACGAGTCGTCCATCGCCAGCAGGCGCCGTCCCATACCCACCCATTGAGCGCCATTGCCCGAGAACACCCCGACGGCTTTCCCCGAGGCGGGGTGGCACCGGGCGTTGCAGATATTCGGTCCGGGCTCGCCGTCGGCAAATGACTCCAGTGCCGCCGCAACCTCGTCGCCGCTTTCTCCGATCGCCGCCAGGCGGAAAGGATGGTGCTCTCGGTGCAGCGCCGCCGCGCGCGCGATGACCACGCAAGACGCCGGGTCCGCCAACAGCCGCTGTCGATAGTCCAGGGCAAGTTGCGCCAGCGACGATTCGCTGCGCGCGGAAATTGCCAGCGGCGGCAGGTAGCCCGCGGTAAGCCGCGGTTCACACGCCGGCTCGCGGACCGACGCCTCACCAGGCGGATGGGATTCGAGCAGGACATGGGCGTTCGCCCCGCCGAACCCGAACGAGTTGACACCGACCCGGGCGGGCTGACTGTCGGCTCCCGGCAACGCCGTCGCCTCGGTCACCACGCGCAGGTTAAGCTCGTCGAACGGGATATTCGGGTTCGGCGTGTCGAAGTGCAGCGAGGGCGGCACGCGGCGATTCTCCACGCACAGGATCGCCTTGGCGAGACCCGCCATGCCGGAACCCGATTCCAGGTGGCCGATATTGGTCTTGACCGAACCGATGAGCAGGGGGGACGACGCCGCTCGCCGGCGGCCGATCACTTCGCCGACCGCGATCGCCTCCGCCGGGTCGCCGACGGCGGTGCCGGTACCGTGCATCTCGATGTAGGAAATCGCGGCGGGATCCACTCCCGAGCGTTCGTACACACCGCGAAGCAATGCCTGCTGGGTCAGCGTGTTGGGCAGCGAGATGCCGGCGGTACGCCCGTCGCAATTGCTGGCCGCATCGATAATGACAGCGCGCACGGGATCACCGTCGCGCTCCGCTTGCGATAACGGCTTCAGCAGGACGACCGCGCCACCCTCGGAGCGCACGTAGCCATGTCCGCTGGCGTCGAATGCCTTGCAGCGCCCGTCCGGCGACAGCATGGAGGCCTGGGAGAAACCCACGTAGGGGAAAGGACTCAGCAGCACGTTGACGCCGCCGCAGACCACCATCGACGAGGTACCGGCCCATAGCGTCTGACAGGCCTGGTGCAACGCCACCAGCGACGAGGAGCACGCCGTGTCGATGGCCATGCTGGGGCCGTGCAGGTCGAATACGTAGGATATGCGGTTGGCCGCGATGCTCAGCGTGCAGCCGGTCATGAAATAGGCGTTTCCCGAGGCCGGGTCGTCGAAGCGGTCTCCGGCGGCGTCCGTGCTCGAGATGCCGACGAACACGCCGGTGTTCGATCCTCTCAGCGTCGAGGGCGCGATGCGCGCGTCCTCGAAGGCCTCCCAGGTCATCTCCAGGAGCAGTCGTTGCTGGGGGTCGATCTGTCCCGCCTCGCGCGGCGATATACCGAAGAAATCGGCGTCGAATGACCAGATGTCGTCGAGCTGCCCGGCCGCGCGGGTATAGGCCTTGCCGGGCGTCCCCGGGCGCGGATGGTAGAAACGATCGATATCCCAACGGTCGGGCTCGAGCTCGGTAACCGCATCCCGCCCGTCCATGAGCAACTTCCAGAACGACTCGGGGGAATTCGCCCCCCCGGGGAAACGCAACCCAAGTCCGATCACCGCGATGGGATTCACCAACGGATTCACTCCCCCATTACTCGACCCGTCCTTCGGGCATCCCCCCCCCGGCGGCCTCCGCGCCGCCGTGACGCGTATCGCGCCTAGAAATTCAGGCTGACGCCCGCAAACACGGACGAATCCACGATGCTTCCAAACTCCGAGTCGGCATCGCCGCTGGTCAGGTTCACGACGGTAAACAGTTCCGTGCGCGGATTGAGGTCGTATCCGAGAATGCCGACCACCAAATCCGACCCGTCGTCGAGATTGTGTATGGCGCGAAGCGTCAGCTCCGTGCGGCTGCTGAAAAATTCGGTGTCGGTGTATTGCAGCATGTAGTAGTCGCTGCGGAACAGGGGCTCGTCCTGACTGGTCGTATTCGGCGGAAGGAAGCAGAGATGAATTCTTTCATCCTCGCATCCCTCGCTGTTGCGGTAGTACTCGACCACGACCGTGCCGGCGTTTTCGAACGTGTACGAGCCGCCCAGTAGCATCTTTGACCCGCCGTCGTCGTCGATTTCACCCTCGGCATGCACGAGCGTGGCGTCGGAAAGCGTCATCCCGGCGAAAAATCCCAACCGGTCCGGACCCGATTCGCGGTGCGAAGGAATCAGCGAGAAATACCTGCCCTCGCCCGTGTAGTCGAGTTTCAGCGCGTAGGTTTCTTCGAACGCCTCACGAAACTCGGCTTCGCCTTCGTCGGTATTGGCAATGACCGACACGGTCCATGTCCCGTCGGGCAGCCACAGTACCCGCGCGTAGTCCAGTCCCGGCTGTTCCTGCCACGGATTGTTGCGGCTGTTTCTCGGGTTGAACGGGTTTGACGGCGAGAACAGGAACGACGGTCCCCACTGCAGGTTCTCCCGGCCGTAGGATACGAACACCTTGTCCTGGAACGAATACCGTGCCCGCCACTCGTTGACGAAGGCGTCGTCTAACGACTCCGACTCGTCGGCGAGAGGCCCGGCG
>JAUIDF010000306.1 GCA_030429125.1 Gammaproteobacteria bacterium | reverse complement strand
TCACGTCCCATGGCGCGGAACACGCGCCTCGCCAGGTCGCACTTGCTTGCCGAGCCGTCGATGAACAATCCGGAAAAACCCCGGTTGACGACCAGGTTGAGACAGTTGCAGACGTCGGGCGCGAAACCGAACTCCACGAACAGGCCGGGCCCCGGCGGCACGGTATTCAGCAAGTGGTCGATGACGCCGTCTTCGCGGTGCTGGGAGAACACGCGGTATTCGGCGCGGTTGATGGCCAGGGGTTCGCCGCGACGCCGCAACCGGAGGCGGCCGAACCAGCGCCGTACCCGGATGGAGATCAACGTGCCGGCGACGCTCTTCATGTTCGACCGCCCGGTTGTCGCATTCGCCGATGTCGCACCTGGCACCTCGTCGGATGGGTCGCGACCTATTATGCCAGCCACAGCCGCCGTCAGGCGCCTGTCGTCGATTCGGCGAGTCGTCTAGGCGAATCGACCGCGCGGGTTGCCTATGCCGATACGGCCTTGCCGCCGTGAAACAGGCGGCCCGGTCCGCGCCGCCAGGCGCGACCGCCGGCGAGTCGTAGTCCTTCCCACAGGGTCACCTGGTTGGCGCTCAGGACGGTGCGTCCGAGGTCGCGTTCGAGGTCCGGGATTAACGCCAAGGTCGGCATGGCGGTGTCCGGTACGAGCAGCGCCGCGTCGCGCGGCACGGACAGGCGGCGCGCGGCCGCGGCCAGCCGCCGGTTGCCCAGGCGCGCCGCCGCGGGGCCGGAATTGGCATCGAGGCTTGCATGGTCCACCACCTCGATACCCGCTTCGGCGAGCAGCCCGTGGAAGGCGCGCGCGGTGCGGTGGGGGTAACTCGACAACACGGCCACGCGCGCGATGCCGAGATGCTCGAGTGCGCTGACGAACGCCAGCGAGGTGCTCGAACAAGGCACGTGCAGCTTGCGGCTCAAGGCGCGCGCCTGGCGCCGGGCGAACGTTAGACCGTCGATAAAACTGCCGCTCGTGCACGCCCACATCACCGAGTGCGGCGATACCGGCGCCAGCGAACGGGCCGAGAGCAGCAGGTTGTCGATGGCGGCGGTCTGGCGCAGGTAGCGTGGTTCGTGCTCCCGGGCGCCGCCGGCGATTCGCACGCCGACGACGTAGGCGCGAGTCGAAGGACGCATCGATTCGGCCGCCTGGTAGTACTCGTACTCGCTGCCGGTCGGTGGATACAGAATGCCGAGCTTGATCATGCCTCGTGCGGGAAGTTGCGGGTTCGGGATCCGTTTCACCGGGCGCGCCACGCGGAAATTCTCAGTTCCCCGTGGCGCCCGGGAGGCGGAAAGAATGAACGATCCTCACCCCCGGTGTAAACTGGGTCGAACCGACGCGCCGGGAAACATCGATCGAAAGAGGTGACGGCGATGACAGCTGCCTATTCCATTGACCGATACATCGAAGACTTGCGTGAGATCTCCCGCGGTTCGTCCGACGAGGACGAGATCTTCCGCCGTGTCGCCCCGCTCGCCACGCGACTCGCCGAAGATCGGACCTGGCTCGTCGAAAAATACTACACCGCTGATCCCGTCCAGGGCTTCGGTGTGCATGTCCTTCACGAGGAACCGGACCATACCCTCGCGGTGATGGCCGTCGCGTGGTTGCCCGGTCGCGGAACGCCGCCCCATGACCACGGCACCTGGGCCGTGGTGGCCGGTGTCGAGGGCAATGAGCGGAACATCCGCTACAAGCGCGTCGATGACGGCAGCCGTCCCGATTTTGCCGAGCTTCAAGTCAAGCACGAGTTCGTTGCCCGCCCGGGTGACGTGGTATGCATCAAGAACGGCGGCATCCACCTGGTTCGCAACGAAACGGACTCGGTCACGGTGTCGCTGCATACCTACGGGAAGCACGTCAACCATACCAACCGGTCGCAGTACGATCTCGAGTCCAACCGGAAGCAGGATTTCATCGTGAAGATTGAATAGCGTCTCTCGCGGCGTGCGCGGGTATCGTCCGAACAAAAACAAGCAAAATCGAGGCAGGAAATGAAACGCGAGCTCATACTCAACGGCAACCCGATGGAAGCGGTGGTCGGATTTTCACGAGCGGTTCGCGTCGGACCATATATCTGTGTCGGCGGGACCGCCCCGGTCGATGCCGACGGCAAGACGGTCGGTGTCGGCGATCCGGCGGCCCAGGCCAGGCGATGCATCGAGATCATCAAGGACGCCCTCGAGCGAGCCGGTTCGGGGCTTCACGATGTCGTGAGAACCCGGGTGATTCTCACCGACATCGAGAACTGGAAGGCGGTGATCGATGTTCGCGCCGAGTATTTTCGCGATATCAAGCCCGTCGACACCATCATGCAGGTGACGAGGTTCGTCAACCCGGAGTGGCTCGTGGAGTTCGAGGCGGACGCGATCATTGCCGACTGAATCGACACCCGTTAAGCGGATGCATTGGCCGGCAATCCGCATCGGCGCTACTTCTCGAACGGCAGGCCCACGTACTCGTATGCGAGCGCGTGCTGCGCCGGCTCGGAGCGCAGCAGTTGGTCGTAGTCGTTCTGTCGCAGTTTTTCGTCGAACGGATCCGCGTTGGGGAATACGTGCAGGAGCCGGGTCAGCCACCATGAGATCTTCTCGGCCGCCCACACGCGGCGGAGCGCCATCTCGGAATAGCAATCGAGGTAGTGATCGCTCGCCTCCACGTAATGGTGTATCAATGCGCGGCTGAGATAGAAGACGTCCGAGAATGCCAGGTTCAGTCCCTTGGCGCCGGTGGGCGGCACGATGTGACTGGCGTCGCCGGCGAGAAACAACTTGCCCCAGCGCATCGGTTCGGCAACGAACGATCGCAGCGGCGCCATCGATTTCTCGATGGACGGACCGGTTTCGACCTGGTTGGCGAGCTTGTCGGGCAGTCGATTGAGCAGGGCTTCCCAGAAGCGTTCGTCCGACCAATCCTCGGGCTTGTCGGACATCGGCGCCTGCACGTAGTAGCGACTGAGCCGCGGATTGCGCTGCGAGGCGATCGCCACGCCGTCGGGGTGGTAGGCATACACCAGCTTCTGGAGCGGTGGACGCTCGACCATGATGCCGATCCAGCCGAACGGGTAGGTGCGCTCGAACTCCCTGCGCACGTCGGCGGGAATGGCTTGTCGGCTGGGTCCGTGGAAGCCGTCGCAGCCAGCGATGAAATCACAGTCCACCCGGTGATTCGCACCGTCTTTCGTGTACGTCACGTAGGGATTGCCGGTCACGTCGTGCAGCGCCACGTCGTCGGCTTCGCAGACGATCTGTCCGCCGTCCCGTTCGCGCGCGGCGTAGAGATCCTCGGTGATGGCGGTTTGACCCCAGGCCATCATCCGCTTTCCCGTCCATCGAGCGGTGTCGATGAAGAAATCGTCCTTCTCGTGCCAGACGATCAGCGTGCCGTCCTTCACCAGGCCGTCGCGATCCATTCGCTCGGCGAGGCCGTGTTCCCGCAACAGCTCGACCGAACCGTGTTCGAGAACGCCCGCGCGTATGCGTTCCAGCACGTGCGACTTCGACTGGCGCTCCAGCACGACCGAATCGATGTTCGCGCGCGCCAGCACGTGGGAGAGCAGCATGCCGGCCGGACCGCCGCCGACGATGCAGACCTGGGTGCGCATTGGTGAACCTCCCTGCGTTGGGCCGGGGCGCGCGCTCGCGCGCCGTCGCCGGCTCATGGTATTCAAATCATAGCAAAGCGCGCGCGGGAATCCCGCCGTTGGCCGCGTGGCGAAGGCGCTCGTTGACGGCGGTTCTGGCGATTCATAGAATCTTGTTTCTCGATAAACAAATTTTTGTCCACGTCGCGGTCCGCGCACCTAGAATGTCCGGTCCGCATTTTCCCCAGAAACACACTAGCACTTCAGGAGTATCGAATGTTTTCGAGGCGAGGTTTTTGTTCGCTGGTTGCCGGCTCCGCGCTGGCGTTGACGGTTTCCGGCGGCGCGTTGGCGTTCCCCGACAAGCCGGTCGACTACGTCATTCCCTTCGGTCCCGGCGGTGAGTCGGACATCTCCGCGCGGCTGCAGCAGCCGTTCTTCAAGGAGATTTTCAACGA
>JAUIDF010000305.1 GCA_030429125.1 Gammaproteobacteria bacterium | reverse complement strand
TTATTTTTGCGTCTGGATTCGCAAGGCGACCCGTTGCCGAACCTTCGTCCATGACGAACGGCGAGCAAAGCCGATTCTCGCCGACTCGGGGCGGGCGGAAACTGGGCGGTCGCGGCATTGACTGCGGTGGGGGCCGATCCGGATCGATACCAACCCAAACGAAGCGGAGGATGAACCGAGATGAAAATTTTCAAGCGTGTGACCGCGCCAGTCCTGGCCGGCACCCTTGCAGCGATGCTGAGCGTCCCCGCGGGCGCTGCCGTGGAGTCCGAGGATCCGATCAAGCTGACGCTGCACGACTGGACCGGGCAGCTCATCACCACCCGCATCATGGGTGAGGTGCTGCAGAAGGCCGGTTACAACATCGAGTACGTACAGGCCGACTACATTGCGCAATTCGCCGGTCTGAAGAGCGGCGACCTTCACGTGGCCATGGAAATCTGGGAGACGACCGGGCGTGAGGCCATGGACGAAGCCACGGCCACCGGTAACGTCGAGAACCTGGGGGAGACCGGGCTGCAGGCGATCGAGGAGTGGTGGTACCCGGCCTACATGAAGGAACGTTGTCCCGGCCTGCCCGACTGGCAGGCCCTGAACGACTGTGCCGAGGAATTCTCCACGCCCGAGACCGCGCCCATGGGCCGCTACCTCGGCGGACCCGTCACCTGGGGCGGCTTTGACGACGAGCGCGCCGAGGCGCTGGAACTCGACTACGAAGTCGTTCATGCCGGCACCGACGCGGCGCTGTTTGCGGAGCTCGAGTCCGCCTACCAGCGCGAGGCGCCCATCCTGCTGTGGGTCTATGCGCCGCACTGGGCGCCGATCAAGTACGAGGGCGAGTGGGTGGAGTTTCCGCCGTACACCGCCGAGTGTTACGACGATCCCGCCTGGGGCGGCAATCCCGACATGGCCTATGACTGCGGCAAGCCGCGCGGGCCGATCTGGAAGGTCGCCTGGAGCGGCGTGAAGGACAAGTGGCCGGGTGCCCATGCGGCCATCGGCGAGTTCACGCTGAACAACGACGAGATGGGCGCCATGGTTGCCGCCGTCGACCTCGAGGGCGGTTCCGTCGAGGGTGTGGTCGACCAATGGATGGCCGACAACGAATCGCGCTGGAAGGCCTGGATCGGCATGTAGCGCCGATCGCGCGAATCGCCGGGAAGAGGAACCGGGCGGGGCCGCCGACGGCGGCCCCGCCCGTACAACGGAAGAGTCGGCACATGACCGGGGACAACACCATCAAGCTCGCCTGCCAGGGCGTGTGGAAGCTGTTCGGCAACGGCGAGCGGGACTTTCTTCGACGTCACGGCGACGACGTCGACGACGCCACCTTGAAGGACGCCGGCATGATCGGCGCCGTGCGCGATGTCAATCTCGATATCCACGAGGGCGAGATCTTCGTCATCATGGGATTGTCGGGTTCGGGCAAGTCCACGCTGGTGCGCTGCCTGTCGCGGCTCATCGAGCCGACCGCCGGCCGCATCCTGTTCAACGGCGACGACCTGCTGGCGGCCGACGAGGCGGGACTCATCGAGATTCGCCGGCACAAGATGGGCATGGTGTTTCAGCACTTCGCGCTGTTACCCCACCTGACCGTGCTCGGCAACGTCGCCTTTCCGCTGGAGATCCAGGGCGTATCGCGCACGGAGCGCGAGCAGCGCGCGCGGGAAATCATCGCACTGGTCGGTCTCGAGGGGCGCGAAAGTTACTATCCTCGTGAGCTCTCCGGCGGCCAGCAGCAGCGCGTCGGCATCGCCCGGTCCCTCGCGGTGGAACCCGAACTGTGGTTCCTCGACGAGCCCTTCTCGGCGCTCGACCCCCTCATCCGTCGCGAGATGCAGGACGAGTTCATTCGCCTGCAAAACGTACTGCACAAGACCATCGTCTTCATTACCCATGACTTCGACGAGGCCATCCGCCTGGCCGATCGCATCGCCATCATGAAGGACGGCCGCGTCATCCAGACCGGCACGCCCGAGGAACTGGTGACCGCGCCAGCCACCGACTACGTGGCCGAGTTCACCAACGATATCCCGCGCGCCAAGGTGCTGACCCTGAAATCCATCATGCGCGCGGCATCGTCCGCCGATCACGCCGGACGCCTGTCCGCCGCCGAGCGCATCGCCGACGTGGCGCCGCGTTTCGAGCCGGGCAAGTCCTATGCCGTCGTCGACGAGGCCGGCGACATGGTCGGAGAAGTGACGCGCGATGACCTGGTCGAGGTGTTCATGGGACGGCGGGACGGCTGAACATGGCCGCCGCGCGCGATTCGCGTCGCCCCTGGCGCTGGTTCTGGGGCGGCGCCCTGGTGGTCTCGTTCCTGTTTTACTTCTTCGCGCGCGACTGGCTGCCGCGAGAAGCCACGCGCTACCCGGCCAAGTGGCGCGTGCCCCTCAAGGACGACATCTCGGCATTCATGAACTGGCTCATCGAGGATGCCACCTTCGGCCTGTTCACGTTCAAGGAGTTTACCCGGGGCATTGCCTGGGTGTTGCAACTGCCGCTCGACTTCGCCACCAGCCTGTTCGCCACCGGGTTCATGTCCGGGGTCGGCAGCAATGCCGAGCAGATCCTGCCGCCGCTGTCGTGGATCGCGGTGATCGCGGTGGTGTACCTGATGGGTCGCTATGCGAAGGACGCCAGGCTCGCCCTGCTGGTGGCTGGCTGTTTCGGCTACCTCGCCCTGTTCGGCCAGTGGGAAAGCGCCATGGTGACGCTGTCGTCCATCGTCATCGCGGTGCCGTTCGGGGTGGCCGGCGGACTCCTGCTCGGCATCGCCGGCTACCGGTGGCGCGCCTTCGAGCGCGCCATCACGCCGGTGCTCGACCTCATGCAGACCATCCCCATCTTCGCCTACCTGGTTCCGATCCTGTTCCTGTTCGGCTTCGGCCCGGTGGCGGCCATGGTCGGCACCATCATCTACGCCATGCCGCCCATGGTGCGCGTCACCATGCTGGCGCTGCGCTCGGTGCCGGACGAGGTCGCGGAGTTCGGTCGCATGGCCGGCTGCACGCGTCGCCAGATGACCTGGAAGGTACTCGTGCCGTCCGCCGCGCCGAGCCTCATGGTGGGCGTCAACCAGGTGATCATGTTGTCGCTGAACATGGTCATCATCGCCTCGATGATCGGTGCCGGCGGTCTCGGCTACGACGTGCTCACTTCTCTCAGACGCCTGGACATCGGCGCCGGCATCGAGGCGGGCGTGGCCATCGTCGTGCTCGCCATCGCGCTCGACCGGCTCAGCCAGGCCTACGCCGCGCGAACGCCGAGCGCGCGCGCGCCGGGACGGCGAAGCGTCGTTGCACGGCACCCGTGGACGCTGCTCGCCCTGGCGGTGATCGTCGCGACGTGGCTCGGCGCGCTCGCGGTGCCGGCACTGGCCGAGTTTCCCGGCGCATGGCAGATCACCACCGGTCCGTTCTGGGCCGCCATGGTGAAGTGGATCAACGTGAACTTCTACGACATCCTCGAGGCGGCCAAGGCGGCGCTGCTCATCAACGTGCTGGTGCCGGTCAAGCGCTTCCTGCTCGCCATGCCGTGGGCGTGGGTGATTTTTCTCGTCGCCGCCGCCGGCCTGTGGCTGGGCGGCTGGCGCCTCGCCCTGTTGACGGGCCTGCTCTCGGTTTTCATCCTCGTCACCGGGCAATGGGCGGATGCCATGGTCACGGTGGACCTGACAGGAATCTCGGTGGATCGGCATTCCCATCGGCATCGCCGCCGCCGGCAGCGAACGCGGCTGGCGTATCGTTCAGGCAGGTATCGACACACTGCAGACGCTGCCGTCCTTCGTCTACCTGATCCCGGTCGTCATGCTGTTCCGCGTCGGCGACTTCTCGGCCATGATCGCCATCGTCGCCTACGCCGTCGCCCCGGCCATTCGCTACACCGCGCACGGCATCCGCCACGTGCCGACGCAGCTGGTCGAGGCCGGCATCGTCTCGGGTTGCACCCCGCGACAGCTGCTGATGAAGATCCGGCTTCCGCTGGCGATGCCGGAAATCATGCTGGGGATCAACCAGACCATCATGCTGGCACTGTCGATGCTGGTGA
>JAUIDF010000304.1 GCA_030429125.1 Gammaproteobacteria bacterium | reverse complement strand
AAGGCATCGAGGACGAAATCGTTTCCCTGGGACAGCGTGATCCAGAAGCGCGTCATGTCGGGATGGGTAATCGGCAGCGCCTCGGCGCCACTCTCGATCAGGCTGGTGAAATAGGGCACGACCGAGCCGCGCGACCCGACCACGTTGCCATACCTCACGACCGAAAAACGCGTGCCGTGGCTGCCCGCGATGTTATTGGCGGCGACGAACAGCTTGTCGGACGCGAGCTTGGAAGCACCGTACAGGTTGATCGGGTTGGCGGCCTTGTCGGTCGACAGTGCGACCACGTTCGTCACCCCGCACTCGATGGCGGCCATGATCACGTTTTCGGCGCCGTGTACGTTGGTCTTGATGCATTCCATGGGATTGTATTCGGCAGCCGGGACCTGCTTGAGCGCCGCCGCGTGAACCACGTAGTCGACGTCGCGCATGGCCAGCTTCAGGCGCTCCGGATCGCGAACGTCGCCGAGAAAGTAACGCATGCAGGAATGGGAGAACCGTTGGCCCATCTCGAACTGCTTGAGTTCGTCGCGTGAATAGATGATCAGGCGCCTGGGCTTGTACGAGTCCAGGATGTGGCGGGTGAACTCGTTGCCGAATGAACCGGTTCCGCCGGTAAGCAGGATAGTCTTGTCGTCAAACATCAGTGGTCTCGTCCAGATGGCCTATCGGCCGGTGCCATGGGTGCGAACGTCTGCGCGTGCCTGTTCCCTCGACAGCGAACGGATCATGCGTCGCCAGTCCGGGGAACGTCGGCTTTTCGCCGATTTCACCAGGTGCCGGGCGCCGATACGACACATGCCCAGCATTGCCCGCGGATCGGGAACCAGGTCCCTCAGAATACGCAGGTCTTCGAACGTGTCCACGCGGTCGACGGCCGAGGCATTGCTCGCATGCAACCGGTAGGCCGACAAGGCCTCGTCCACCGCGGCCACCCGGTGTCGCCGGGAAATGTTCAGGGTTACATAGTAGTCTTCCATGATCGGATACTTTCCGGAAAACCCGCCAATCGACCGAAAGGCCTGCGCATTCAACAGGAGCGTCGGCGTCGCGATGAAGTTTCCGCGCACCAGCACGCCGAACAGGTCGCCGGTCGGCAATGGCCGGTCGTCGTACTTGCGAAACACGTGGCCGACGGCGTCGGACGGCTGGTCCGTCAACAGGGCGACGCGTGAATAGACGAAACCCGGACGCGGCGCCTCGTTAGCGAGCTCCAGTTGCCGTTGCAGTTTCTCCGGGTACCACAAGTCGTCGACGTCGAGAATGGCGATCCACTTCCCGCGCAGGTGCGCCTGGGCCCGCCGGCGGGCTTCTCCGAGGTGCGTATGCTCGCCGGACACGAACACGCGGATGCGCGGATCGGCGAATGACTCGACGATCTCTCGGCTGCCGTCGCTGGAACGATTGTCCCAGAACACGAGCTCCCAATCGCCGTAGGTCTGGTCGATCACGCTCTGGATCGCCTCGCGCAGAAAGGCGCGGCCGTTGTAGCAGTTGACGAGCACCGACACGGTCGGCGAAGCCGCTTCGTTCACGTCGCCGTCCCGGTACGATACCAGTCGATGGTTCGATCGAGACCATCGGAAAGACTCGTCATCGCGCGCCAGCCGAGCACGCGACGCGCCCGGGCGACATCGGCAACCAGCGTCATGTTTTCCCCGGGTCGATACGGCACCGCGCCGAACTCGAGCTTCCCGGTGCCGATCTTGTCGTGGACGAGCTGCATCATCTCCCGCAGCCGGACCCCCGTTCCCGAACCGATGTTGACCAGTTCGCCGCGCGCGGCGTCGCGGCTCATCGCCGCGAACACGCACTCGACGACATCGTCGATATAGGTAAAGTCCCGGACCTGCTCGCCGGCACTTACCGGGACACTGCCGCCGCCCAGGCAGCCATCGATGAGAAAAGGCAGAAAGCGGTCTCGTTTCTGCCCCGGTCCGTAAACCAGGAACAGGCGCAGGATCACGGCCGGAAAGTTCTCGGTACGGGCAAGTGTCTGCAGCAAGTGCGTGGCCGCGGTCTTGGCCAGCGCGTAGGGCGAGATGGGTCGCTCGCGCATCGACTCGTGTTGCGGCGCCTCGTGATCGCCGTACTCGTCGCTGCTGCCGAGGGTGACGAACGACTGCAATACGTCGCGATCGAGACAGTCGACCAGGTTCCTGGTGCCGTCGAAGTGCGACTCGAACACGGCCGACCCGCCCTCTTGGTAGTTCGCGTGCACGATGCTGCCCGCGGCATTGAACACGTGGTCGAACGCCCGTCCTCGAAGCAGCGTCGACAACGCATCGCGGTTCCTCAGGTCACAGACCAGGCGCTCGGTGTCGATGGCATGCTCTCGCGCTGGTGCTTCGCTTCTTGCCAGCGTGACGACATCCAGGCCCCGTTCCAGCGCCAGCCGTGCGACGCGCCTGCCAATGAAACCGTCCGCCCCGGTGACCAGCAACCTCGTCATCGGCGACCGTCGGCTCCCGCGACGAGTTCCCGTCGCACGCGAGGGCATACGCCCCCGGTCGGTCGAAGCCGCGCCTCGGCGGCGGCGAGCCCGGGCGGCGCAACGCGCATCAGCCGCGATTCGCCCTGTCGACGGCCGCCGCCCATGGCGGATCTCCGGTCTCCCAAAGGGCCTGCAGGTGATCGCGGTCGCGCTTGGTATCCATGCAGTGCCAATAGCCGTCGTGTCGATAGGCGGAGAGTTGACCGTCACGCGCTGCGCGTTCCAGGGGCTCTTTCTCGAGCACCGTCGCGTCATCGGCGATGTAGTCGAGGAACGCTGGCTCCATGACGAAGAAACCGCCGTTGATCCAGCCCTGGTCCATCTGCGGCTTCTCCTCGAAATCGACCACCCGGTCGGCGTCGATAGACAGTGCGCCGAAGCGGCCCGGCGGCCGTACCGCGGTCACCGTCACCAGGCGGCCGTGACGCTCGTGGAAGGCCAACAGGCGATCGAGGTTCACGTTCGCCAGGCCGTCGCCATAGGTGAGCAGGAATCGCTCGCCGCCGAGATAGTCCTTCAATCGCCGCACGCGGCCGCCTGTCATGGAACCGGCACCGGTGTCCACCAGCGTGACGCGCCAGTTCACCGAACTGCTGTCGTGGTACTCGACCGCGCCGTTGCTCAGGTCGACGCTGAAATCCGAACTCCTGGCATGGTAGTTGCGAAAATAATCCTTCACTACCTCGCCCTTGTAACCGAGTGCGATGACAAAGTCCTCGTGGCCGTACGCGGCGTAATGCTTCATGATGTGCCACAGGATCGGATGCCGTCCAATGGTCACCATCGGCTTGGGAACGATGTCGGTGTACTCGGCGAGTCTTGTCCCGAAGCCGCCTGCCAATATCGCTGTCTTCATTGAGTACCTGCTCTCGCCACGGTTCGCGGCATGTCGACGCGCGCTGCGACGCGTGATCCCGACTCACGACGCACGGACATCATCCGCTCGACGGTCAGGCATTGAAAAACGCAACAATGTCGTCGACCGAGTTCATCGCGGCGACCTGTTCATCGGAGAACTCGGCGCCTGCTTCAGTGGCGACGTCATAAAGAATCGCGGACAGATCGAGTGAATCGACGCCCGCATCCTTGAAGCTCGCCCCGTCGATAACCGACTTCGCGACCGAGGGCTCGAGATTCTCCTCCAGGATTCTTCGAATGGCGGATTCGTCAATTGACGGCATAGTCGTCAGCCTCCAGGACAGGTGATTGAATCTGTCGATCGAATGACATCGATCGTGTTGATACCCGCTATCGACGGAGGAACATCGATGCGGCCGAAAAGCCGACGCCGAAACCCGACATGATCATCCTGCCCGCGTCACTGTCCAGTGCATCGGCCAACAAGGCCGGAATCGTGGAGGAGACCGTATTGCCATGCTCCATGGCGACCGGGACCTGGTCCTGGCGCAGCTTCATTCGCTTGCGCAGACTGTCGACAATGAACTTGCTGCCCTGGTGAAACAGGAACCGATCCACGTCCTCTTTTGCGACCTGCTCGCGTTCGAGTATCCCGACGATATCTCGCGGCGCCGTGTCGATGACGCTGTTGTAAACCTCGCGT
>JAUIDF010000303.1 GCA_030429125.1 Gammaproteobacteria bacterium | reverse complement strand
CGTCTGACATGTGGATAACCTCGGGATACGATTGCAATCTCGATTCGTCGGACCGGCCGCGGCAGCAGCCGGAACGTATATACCTCGTAAATAATAGGGACGTTGCCCGCCGGCGTCTAATCGGTTGTCCGTGCGAAGTTCATAGGCGATATCGATGTCCGAGGCGTTCGTCGTTCGCCGGTCCGAAGCCGGGCGTCGCGCGAGTCAGGGACCGTCCGGCTCGTGCAGCCGCAACGTCCGGCCGTCGTCCGACAGCGTGCAGCGATAGACGCGAAGCGGGTCCTCGGCGGGCTCGTCGAGCGCCTCGCCGGAGGCGAGGCAGAAGCGGCTGCCGTGCAGCGGGCAGGAGACGGTGCCGTGCTTGAGCGCGCCCAGGGACAGCGAGGCGTCCTCGTGGGTGCAGGTGTCGGAGACGGCGTGAAAGGCGCCGTCCAGGTTGGCGATGAGCACGCGCTCGCCGAACGCCTCGACGCGCCGCATGGCGCCCGGCCCGGGCAGTTCGGCGAGCGGCAATTCGACGACCTTGCTCATGAGGCGCCCGCCGGTTCCACGGTGCCTCCCCGGTACCAGTCGAGCTCGCGTCGAAGACGCACGACGTGGCCGA
Organism: Gammaproteobacteria bacterium; assembly: GCA_030429125.1. Classification (GTDB taxonomy): domain Bacteria; phylum Pseudomonadota; class Gammaproteobacteria; order Arenicellales; family CAJQKF01; genus BQJD01. The sequence goes on along the minus strand of JAUIDF010000303.1, from coordinate 3,496 downwards.
TGATGATCAGCGTCGGCGCGCCCACGTCGTGTCGTTTCACCTCGTCCGGCAGGGTCGCCAGGGTCGCGGTGATGACGCGCTGCTCGGCGGTCGTGCCCTTCTCGACCAGCGCCGCGGGCAAGTCGGCCGGCAGGCCGTGCGCCACCAGTTCGCGGCACAGGACCTCCACGCCGGTCAGCCCCATGTACACCACGACGGTCTGGTTCGGTTGGCATAACTGGGCCCAGTTCAGGTCCATCGCCCCGGACTTGAGATGACCGGTGACGAACACGCACGACTGCGAATGGTCGCGATGGGTCAGCGGTATGCCCGCGTACGCCGCGCAACCGGAAGCGGCGGTGATGCCCGGCACCACCTGGAAGGGAATACCCGCCGCCATCAATCCCTCGATCTCCTCGCCGCCGCGGCCGAAGATGAACGGGTCGCCGCCCTTCAGCCGCAGCACGCGCTTGCCTTCGCGCGCCAGTTCCTGCAGCAGTGAATTGATGCGCTGCTGGGGCACGGCGTGGTGCGCCTTCTCCTTGCCGACGTAGATGCGATCGGCGCCCTTGCGCACCATGTTGAGAATGGGTTCGGACACCAGCCGGTCATAGAGCACGACGTCGGCCTGCTGCAGCAGCCGCAGGGCGCGAAAGGTCAGAAGGTCCGGGTCGCCGGGCCCGGCGCCGACGAGATAGACCTCGCCGGTCTGTCGGGCCGACGGGTCGACCGCGTCGATGGCCGCCTCCAGCGCGCGATCGGCCTCGGCCACGTTGCCGGCGAACACCATCTCGGCCACGTTGCCCTGGAGCACCCGGTCCCAGAAACGCCGTCGCGCCGCCGGCGGCAGGCGCCGCGCCACGCGGCCGCGGAACTTCTCGATGAGCAGCGCGAGTTGCCCGTAGGCGGACGGAATCAGGCTCTCCAGGCGCGCGCGCAGCAGCCGCGCCAGCACCGGCGAGGCGCCGCCCGAGGACACCGCGATGGTCACCGGCGAGCGGTCGATGACCGACGGCACGATGAAGTTGCCCTCGCCGGAGCGGTCGGCGACGTTCACCAGCAATCGCCTTGCCGAGGCCTCGGCGGCCACCTCGCGGTTCACCGCCGGATCGTCGGTGGCGGCCACGGCGAGGTGCATGGCGTCGAGCTGCCCGGCCTCGAACGTCGTCTCGAGGTGGGTGAGCAGGCCGTCGGCCACCATGCGGGACAGCGTCGGCGACAGGGCGGGCGCCACCATGGTGACGGCGCCGCCGGCCTCGAGCAGCAGGTTGGCCTTGCGCGCGGCCACCTCGCCGCCGCCCACGACCAGGCAGGGCTTGTCACGAATGTCCAGGAACAGGGGCAGGTAGCGCATGGCGGACCGTTGGGTGAATGTCCTTAGTATTTCGTTGAATTTTCCGTGGTGTCCACGGGGGAATGAATACCCAAATGGCAGTATGCCCTGTAACGCACCGGTCAGGCGCCGATCAGACCGCCTCGGCGTGCAACTGCGCGGGCGGTATGCAAAGCCGGGACAGGTGCCCGGTCACGCGAGTGACGAGCGCCGACGGACCGCAGACGTACCAGTCGCAATCGGCGGGCGCCGCGCCGCCGCCCTGCGCGAAGCCGTCGATCGCGGCGGCGACGGCGTCGCTGGTTGCGACGGCAAAATCGAACGTGTCCAGCGCATCCCGCCAGCTGCGCAGCAGGTTGCCCAGGTAGTGACTGCCGGGTTCGTCCTCGACCAGCAGCAACCACACGGGGATGTCGCCGTCGAGCGACTGCGAATGCTCGATGATGCTTTTCAGCGGCGCCATGCCGGCACCGGCGCCGACCATCAGGCGCGGTCGCCGCGATTCGGCGTCGAGCACGAAGTCGCCGATCGGTCCCGACAACCTCAGCACGTCGCCCGCGCGCAGCGCGTCGAGCAGATCGCTCCCCGGCGAAACGTGGAAGTGGAGGTTGCGATCGTCGCACGGACAACTCGCGATGGGCAGCTCGAAGGACACGCCGTCGCGCCCGAGCCGGGCCCATTGACCGGCGAGGAATCGCAGGCGGCGCGTGCGCGGCGTCTGCACGTGCAGGAGCGTGGCGCTCGCGTCGATCGCGGACACCTTGCGTACCTTGACGTCGATTTCCTGCCATTCGATGTCGCCGCTGTCGAGGGCGACGCCGGTGTCCAGCACGAGATCCGTGGCGGCGCCGTGGCAACACAGCAGGAACCAGCCGGCCGCCGCGTCGGCGGCGGCAAACGCGAAGTCGCTGTGCCTGAGCCGGGTTACCTCGCCTTCGACGCGACGCGCGCGGCACTTGCCGCAGTTGCCGTTGCTGCAGCCGTAGTCGACCGGCAGACCGTTCGCGAGCGCGCTCTCCAGCAGGCTCTCGCCCGGATGGTTGTCGAAGGTGCGGCCCGACGGTCGAAGCGTCACGCGATGCGTCATGGCGGGCAAGTATCTGTATCGCGAGCGCAGGCGTCAAACCGGTTCGCCGATCGATTAAACGAGTCTATCGCGCGATCACCGATCGCATCGAACGCTGCCGCGGACGTAGTGTAGACTGGCGCCATGCGACCCTCCCGCGTCAAGGCTGTACTCGAAACCGAATTCGCCGCCCTGGCGCGCGGCACGCATACCCCCGTGATGTTGTGGGGCCCGCCGGGAGTCGGCAAGTCGCAGCTCGTCCACCAGGTGGCCGAACGTCACGGCGTGCCGCTGGTCGACATTCGCCTTTCCCAGCTCGAGCCCAGCGACCTGCGCGGCATCCCGTTTCGCGCCGGCGAGCGCGTGGAGTGGGCGGTACCGAACATGCTGCCGGACGCCGAGCGCCACGGTGCGCACGGCGTGTTGTTTCTCGACGAGATCAACTCGGCGCCGCCCAGCGTGTCGGCGGCCGCCTACCAGCTGATCCTCGACCGCCGGCTGGGGGAGTACCGGGTGCCGCCGGGATGGGCGATATTCGCCGCGGGCAACCGCCAGGGCGACCGTGGCGTGACCTGGACCATGCCGGCGCCGCTGGCCAACCGGTTCTGCCACTACGAGGTACAGCCCAACCTGGACGACTGGGTGGCGTGGGCCTACGCCTTCGGCATCGACGAGCGGCTGATCGCCTTTCTGCGCTTTCGCCCCGACCTGTTGTTCGATTTCGATCCGGCGCAGAATCCCTCCGCGTTCCCGTCACCGCGCACCTGGGAGTTCGCCCACCGGGCGCTGGAGAAGTTCGGCGACGACCATGCCACGCTGCCCGGCGCCCTGCAGGCCTGCGTGGGCGACGCCGCCGGTATCGAGCTGAACGCCTTCGTCGCCAATCTCGACCGGATGCCGGACATCGACGCCATCGTCGAGGGCCGCGACGCCCCGGTGCCGGCGGACCTCGACCTGCAATACGCCGTGGCCTCGGCGCTGGTGGGGCGCGCGGTGCGCAGCGGCGAGGGCGGGCCGCGCCGTGCCGCGGTGGGCCATATCCTCGACTACGCCGGCCGCTTCCCGCAGAAGGAGATGGGCGTGATGCTGGTCTCGGACCTGCAAAAGGCCGTCGGCAC
>JAUIDF010000020.1 GCA_030429125.1 Gammaproteobacteria bacterium | reverse complement strand
CCGGCGAGGCAGGCGAGGAGGACGGTTCGGGTGCCGAGGGCAAGCTCAGCCACGACCAGTTGCTGACCGATCCCGAGGAGGCGGCGCGATTCGTCGCCGACACCCACGTCGACGCCCTGGCCATCGCCATCGGCACCAGCCATGGCGCGTACAAGTTCACGCGGCCGCCCACCGGCGACATCCTGGCCATCGGTCGTATCAAGGAGATCCATGCGCGAATTCCCAATACGCACCTGGTCATGCACGGCTCGAGTTCGGTGCCCCAGGACTGGCTCGAGATCATCAACTCGCACGGCGGGGAAATGGGTGAGACCTATGGCGTCCCGGTGGAGGAAATCGCCGAGGGCATCAGGCATGGTGTGCGCAAGGTCAACATCGATACCGACCTGCGCATGGCGTCGACGGGTGCGATCCGCAAGCACCTCAAGGATAATCCGGCGAACTTCGATCCGCGTAAGTACCTGGCGGCCGCCACCGCCGGCATGAAGCAGATTTGCAAGGATCGGTTCGAGGCATTCGGCACCGCCGGCAATGCCTCGCGCATCCGTGCGCTGAGCCTGGAGAGCATGACCGCGCGCTATGCCAGCGGGGAACTGAATCCGAAGGTTCACTAGCGCCGTCTCGCTTGCCGACGGAACGAGCGGCATCCCGGGGCCGGTTCGTAACGGGATCACTACCGCCGTGGGCGAGCACGTGAACGACGCCGCGACGCCTGGCGCGCTCGAGGAACTGGCGCCGGGTTCGTTTATCTACCGGCGTCGCGATGCGCTGAACGCGGACTTCTGCAACGATGTCGTGGCGCGCTTCGAGGCGAGCCCCGACGAGCAGTATCCCGGTCGTGTCGGGCAGGGGGCGGCGCATGCGCAGTCGATCAAGCAGACAGTGGATCTGCGCGTATCGGGCAAGGCCGCGTGGCGAGACGTCGACGCGGCCCTGTTCGATTCACTGCAGGCGGCGCTCCAGGCTGTCGCCGCCATTCACCCGTACTTTGCCGCCAGCGCATTCAAGGACGTCGGCTACCACCTGCAACGGTACCGGGAGGGCGGGTACTACCACTGGCACGTGGACGCCGGGCCCGGTGAATTCAGTCAGCGTCAACTCGTTGCCATCTGGTATCTGAACAGCGTGCCGCCGCCCGGCGGCGAGACGGAGTTTGCCTTCCAGGACGTGAAGATCCGCCCGCGGCGGGGCGACCTGGTCCTGTTTCCGCCGTTCTGGACGCACGTGCATCGCGCTGTCGAGGTGACCGGTACGCCCAAGTACATCGCGACGACGTGGGTTTGTTTCGCCTGAGGCGTGGCGCTTCAGTCGTCGCCGGCAGGGGGCCTCTCGCGTCGCGCGCGCAACAGTGATTCGCCGTGTGCCGGGCTGTCTGCGAATACCATGCGGAACTCGACTGGCTCGTCGCCATCGATTGCGGCGCGTCGCTCGCGCACGTCGCGTCGCGCATCCCGGTAGTCGTCGAACCGGGTCAGGCAGCGATACGCGCGATGATTGTCGATTCGAAAGACGAAGTAGGGCACGAAGAGACGCGAGAGCGGTCGCGGCAAACGGCGCGGACGAGGATCAACCGGTCCGGCGGCGGATCAAATGAACAACGAGATATCGGACTCGCCCGCGTACTGGAAGTAAGTTGCCGCGCCACCGAGTTCTATCTCGTCGATGAAATCGGACCGCTTCATGTCGAACAGGTCGATGGTCATCTGGCAGCCGATCAGGCGAACGTCGGCGTCGATGCACAGGGACCGCAGATCTTCCACAGACGCCACGCCCTTGTTTCTGATTTTCTGCTTCATCATCGACGTCATGACCGCCTGCATGCCCGGCACCGCGGTACCGAGCACCGGAAACCACTTGTCCATGCCCATGGGCATCGGCATGCCCGGGTTGCCCAGCGGACTGACCTTCAGGTCCAGGTCGCGACGCAGCAGCTGCAATCCGTAGAAGGTAAAGAACATCGTGGCCTGGTAGCCCAGTGCCGCGGCGGTCGAGGCAAGGATGAACGGCGGGTAGGCCCAGTCGAGCGTGCCCTTGGTGGCAATGATGGTGAGCTTTTTCTCAGGCATGGCTTGACCCCGGTCGACCGCTCCGTTTCGTTTCGTCGTCGAGTCAGGCGGATTTCTTCATCAGGAAGTGAAACTCGCCGTTCTGCTCGGTCGACTCGAGCAGCTCGTTGCCGGTCTGGCTGGCAAACGCCTCGAAGTCCTTTACCGAGCCTGGATCTGTCGCGACGATCTTCAGTACCTGTCCGCCTTCGAGTGATCCCAGCGCCTTCTTGGCGCGCAGGATCGGCAGCGGGCAGTTCAATCCTCGTGCGTCGAGTTCCTGATCGAAATCGGCCATGGTGTACAACCTCCGGAAGTGTCAAAGTTGCGATGAATGTTCGAGCAACGGGCGCGATGCCGGCCTCGCGGTCGCGCGCACTGCGCCCGTGTTGTTGGCTGCGGCGAGTCGACGCCGCCGGCCGGTGCGAATGCCGGCCCGGCGGAAAATTATAGGTACATATTAGAAGATTATCAAATATTAATTTACGGTCGGAATTCCCCTCGGACGCGGTCGAAGATGTAGAAATCATCACCGCGCTGAAGGTTGCCCGGCTTGGCGCGAGTAGTATGATGAAAGGCCGGAGCACGCCCGCGTGGCCGTCGATATTCACCCTTGGTTTGCGCCACGATGCATCGAAACCTGTTTTTCCACCCGTTCCGCCACCTGGTCGTCCCGGCGCTTGCCGCCCTTGTCGCGGCAGCACCCGTGGCCAGCGGGCAGCAGCAGCTGCCGGCGCTCGGCGAAACCTCCTCCGACGTGGTGACGTCGCTGGAAGAGCAGCGCCTCGGCCGCCAGTTCATGCGCAACGCGCTCAGGCAGCTCGACTTTTCCCAGGATCCGGAGATCCAGGCCTATATCAGGGAGCTCGGGTCGGAGCTGGTCACCGCCATTGACCTCGCGCCCTCGGCGTTCACGTTTTCGGTGGTGAACGATTCCGCGCTCAATGCATTCGCCGTGCCGGGCGGCTATGTCAGCGTGCACAGCGGCCTGATCATCGCCACGGAGTCCGAGGGTGAGCTGGCGTCCGTGCTCGCGCACGAGGTGGCGCACATCACCCAGCGCCACCTGCCCCGAATGATCGCGCGCGCCAAGGAACGGTCGATTCCCGCCGCCGCGGCCATGGTCGCCGCCATCCTGGTCGGCGGTCAGATGGGTTCGGCGGCCCTCGTCGGCGCCAACGCGGCGCTGGCGGCGGACCAGTTGCAGTACAGTCGCGACTTCGAGAAGGAGGCGGACGCCGTGGGCATTCGCATTCTCGCGGCCTCGCGCTTCGATCCCGCCGCCATGCCCTCGTTTTTTCAGAAGCTGCAGAAGAACACCATGCTGCATGCCACGGATGTACCGGAATACCTGCGTACCCACCCGATGTCGGTCAATCGTATCGCCGATTCGGAATCGCGGGTAGCCGATTTTCCAGGCGGCAATCGCGCATCGAGCCACGACTATCTCATGGTGCGTGCACGGGTCCGCGCATTGACCTCGGTCGATCCGCTGCGTGCGGCCGGATACTTCAACGACGTCCGCACCGTTGGCGACGACGATGCGTTCGCCGCCCGATACGGGGAGGCGCTTTCCTACCTCGCCGCGGGTCGGTACGACCAGTCCGCGCGAATCATCGACGAACTCGCATCGCTGCGGCCCGATGATCGCTACGTGCAGCTTGCGCGCGGGGAGGTCGCGCTCAGGGCGGGTCGCCCCGAGGTTGCGACGGATCACTTCGGCCGCCTGTACGAACGTGCGGGCGACGATCCCGTCGTGTCCCATCATTATGCCGAGGCATTGGTGGCGGCCGGGCGCTACGAACAGGCGCGACGGGTATTGCGCAAATGGCAGCGCAACGATCCAGACAATCCGAATACGTGGCGCCTGCTTAGTCGGGTCGACGGCGAACTCGGTCGCCGTGCCGAGTCGTTCCAGGCGCGCGCCGAGTACTTCGCGCTTCGCTTCGAGATCGAGCGTGCGCTCGAGGAACTGCACAAGGCGCGCAGCTACAGCGACGGCAATTACTACCTTACCTCCAGTATCGACGCGCGTTCGCGCGAACTGCGCGAGGACCTGGTGCGGTTCGACGAAGCCGAGGACTCGCGCTAGAGCGCTCGAGACACGGTGGCGGCGGGCATCTTGGTAACCGCAACCGGGAACGGCTCCGCGGCCGATTGAAGCGGCGGCTTGTCGCCATCGCGGGCAAGCCGTTGGCAGGGGCCGCGAATCCGGGAAAGGTTCGCCGCAGACAACGGCCATCGAGGCTTCTCAGTGGATCGACAGTATCGAGGGTGCAACAGACTGCGCGGCAGGCGGCGCACGATCATCGCGAGCGGGCTGCCGGCATGGGCCTAGCCCAGCCGGGATACTTGCCAAATATCCATACATATGGTCTAGTTGGACGGCGAACGCTAGCAAGTTCGTCCTAACAAGAGCAGCATGAATCGACGACTCCAGGGGCGCGGGTAACCGTCGCGTCGCCTTGCGTAGAGAACCTGCCTACTATCAAGAAACAAGCGACAGGAGGAATACCTATGCTGAGGTTTACCAGAGCCTTCGCGGCGTTGGGACTGGCCGCCCTGGTCACCACGGGCGTCGCCATGTCCCCGGATGCGCGGGCTGAGTCCTGGCCGACCGAATCCGAGTGCCGTTCGATCAACGATCCCTCGATCGAGGTCAAGGGGTGGTGCACGGCAATCAATCGACGCCAGGGCAACTGCCTCGGCTGTCATACCATCATGGTCAATCCGTGGCCGGAAGGCTTCCCGCCGGGCGGCAACGTCGCGCCGCCGCTGGTCGCGATGAAGCAGCGCTTTCCCGACAGGGATAACCTGCGCGCGCGCATCTACGACGCCACCGAGTTCAACAAGCATTCCCGCATGCCACCGTTCGGTGCACACGGGATTCTTTCCGACGAGCAGATCGACGCCATCGTGGCGTTCCTGTTGACCATCTGAGGACATCGTGCACAACGACGGTGTCGGGGACCGGCTGTTGAACGGCCCCCGGGGTTCGGGTTCGACAAGGTCGATGCGCGACCGATTCGTTCCGGTTCCTGCCGTTGGGACACTACCCTGACTGGAGACTACATACCCATGAAACGCAGAAGCTTTCTCAAAGGTTCGATGGCGGGCGCGGCGCTGGCCGTCGCGGCCGGTGCCGGATTGCTGAAACCCTCGCGCGTGCTTGCCGCCGAGTGGCCCGAGGTGGCGCTGTCCTCCAACGAACTGGATGCCGCCATGCAGGCAGCATTCGGATCGACCGACGTAACCGACAGCGATGCGGTGCAGATCAAGGCGCCACTACAGGCGGAGAACGGCGCCGTGGTGCCGATCCAGGTGTCGACAACGGTGCCGGCCGAGAAGATCGCGATCATCGCCGAGAAGAACCCGATTCCCATGGTCACCGTGCTCAATGCCGGTGACGGGGCCGGCGGTCTTTATAGCGTACGCATCAAGATGGGCGAAACGTCGCCGGTGCACTGTGTCGTGAGCTCGGGCGGCAAGCTGCTGCGCGCAACCCAGGAAATCAAGGTGACGGTAGGCGGTTGCGGCGGTTGATCCGCGCACGTTTCGTCGATAGATCGATCAGACTCGAGAGGCTGGAACAATGACCACGAAGATGAAAATCAAGACCGGCAGCGACGGCGGATACGACGTCCTCGTGCTGGCCAAGCATCCCATGGAGACGGGCAATCGCAAGGACCAGAAAACGGGTGAGACGATTCCCGCCCATTTCATCCAGACGATGGTGTTCAGCGTGAATGGTACCGAGGTCGCCCAGGCGAACCTGAACCAGGGTATTTCCGCGAACCCGCTGGTGGGTATCAACATCAAGAACGCCAATCCCGGCGACACGGTGACCGTGTCCTGGACCGACAACAAGGGCGAATCCGACAGCGCAGAATCGACAATCAGCTAATGCCCGCGTGCCCGGCGCAGCCGGGCACGAACAACAGGAGGAGTTCGTATGCACAATCTTTCCCTTGCCGCGGTCGCGGCGGCTGCACTGACCGCCGGAACCCTGTTAGGCGTGCCGGGCAAGGCCGCCGCCGATACCCCGGAGTCCGTGGCCCAGGACATCGCCGCCTTCCAGGGTTACTTCAAGGAACGGTTCCCCGAGGTCGCTCTCGAAGAATACAACGACGGCGTCAACGTGCTTCCGCAGTATGCCGAGCGCCGCGAGAACTGGGTTCTGCTGATGGAGTTCCCGCCCTACGAGGAGCACGTCGAGAAGGGTCGCGAGGAGTGGAGCACGCCCTTTGCCAACGGCAAGACCTTCGACGATTGCGCGAAGGACTGGCCGCCGGCCAACGTCTACCCCGTATACGTAGCCGAGTCGGACGATCTTCGCACCATCGTCGGCGACATCAATGCCTGCCTCGAGGCCAACGGCGAGGAGCCGCTCAAGAACGTCAACAACGGCAAGATGGCGCGGCTGGTCATTGCCTACAAGGAGCGGTTCAATGGCGAGCCGGTGAATGTCGACGTCTCGCACCCGGGCGCCGTGAAGTGGTACGAAAAGGGCAAGGAGTTTTACTGGACCAAGCGCGGTCAGCTGAACTTCTCCTGCGCCGATTGCCACGTGCATTCAGCCGGCCAGTCAGTGCGCGGTGACGTGCTGAGCGCCGGCCTCGGTCATACCACGGGCTTCCCGGTATACCGCACCAAGTGGGCGCTGGGCGGCAAACCGCTGGGCACCATCCATCGACGCTACGGCGGTTGCAACCGGCAGGTCCGGGCCTCGTCGTTTTCCTCCCAGGGTCCGGAATACAAGGCACTCGAACTGTACGAGGCGGTCATGAACACCGGGATTCCGCTGAAGGTGCCGAGCCAGCGGCAATAGCCGTCGGGACGACGCCAGTCGTCCGGTCAATCAAGAAGCCCGGCCGCGTGCCGGGCTTTTTCGTCGACCCGCGAAGCGGGCAGAGAGGATCGTGGCGAACAAGATGCCGTCGTCGCAGGGCGCATGCTCGACAACTTGCGGCAGATTCCGACTATCTTGTCCTGCCGTACCATCGTTACGGCCGATACAATCGGCGCGTGGCAAGCGTGCCGGGGCTGTTTCGGCAATAGCCAGCGAATCGATCCATTGCGTGTTAACCGGTAAATGACCGAGGAGGATACGTGACCGATATCTACTACGAAACCGTCGACCGTCTCGAGAAAATGGGCGTTGATCGCGAATACATCATCGGCTGGATGGGTGGGTTCATGAACAACCCGCCGCGCGAGGAGCAACGCCTTACCGAGGCGTACAGCGCCGGATACGAAGACGGCCAGAACCAAAGCACCGACAGCGCGGACAAGTTCCAGCACTGACCGGCACCACGCCCGGCCCTTTGCCGGGTGGTACAGACTCCCCCGGCGATTGCCTGTCAGCGTGCGCGGCCGGCGCCGACGTCGACAGGGCATGGGATGAATCGTGCCCGGGCGCTTCCCGCCCGTGGTCAATGGGTGCGGAACCTGCCTGAACGATTCGCTCGTGGTGCGCTGCCGTGCCCCGTCGCCGCGGCTTCGTGATCGCGTCTTGCCGGCGGCCGACACCGTTGCGGTAGGCCGTGCGTTCGCCCTGGCGCGAAACTGAACAGGCCCTAGTCGGGTGCCTCGACGCCTCCAAGCACGGCGGCAGTGCCAAACAGGTTGTCCACGGATTTTTTCAGTTCGAGAACGGCAGCGGGTCCGTCGATCTGCATGACGTGGTCGATGACCCATCGATTAGTCTGGTCTTCTCCCATGACGTCCTGGATGTGCCGGCCCAGTCCGCGCAGCATCGAGAAGCCCGGTTCGCCGTCGGCGAAGCGATCGGCGGCGTACTGGGCACAGCGCGCGTTGAGATCGTCGATGAAGGGCGTGGCGTAGTCCTTGCCATGTCCGTAAACGTCCTCGAGGTTACGCTGAAAGTGGCGCGCGACCCCGCGGCCGAGTACGCCGACGAACGCCTGGCGCGACGAGTCGGCGATCTGACCATGAACGAGCCGGTCGCTGACGTGCACCAGGAAGTGGAGGTATTCGGCGATGACCGTCGTGCGTTGTCGGTCCGATTGGTAGTCGAAATCCTCGCCATGCAGGTTGCGCGCGCGATCGAGCGCGATCTGCCAGCAGATGTAGGCGAGGGCGGTGGCATGTTCTTCGAGGCTGCGACCGCGGTCGTTGTCGCGCCACTTGTCCCGGGTGCGCATGATCGACGGGTCTACCCGATGTCGATGGCCAGTGTGGCTGGTCTGGTTGGCTGGCGCCGCGCGTCCGCTTTGTCGGTGACGCGGCTTCGTGCTAGTTTAGCACGCTCGACGTCCCGGCCTGTTCCAGCATGCCCCGAATCGATCCCGAGCTCGTATCCAACGTGCAGTACAACTGCGACGTGTCCGACGCGCGATTCGCGGGGCACTACACCCTGTGCATCTACCTGCTCAAGATGCGCGAGTTCTACCGGTGGCACCACGGCCTGTCGTTGAACGACAACCTGCCCATGCCGCGCGTCAGCGAGTGGGTGCATCGTACCGAGAATCGCTGGGAATCGCTGGAATCGAATGCCTTCGAGCCGGTCGTGCTCGGCGGCGAACGGTTCGATGCCTTCGACGATGACGGTATCAATCGCCGCCTGGCCGGTACCGGCGTCGTCTACTCCTGTGGCATCGGCCGGTTCGGCAAACCCGTGATGTTCCTCGCCGAGTGCCTCGACTCCAGTTCCAGCGGTGAACTCACGATCCACCTGGCGGGGCGCGAACTCGCGCGCGAACTCGCCGCACCGCCGGCCATGATCCGCGGGCAGCGGATCTACCTCCGACGGCAGAGTATCGAGAGGATGCTGTTCGAGGCGATCGAGGAATGGCGCTGGCATCGGCACGAGGGGCCGATGCAGAAGGTAAACGATCACTACGGTTTCGATCGCGATCCCGACGGCGCCCTCGCGGCACTGGCCGACGACCAGATCGAACAGCTCCTGCTGCATGAGCGGGGCGAGTTCGAGGCCGGTCGGCGCCTTCAGGGCGACTGGAACGCGATGCTCGCCGACGTCGCATCGACACGCGCGGAAAACGTGGCGCGGGCGGTGCGCGATTGCCTTGCCGATTGCCTGGTCGTGCTGCCGCACCTGGTCGATGCCGCGCGCCCCGAGTGCGTGCACGCCTACGCCGCCATGCTCACGCCGCTGGCCCGCGAGTTGTTCCCGGCGCTGCCGGATGCCTATCGCCGCTGGGTCGCCGGCGAATCTCTCGACGTGCTGTCGGCGCTTGCGGATGAAGCGGCGCGTCACTTCATCCGCGTCGGCAACGACATGCTGGCCAGCCATCGAGCCGGTAGGCCCGTCCTGGACCGGGGCAGGGACGACCTGCGGCACCTGGCGTACGTGCGTTCATGACGTTTCGCGTGCCTCCCGGTTGGTCCCAGGTTCCATGTTGAACAGCATTGACGGTCTCTTGAACGACACCGAACTCGGCCAGGTTCGGCGTATTCTCGACGGCGCCTCATTCGTGTCCGGCGCCGGCAGCGCGGGGAAACAAGCGGCGGCGGTGAAGCACAACGAGGAGTTGCCGCTCGGTGCCGCCGAGACGGAGCAACTCAACCGGATCGTCATGGGCAACCTGGTCAGGCACCCGGTGTACCTGACGGCGGCATTGCCGCTGAAGGTGGCGTCGCCCTACTACTCACGCTACACGCGCGGCATGGCCTATGGTCCGCACGTCGATGATCCGGTCATGGGGCAGGGGCCACGGTATCGTTCCGACGTTGCCGTGACCGTATTTCTCAATGCGCCAACGGAGTACGAGGGCGGCGCCCTGTGCATCGAGACGCCGTACGGCGATCAGTCGGTGAAACTCGAGGCCGGCAGTGCCGTATTGTATCCGGCATCGTTCGTGCACCGGGTCGAGAACGTGACCTCGGGTATCCGCCTGGCCGCGGTGACGTGGATTCAGAGCCTGGTGCGCGACGCGGCGCGACGCGATTTGCTCTACCAACTGGCCCAGGCTCGCGATTCCCTCTCGCAGGTCGCGCCGGCCGAGCGCGCGAAGAGCCTCATCGACCAGGTCTACGTCAACCTGGTTCGAATGTGGGGCGACACGTAGGCGAAGCATCCACCGCGATGGGCACGCGAAACCGGCGTTCCGTCCGTTGAATCATCATGCCGTCGCGAGGCCTGTTGCGCCCGCCGGGTGGCGTTGTGGCGCCTTGCCGCGGGACGGCATGGCGGATCGGGCGCCTTGTCGGCGAATGCGACGGGCGCCCGTTACGACATCAAGCAAGCGGGCTGGACGCTAGCGCCTGGAGCCCTTCTCTTCGTGTGCGATGTCCACCAGGCGGTTGGCCAACTCCTGGTACTGCTGCCGGTATCCGTCCAGCATGTGGCCTGGCGCGGGATGGAAATAGTCTGCCGGGTTGATGCCGTTGGCATGCTCGAAGTCGATGAACTTTTTCTGAAGCTCGATCATCTTGCGGATGATTTCCTGTTTCTCGCTCATTCGGGGGGGTCTCGGTTGGCGTTGGTTCGAAATGGCATCACGCTCAGGACTCGGCGGGCCTGAACACGGCGTCGATGCCCTTGTGGGGCAGGAACAGGCCGAGTCCGAAGGCAGAGCGCGAACCGATACCGTTGCGCTGCAGGACCATCGAGTCGTCGAGGGTCAGTTCGGCAATCATGACGCTGCGAACGTGCACCGGCCCATCCGGGGACATGAGTGCGTGCAGTCTTCCGCAGAGCATTTTCTTCGGCTCGACGCCCATGGCGCCGAGGGTGCCGGCGACGGTCGCCAGGAACCGCGTCTCGTCCGACGTCGCTTCGCATTGTACGTGTCGGCTGAACACGGTGCTGCTCGGCACCAGGGGCTTTTCGTGCGCCTCGCCCACCTCGAGCACGCAGTCGCCGACATCCAGTCGCGCCCCGCTCAGCCCCTCGGCCGCCTCGCGCCGCGCGCGCGGCAGTCGCAACGTCAGCCGCGTTCGCCGTGGCAGTTCGAGGTAGTCGGCGTTGCCGGGACGTTGCCAGCCGTTGCCCGACTCGCCGCCGTGAACCAGGTGAACGCCGGCGCGTGGTTCATGCGGCAACCAGGGCAGTTGACGATGAATCGCCGCGCACAACGGCCAGGCATGATCCACCGGAAGGCGGGCGCAACGAATTCTGAACGCGAGATCGATGACGTCCTCGGGACGCGTCGAACCGGCCCCTTGTTCATCGTCATGCTCGGTCCAGTACATGGCAGCCATGCGCCGTCTCAGTGAACCGGCAATTCGTCGCGGAGTCGGTCCACGTCGAACCACCACCGGTCCTGCACGAGCACGTCGACGACATTTCGCAGGCGTACCAGGAACCGATCGGGGTCCGTGAGTTCGAGGCGTTGCGTCCAGGCATCGAATTCGGCCTGCGTCTCGACACCGCCATGGCGCCGCGCCACGTCACCCATCAGGCGCATGGTCTCGAACTCGAGGTCGCGCCGGTCCTGCTCTGACGCGCGAAGGTCGACGACGTAGGCGGCCGTTGCCGCCGCGACGGCGGCGCCGTCGGCGTCGTCCGGCGTGTCGTCGACCACCAGTTGCAGCAGACTCACCGTCAGCGACGGGGCGACCGGAAACGTTACCGCCAGCCACACGCCCTGGCCGAGTGCGGCGAGGGCGTCGTCGCCGTCACAGTGATAGATCGTGCGGCAGGCCTGCGCTGCCGATTCGATGTCGCGCCGGACCATCGCCCCGTCGAACACCCGGCGACCGCTCTCGTGTGCCTCGTCCGGCCGGTCGAGTTCGAGCAGCAGTGCCGCCTCGTCCAGGTGAAGTCCGGCAGCCGCTGCCTCGTCGCCGGCGTCGGCGATTTCGCGCAGGCGCTCCCTAACGGCCGCGAGCCGGGCTTCGAGTGCCGCCGTCGACGGCGTGAGGTCCTCACCGGACTCGGCGCCAAGGTCGATGCCTGCGTTCATTGGTTTCATGGTGCCGGCGTCGGTTTGTCAGCGTCCATCGAGCACGTCCGTGAACGCCGATTCCAGCCGGTCCTCCCAGTTCTCGGGTGTATCCGGAAACGGCGGACGGATGTCCATGCGGAGAAAACGACCTCCCGCGCGCGCCTTGTCGCGCACGGCGTCGAGCAGCGCCTCGAAGGACTCGATCTCGTGTCGCTCGAGCAGGATCTCGCTAAGCCAGATCACGGGCGGTGGCGCTCAGGGCGGCGCGGGAAAGGGCTTGCGGGTAGCGGGCGCGCAGCAGCAGCCGCTCGGCGCCGGGCTCGTCGGTGAATGCGTCGCGACAGTGCGGCACGTTTCGGCAGACGATGCCCATGCCGGGCTCGAGCCGCGTGGACAGTACCAGCGGCGAACGCGCGAGATGGTGCTCCAGGGCTGACTTCGCGGCGCGAAGGGCCGGCTCGTCCTTCCAGCATATGTGACGCCGGCGCGCGGTGTAGCGCATGCGCAGCGCGCCGTCGACGGTTTCGAACACGGCACCGCTCACGGCGCCACGGACCTCGATGCCGTCCGCAATGTTGGCGGGAATGACGAAAGCCCTGCTGTCGTACAGCGCGCCGACGTCGACGTGCACGTCTCGCGCCAGCAGGCCGTGCAGAATCTCGTGGTCGAGGAAGCGATTCGCGCCGCCCGAGGCCGCCTGGCGAATGCAGTGCAAGATGAACGAGCGGACGCCGCCGCTCTCGTAATAACCGTCGGTGTGCCATGAGAGCGCACGGCGCGTGTACGGCACGTAGCGGGCGGACGCATCGGCGCGGGGCGTGATGTCGCTGACGGCGTCCCGCGCGGCGCAAAGGTTGTGCGCGGGGTCGGAAAGACCGAACTGTCGTCCCAGTGCCAGTACCGACGCATGGTCGACCCGCACGCCCGGGGCAGTGCGGTACAACGCCATGTTGGCCGCGTCCAGCCGCGCCGACAGGGCGCGATGTTCGGCGCGGCTCAAACGGCAGGGATCGGCGACATCGACCACGGGGTCGCGAAGAAACCGGCCATAGGCCTCGAGTCGTTCGCGCCACGCCGCGTCTTCCCGGCCGACGTCGATACGCAGGCACCGGCCGGATACCGGCGCGCCGGACTGTTCGCGAATCTCGGGTAGGGCGGCGTTCACGTGGCGGATTGTAAGCATGCCAAGGGGGCGCGCAACCGTTCGCTCGGGGGTAACGGCCGCGCCGTTGCGTCGGCCAGCATGAAGGCCTGGCCGGCCGCGCCCTCGCGGTACGTCCACATCGGGGTCCAAGCCGATGAATTGACGGTACTTTTCCTCACAAGGCGTCGGCGTGAACCTGGCCTCTTGTGCAATGCGACAAGAAAATTACTCCCAACGGGATAGTACCGAATACCTGGCATACCTCCACACGGACTGCTGTGCACCGGCACAAAGGTGCATAAAATGCCCGGCATCGGCGGTCGTTGGCGATGGTACGTCCATGCGTCCGTCGTATCGAATCCACTGTCGAGGAGCGCGCGCATACCATGGCACAAGACAAGCATCCCACACCGATGCTCGACGAGCTGGAAACCGGGCCCTGGCCGAGTTTCGTCTCCGGCATCAAGCGGCTGCGCGATCAGCACGGCGACGAACGAATCCAGGGTGTTGCGAACTCCCTCCTGGGCCAGCTCGAGCATTCCTACGAAACCCGCAAGGGCTACTGGAAGGGCGGCACGGTCAGCGTCTATGGCTACGGCGGCGGCATCATTCCGCGGTTTTCCGAAGTCGGCCAGCAGTTTCCCGAATCGAAGGAGTTTCATACGCTTCGGGTGCAACCGCCGGCGGGCAACCACTACACTACTGATATCTTGCGCCAGCTCGGCGACAGCTGGGAAAAATGGGGGTCGGGCCTGGTAACGTTTCATGGCCAGACCGGCAATATCATGTTCATCGGCGCCTCCACCGAGAACACCCAGCACTTCTTCGACGAGATCAACGACTACGGCTTCGATCTCGGCGGCGCCGGGCCATGCGTGCGAACCTCCATGTCCTGCGTGGGGTCGGCGCGCTGCGAGCAGTCCTGCGCCAACGAGCACAAGATTCACCGCACCCTGGTGAACAACTTTACCGACGACGTGCATCGACCGGCATTGCCGTACAAGTTCAAGTTCAAGATCTCCGGCTGCCCCAACGACTGCATGAATTCCATCGAGCGCGCCGACATGGCGGTCATCGGGACCTGGCGCGACGACATGAAGATCGACCAGGACGAGTGGAAGGCGTACGTCAACGAGAAGGGACGCAAGCACGTGGTGGACAACATCATTTCCCGTTGCCCCACGAATTCCCTGTCGCTCAACAACGACGACACGCTGAGCGTGGACAACCGCAACTGCGTTCGCTGCATGCACTGCCTGAACGTGGTGCCCAAGGCGCTGTCACCCGGGGACGACAAGGGCGTGACGATCCTGATCGGCGGCAAGCGAACGCTCAAGATCGGCGACCTGATGGGCACCGTGATCGTGCCGTTCATGAAGATGGAATCCGACGAGGACTACGAGCGCATCGTGGAGATCGCCGAGGAGACCATCGATTTCTGGGCCGAGAACGGACTCGAGCACGAGCGCTGCGGAGAGATGATCGAACGCATCGGCCTGGTGAATTTCCTCGAAGGCATAGGCATCGACGTCGATCCCCACATGATCGCCAATCCGCGCGAATCCTCATACGTGCGCATGGACGGGTGGGACGACGAGGCCGTGCGCTGGTTCGAGCGAAAGGCCGAGGCTCGCGCCGCCGCCGGATGACGCCGTTGCGTCCGATCAACGAGGCAGTAACCCGTTTCAGGAGCAGAGCATGGCCAAGGTAAAGATGCGCGAGCCCATCGAGTCCGGTTGTCCGGACGGGCTGCAATACATGCACCCCGTGATGGCGAAGAACTTCGGACGCTGGCAATGGCACGACCATCCGCGACCCGGCGTACTGCGCCACCACGCCGCAAGCGGTGACGAGATCTGGACCGTGCGGGCGGGTACGCAGCGCATTCTCGATGTGTTCACGCTACGCAAGCTGTGCGACATCGGCGACGAGTATGCCGACGGCTACGTTCGATTCACCATACGCAGCAACATCGAGTACATGGTGGCGGATCCGGCCAAGGTCGATCCGCTCATCGCGGCACTCGAGGCGGCCGGCTTCGTCGTCGGCGGCACCAAGAACTCGGTGGCGATGATCTCCCACACCCAGGGCTGGTTGCACTGCGACATCCCCGGCACCGACGCGTCCGGGGTGGTCAAGGCCATGATGGACGAACTCATCGACGAGTTCAAAAACTGCAACATGCCGAACCGGGTGCACATCACCACGTCATGCTGCCAGATCAACTGCGGCGGGCAGGGCGATATCGCCATCAATATCCAGCATACCAAGCCGCCGAAGATCAACCATGACCTGGTGGCAAACGTCTGCGAACGGCCTTCCGTGGTGGCCCGCTGCCCGGTGGCGGCGATTCGACCGGCCCAGGTCAACGGCAAGCCGACCCTGGAGGTGGACGAGAAGAAATGCATCTGCTGTGGCGCCTGCTACCCGCCCTGTCCTCCGATGCAGATCAACGATCCCGAGCATTCGAAGCTGGCCATCTGGGTAGGCGGCAATCATTCCAATGCGCGCGGCAAACCCACGTTCCAGAAGCTCGTGGCGTCGGGTGTGCCAAACAATCCGCCGCGCTGGCCTGAGGCCACCGCCATCGTCAAGCGAATCCTCAAGACCTATCGCGAGGATGCGCGCGACTGGGAGCGCATCAACGACTGGATCGAACGGGTCGGCTGGCCACGATTCTTCGAATTGACTGGACTGCCGTTCACCAAGTTTCACATCGACAACTGGCGTGGTTCGCGAAAGAGCCTTAACGCGTCGGCGCACATCCGGTTCTGAGCGTGGCTGTCCCCTTGAACGATCAGTACCGCCCTGGCTCGCGGGCCGGCGCCAGCGGGCGGTAGATCGCGCATGATATTCTCGATCATGGTGAACGAGGGTCCGTACACCCACCAGGCGTCGGACACTGCCTATCACTTCGCGAAAGCCGCGCTCGACGCCGGGCATGAAATCTACCGGGTGTTTTTCTATCACGACGGCGTCAACAACGGTACGCGCCTGACCACGCCGCCCCAGGACGACCGCAATATCGTGAAGCGCTGGAGCGAACTGGCAGTGGCGCACGACGTCGACCTCGTCGTCTGCGTCGCCGCCGCCCAACGACGCGGCATCGTCGATGCGGACGAGGCCCGCCGCAATGCCAAGGACGCCCACAACATCGCCGAGGGATTCCGGATATCCGGCCTCGGCCAGCTCATCGAGGCCGGTATCAAGTCCGACCGCCTGCTGGAATTCGGCGACTAGAGAATCCTGTCGATGCCGGAAGTGAAGAAATTCATGTACGTGAACCGTCGCGCGCCGTACGGAAGCATTTATGCGCTCGAAGGGCTGGAGGTGGTGCTGATCGGCGCGGCCTTCGACCAGGACTGCTGCATGGCCTTCGTCGGCGACGGCGTTTTTCAGCTCGTCAAGGGGCAGGACGCGTCCGCCGCCGGGATGAAGAATTTCGCGCCGGCCTACCGTGCACTCGGCGATTACGACGTCAACCGGCTCTACGTCGAACGAGAGTCCCTGGATGAACGCGGTCTGACCGAAGACGACCTCATGGCGCTGACCTTCGAGGACGAGGACGACGACTGGGCGGAAAAACCCTCGATCCGCGTGGTTTCCCGCGCCGAGCTGGCTGCCCTGATGGACGAGCAGGACGTGCTGCTCAATTTCTGAAGACGACGCATGCTGCATACGGTCAACAAGTCCCCCTACGAGAAGAACAGCCTGAAGACCTGCCTCGGCCTGTCGCTCGCCGGAAGCGATATCCTGCTGATCGAGGACGGCGTCTATGGCGCCATTGACGGCGGCGATGCCTCGACCCTGGTTGCCGAGGCCCTGTCGACGCGTCGGGTCTACGTGCTCGGTCCCGATCTCGCGGCGCGTGGCGTCGATCCGGCACGACTCGTCAAGGGCGTCGAGGTAGTGGACTACGCGGGATTCGTCGAGCTCGCCGCCAGGAATGACCGGGTCCAGTCCTGGTTGTAAAATCGAATTTTCATTTCTACACGGATATCGACCGGAGAAAGACGAGATGGCACTGGAAATCAACGGCAAGACCTACGAAACGGACGAAGAGGGTTACCTCGCCAACCTGAGTGACTGGGACGAGCAGGTCGCGCAGAAAATGGCCGAGATCGACGACTGCGATCTCAGTGACAACCATTGGGAGGTGATCAACTTCCTGCGCGAGTACTACGAGGAATACCAGATCGCTCCCGCGGTTCGCGTGTTGACCAAGGCGATCGGCAAGAAGCTCGGCAAGGACAAGGGCAACAGCAAGTACCTGTACCAGTTGTTTCCCTATGGCCCCGCCAAGCAGGCGTGCAAGTACGCCGGACTCCCCAAGCCCACCGGCTGCGTTTGACGTGCGCGCGGCGCGGGTGCCTGCGTCGCGCCGCGCTGCCCGACGATCGCCGACCGTCACTGTGGCGCCGCCATGATTCTCACCGCGGTATTCGTCGCCCTGTTCTACGTCGCCACCGCGATCCTGTTGATCGGGATCGGTGCGCGCGTCGTACGCTACGCGAGAGTGCCTGCGCCGCTGGTCATACCCACGACCCCTGCGCCCACCACGCGACTGGGTGTCGCCGGCCGCATGGCGCGCGAGGTCATCTACTTCGAGAGCCTGTTCAAGGGCAGCAAGTGGACCTGGCTGTTCGGCTGGACGTTTCATTTCGCCATGGTGCTGGTACTGCTGCGCCATTTGCGCTACTTCACCGAGCCGGTATGGGCCTGGGTCGTGGCCATGCAGTGGCTCGGGCTCTACGCGGCGTTCGCCATGGCGATCGGCCTTGCCGGGCTGTGGGCGCGCCGCGTGCTGGTGGACCGCGTACGCTACATCTCCGCGCCGTCCGATCACCTGATGCTGGCGTTGCTCATGGGCATCGTCCTGTCCGGCCTGGCCATGAAGTACCTCTGGCATACCGACGTGGTCGCGCTGAAGGCCTTCATGCTCGGCATCATCTATTTCGATTTCAAGCCGCTGCCGCCCGATCCGGTCCTCGTCATTCACCTGCTGCTGGTCATTTCACTGATGGTGGTCTTCCCGTTCAGCAAGCTGCTTCACGCCCCCGGGGTGTTCTTCTCGCCGACACGCAACATGCGCGACGATCCCCGCGAACGACGCCACGTCGCCCGCTGGGCCGACGGTGAGCGCAGTTGATGCCGGCAAGCCACGCAACCTGAGGGAGCGGCGATCCGCATGGCCAAGCCCGAGTTCGACACGCCCGAGATTCGCAAGGTGCCGGAGATCCCGCCGATACGTATCGGTGCCATGGCGCACAGCCAGCCTTTTCGCGCCAAGCCAGAGCACCAGGCGCCGCTCGGATTTCCGGGCGAGCTCGTCGATGACTGGAAGCAGGTGGCGCTGGACAAGATGGAAGATCTGCTCGGCAAGTACCGCTCGCTGCAGGTCTTCATGGACGCCTGCGTCAAGTGCGGCGCCTGCACGGACAAGTGTCACTATTACCTCGGCACCGCCGATCCCAAGAACATGCCGGTGGCGCGCCAGGACCTGCTGCGCAACGTGTACCGGCGTTACTTCACCTTTGCCGGCAAGCATTTTCCGAAACTGGTCGGCGCCGTCGATCTCACCGAGGACGTGGTCGAGGACTGGTACCGCTACTACCACCAGTGCTCCGAGTGCCGGCGATGCTCCGTGTACTGTCCGTACGGCATCGACACCGCCGAGATCACCATGGCCGGCCGGGAAATCCTCGACGCCATCGGCGTCGGCCAGAAGTACTCGAACGAGATCATCGGCAAGGTGTTCAAGATCGGCAACAATCTCGGTCTGCCGGAGCCGGCGCTCAAGGACACTCTGGAGGGCCTGGAAGAGGAAGTCGAGGAGGATATCGAGGTGCCGGTGAAATTTCCCCTGGACGAGAAAGGCGCCGATGTCCTGCTGGTGACGCCGTCCGCGGATTTCTTCGCCGAGCCACACGTCGACGGACTGATCGGCTATGCCAAGGTCTTTCACCAGGCGGGCATCTCGTGGACCCTGAGCTCGCACGCCTCCGAGGCGGCGAATTTCGGCCTGTTCATCGGCAGCTATGACAACATGCGCAAGGTCGCCCTGCGCATCCGCGAGGCGGCGCTGGAACTCGGCGTGAAGCGCATCGTGGTGGGCGAGTGCGGCCACGCGTGGCGCGTCGCCTACAGTTTCTGGAACACGCTGGTCGGTCCCTTCGACTTTCTCGATCCGGACTACCCGGTACCGCAGCACGTCTGCGAGTTCACCCACGACCTCATGAAACGTGGCGCCCTCAGGCTCGACCCATCGGCCAACGACGACAAGGTGGTGACATTTCACGATTCGTGCAACGTGTCGAGGGCGTCGCGCATGGGCGACGTGCCGGGCGGCCAGTTCACCATGCCGCGCGAGCTGATCAAGGGCGCCTGTAACCACTTCGTGGACATGGCGCCCGGCACCACGCACGAGGCCACGTACTGCTGCGGCGGCGGCGGTGGATTGCTCACCGACGACCTGGTCGAACTTCGCGTGAAGGGCGCGCTGCCGAGGGTCCAGGCATTGAGCCAGGTCATCGAGGAGAACGGCGTTACCCACATGGCCGCGATCTGCGCCATTTGCAAGTCGCAGTTCAGCAAGGTGCTGCCCTACTACGGTCTCGGCATGGACATGATCATCAGCGTGCACCAGTTGGTTGGCGATGCGCTGGTGTTCGATGGGCACTGAAACGACCGCGAGGTGTGCGGGTCCGAATCTTTATCGAGGAGATGACTGATGGCCACTTCAAGCGAAGACATCAAGAAGGGGCTCACTTTCCGCGCCTACCGCGACGGCGACCACAAGTGGGACAGCTTTCACGAGAAGATCTTCGACGCCGACCATACCCACAAGTGCCCGGTGTACGTGCATCGTACGCCGCCCTGCCAGGGCAGCTGTCCGTCGGGCGAGGACATTCGCGGCTGGCTCCAGATCGTGCGCGGTATCGAGAAGGCGCCGGAGGGCATGAGCATGGAGGAGTACGCCTTTCGCCGCTCGACCGATGCCAACCCGTTTCCGGCCATGATGGGGCGGGTGTGCCCGGCGCCGTGCGAAACCGGCTGCAACCGCAATAACGTCGAGGACTTCGTCGGCATCAATGCCGTCGAGCAGTTCATCGGCGATGCCGCCTTCGATGGCGGCTTCACGTTCGACTCGCCGCCGCTTTCGACCGGCAAGCGGGTTGCCATCGTCGGCGGTGGTCCCGCCGGGCTCGCCGCCGCCTACCAGCTGCGCCGGCGTGGCGTCGCATCGACCGTTTTCGAGGGAAAGGCATCGCTCGGCGGCATGATGTGGTATGGCATTCCCAACTACCGCACGCCGCGCGATCGACTGACCCACGAGATTCGACGGATCCTCGACATGGGCGACATCGAGGTGCGGAACAACACGCGGGTGGGTACGGACGTGTCCATCGAGACGCTGGAGAAGGAATTCGACGCGATCCTCTGGGCGGTCGGCTGCCAGAGTGGACGCGGACTGCCCGTGCCCGGCGGCGACGCGCCGAACTGTGTCAGCGGCGTGGCCTTTCTCGATGCCTTCAATCGCGGCACGTTGCAGGTGACCGCGGACCGCGTCGTCTGCGTGGGCGGCGGTGACACCTCCATCGACGTCGTGTCCGTCGCGCGACGGCTCGGACGCATCGAGAAACTCAATCCACGCGAGCGGGTCGAGGAAGTGATCGGCGGCTACGTCGCGCACGACTCGGCTTATGCCGCCGCGCGACAGGGTGCGGAGGTTACCCTCACCGCGCTGTTCGAACGCGAGCAGATGACGGCCTCGGAAGAAGAGGTGTCGGATGCGACGCGCGAGGGAGTGACCATCCTCAACGGCGTGATGCCCGTCGAGGTCATCAAGGGCGAGGACGGACGTGCCGTGGCACTGAGGATGACGCGCTGTACGGTCGACGACAAGGGCGTGCCGAGCGCCATCGACGGAACGGAGTTCACCATCGACTGCGACCTTGTCGTGTCGGCCATCGGGCAGGGGGGTGATCTTGCCGGCCTGGAAGTGCTGGACAACGGGCGCGGCCTGATCGAAGCCGACAAGTTTTACCAGGTCAAGGATCGCCCCGGCCATTTCGCGGCAGGCGACATCATCCGCCCGCACCTGCTCACCACGGCCATCGGTCAGGCGTCGATCGCCGTGGACTCCATCGTTCACTTTCTCGAGCACGACGAGCCGGTGCGACGTCCCAAGGTCGACGTCCACCATTTCAACCTGTTGTCCAAGCTCAACGAATCCGGCCTCGCCCCGGCCGACTATGACCACCAGGCGGCCTGGGGGACGTCGGCGTCCGACTTCGCCGTTCACAACTACGAGGACCGGGCAGCGCACGAGATCATCCCGGCCGACGAGTTGTTCCTGGCGCATTTCAAGTACACGCCGCGAGAGCAGCGCGGCGTGGTAGGGCCCGAGGGCGACGCGGTGCTCGGCCACTTCGCCGAACGTCACCAGGGACTGGACCGCGAACGCGCGGTGGCCGAGGCCGGTCGATGCATGAGCTGCGGCATGTGCTTCGAATGCGACAACTGCGTAATCTATTGCCCGCAGGACGCCGTGTTCAGGGTCAGCAAGGACAAGTCCACGACCGGCCGCTACGTGGATACCGATTACACGCGCTGCATCGGCTGCCACATTTGTTCAGAGGTGTGTCCCACGGGTTACATCGACATGGGCATGGGGGAGTAAACGTTGACGCGACGCGTCGATTGTCGATTGCGGACCGGACTCGCCGCTGCCATGCTGATGCTGGCGCTGGGGAGCGATGTCGCGCATGGCCACGCGCCGGTACCCGAACCGGTAGCGGTGCGCGGGCAGACCTGTGTCGCCCCCACCGACGTCATGCGACGGGATCACATGGACATGCTCATGCACCAGCGGGACGAGACCGTGATCCGGGGGATTCGAACGGAACGATTCTCGTTGACCGGCTGCGTGTCCTGTCATGCCGCCACCGACGCGGCCGGTGAATTTCTTCGCGTCGACGCGCCGGCACAGTTCTGCAGTACCTGCCACGAGTACACCGCGGTGGAGATGGACTGCTTCGGCTGTCACGCCGCGGTGCCGGCCGGGGAGGACCCGCATGAGTGAATCGCGTCGACTCGGCGACCGCTACCGACGGCGGTTTCTCTCGGCGCTGGGTCTCGGCGCCGCGGTCGCCGCGGTCGGCGCCGGGCCGCGACTCGTCGAGCTGGCGATGGCGAAGCTACACGACCAACCCGTATCGGGAACGGTTCGCTGGGCCATGATGATCGACACGGCGAAATGCGCCGAGGGTTGCACGGACTGCGTCGACGCCTGCGATGCCGAGCATGGCCTGACCGGATCCTACCGGCCCGAAACCGATCCGCAATGGATTCGCAAGCTCGAGGTCACCGATCGCACGACCGGCAACGTCAAGTCGCTGCCCATGCTGTGCCAGCACTGCGAGCATCCGCCCTGTGTCGACGTCTGCCCTACCGGCGCCTCGTTCCGCCGCGAGGACGGCATCGTGCTGGTCAACAAGCATACGTGCATCGGTTGTCGCTACTGCATGATGGCCTGTCCCTACAAGGCGCGCTCGTTCGTTCACGAGGACCTGTACTTCCAGAAGCCGTGGTCGCCGCGCGGCAAGGGCACGGTGGAGAGCTGCAACTTCTGCGTTCACCGTGTCGACCAGGACCGTACGCCTGCCTGTGTCGAGGCCTGCGCCGAGGCGGGACATGGCGCCATGGTTTTCGGCGACCTGAACGATGCCGGCAGCGAGGTCGCACGTCGCGCGCGGCGCGTGCCGAGTCGCCAGGTGCGCGCCGACCTGGACCTTAATACCGGCGTGCGGTACGAAGGCCTGTGAGTACGAGATTCGGCATGCTCGCCGGTGCCGGCCGGGGCTACTACGCCTTGCTGGCGCTGCTCGGCCTGCTGGTCGCGGCAGGATGGTCGGCGGCTCACAGCATGGAACAACAGGGGCACGTCATCACCGGCATGACCAACCAGGTGGTCTGGGGCATGCCGCACGTGTTCGCCGTTTTCCTTGTTCTCGCCGCGTCCGGATCGCTGAACGTCGCCTCGCTGGCATCCGTTTTCGGTCGCGAGACTTACAAGTCGCTCTCACGCCTCTCCGGCCTGCTGGCGGTCTCCTTGCTGGTCGGCGGCCTGGCGGTGCTGGTGCTCGACCTGGGCCGGCCGGACCGGCTCATCGTCGCCATGACCACCTATAACTTCCGGTCGATATTCGCCTGGAACATCTTCCTGTACAGCGGCTTCATCGTCGTGGTGGCGATCTACCTGTGGTTGATGTTCGAGCCGCGCATGAACCGCCACGTCCGCATCGGCGGCTACGTTGCCTTTGCCTGGCGGATGCTGCTGACCACGGGTACCGGCTGCATTTTCGGCTTTCTCGTCGCACGCCAGGCCTATGACGCCGCCATCATGGCGCCGCTGGCCATCGGCATGTCGTTGTCGTTCGGCACCGCCGTCTTCATGCTGGTAGTCGCTGCCGCGGCGCGCTTCAGTGGCCGGCCGCTATCCGACGGGTTGATGCATCGACTGAAGCGACTGCTCGGCCTGTTCGTCATGGCCGTGTTGTACTTCGTCGTGGTACATCACCTGACCAACCTGTACGTGCACGAGCATCACGAACTGGAGTACTTTCTGCTGGTCGATGGCGGCGTCTACACGGGCCTGTTCTGGATCGGGCAGATCGCGATCGGCAGCCTGGTTCCGCTCGCCCTGGTGTACGTCCCGAGGTTCTCGGCGAGCCGCCATGCCCTCGTCGCAGCGGTTCTCGTCATTGTCGGTGCGTTCGCGCAGCTCTACGTCATGATCATCGGCGCCCAGGCCTTTCCCCTGGTGCTGTTTCCCGGCGCCGAGGTCAGCAGCAGTTTCTTCGATGGCGTGGTGGCATCCTATACGCCATCGCTGTCCGAGATCGCACTGGGCGTGGGCGGGATCGGCCTGGCGCTCCTGGTCACGGTGATCGGGCTGCGCATCCTGCCTTTCCTGCCCGACCGCCTCGGCGAGGCCGATGCCTGAAGACGAGAGGCGCCTCGACCACGTGCCGTCCCGCGCCATCCTGGTCTCGGCGACTCACAAGTCATCCGGGAAAACCACGGTGTCGATCGGGCTGGCTCGCGGGCTTCGAGATCGCGGCCTTCGCGTCGCGCCCTGCAAGAAGGGGCCGGATTACATCGACCCGCTCTGGCTCGCCCGGGCGGCCGGCGCACCGTGTTACAACCTCGACTTCAATACCCAGGCCGACGACGAGATCGTCGCAACGTTTCTTCATGCCCCGGCGGGTATTCGGCTGGTCGAAGGCAGCAAGGGGTTGTATGACTCGGTGGACGTCGAGGGTCAGTACAGCACGGCCGCCCTGTCGAGGCTGCTCCAGCTTCCGGTGGTTCTCGTCGTCGACGCGGCCGGCATGACCCGCGGCGTCGCGCCGCTGCTGGCCGGCTACCGGGCATTCGAATCCGTCGACCTGGCCGGCGTGATTCTCAACCGGGTCGGCGGTTCGCGACACGAGTCGAAGTTGCGCGCCGCCATCGAGCGCTACACCGACCTGGTCGTGTTCGGGGCCATCGGCCGTGAGGCGGCGGTGAGTATTCCCGAGCGTCATCTGGGCCTGGTGCCGAGCAACGAGCACCACGACAGCGAGGGAACGATCACGCGCATTGCCGGTGCCATCGAGAAAGGTGTCGACGTGGATGCGCTTTACCGCGCCATGGGCACAACCCGTGCACGCGCGTCGTCGATCGCGTCGCCGCCGCCGACGGACGCCGGCGTGACGCTGGCTGTCGCGCGCGATGCGGCGTTCGGCTTCTACTACGCCGACGATCTCGACTATCTCGAGCGGCGCGGCGTGACGCTCGCGTTTTTCAGCCCGCTGAACGACGGTCGCCTGCCCGCGTGCGATGCGCTGTTCATCGGCGGCGGATTTCCGGAGTCCTTCGGCCCTCGGCTGGCGGCCAACCAGTCGATGCGGGAGAGCATCCGGGAGTTCGTCCGGTTCGGCGGCTTGATCCACGCCGAATGCGGCGGCACGATGTACCTCGGCGAAGCGATTCACACCGCCGACGGGACACACGAGATGACGGGCGTGTTGCCGATCGTGACGCAGATGCAGTCGCGCCCGGCAGGCCGCGGACTGGTCAGACTTTCACCGACAGCGGCGCATCCCTGGGCGTCGGGTCCCTGCGAGATCAGTGCCCACGAGTTCCACCACGCACGGCAGGTGGAGTCGACGACGCCGCTCGACTACGCCTTCGATGTCGTTCGCGGCTTCGGCGCCGACGGGCGCCGGGACGGCATCGTGGCCGACAACGTGCTCGCCACCTGGGCGCACCAGCGTCATACGCAGAGCAATCCGTGGCTGGACGCGTTCGTGACAGCCATCGAACGACGACGGCGGGAGATGACCCATGTCGATCAAGCTGACAGAGCCGGCAGTTGAGCAGGTTCGGCGCGCGGCGGTGGACGCCGGCGCGGACGAGCTCGCATTGCGCATCGCCGCCAGGCGCCGCGAAGACGGCTCCATCGAGTACGCCATGGGCTTCGACGAGGCAGTCGAGAGCGACATTAGCCGCGAGTACGACCG
The DNA here is from genome assembly GCA_030429125.1 of Gammaproteobacteria bacterium. Classification (GTDB taxonomy): domain Bacteria; phylum Pseudomonadota; class Gammaproteobacteria; order Arenicellales; family CAJQKF01; genus BQJD01. The sequence continues at coordinate 334 of JAUIDF010000020.1, read as the reverse complement.
GCTCATGGTGGTGGTGGCGCCGACCAGCGTCGACCTGCTGAGCGGCGCCGTACTCGACTTCGTCGAGATCGCGCCCGGCGAGCACCAGTTCATCTTCCTCAATCCCAACGACCCCGACTACGTGCCGCCCGATCCGGCGTAGGCGATGGCACCATCCGGTGGGCGGTCGACACCCCCGTTGACGGCAGGGTAGAATGACGGACACGGGCGGCACGGTTCCGCTGCCGCCACCCTCCCGCCAATTCGCCGAAATCATCCTGCGCGGCCGTCGGCGCGGCCGTCGGCGGGCCGACGACAACCCGACAAGATTCCATGACCCAACTCAATATCGCCC
>JAUIDF010000302.1 GCA_030429125.1 Gammaproteobacteria bacterium | reverse complement strand
GTGCTCGTAGCGGCCGCGGGCGAAAAGGATCAGCTCGCAAACCTGGCGCACGGCGCCGCGACCACCGGCCAGCGGCGTGGTCCAGTGAGCCACTTGCCTGACCACGTGATCGGCGTCCGCTACGGCTGCCGCGAAACCGACCCGGGTCATGACGGGCAGGTCGACGAGGTCGTCGCCGACGTAGCCGGTGTCGTCGGCGTGAATGCCGGTGGCGGCGGCGAGTTCGCCGTAGGCGCCCAGCTTGTCGGACCGGCCCTGGTACAGGTGTGCGATGCCGAGTTCGGCGGCGCGGTCGGCGACCAGCGTCGAACGCCGCGAGGTGATGATCGCGAGCTCGATACCGTTTGCCGCCAGCAGCTTCAGACCGAGTCCGTCGCGCGAATGAAACGATTTCGATTGGTGGGAGGCATCGGAGAAGTCGAGCGATCCGTCCGTCAGGACGCCGTCCACGTCGAGAATCAACAACTCGACGCGACGCGCACGCTCGATGGCATGGGGGGGCATTTCGAAATCAGGTTTGAGGTTGAGCTTGTTCATCATGTCCTGTCGGGTATGCGTCGCAGGCCGGCTGGATCGCCGCCGGGTCGTCCGCTCCGGGCGCCGCCGTCGTGATGGAGACCGAATCGCCGAACCTCGTCCTCGCTTCGGTGGTGGCGGCCGCCTTCGTCCTGGTGCCGGGGCTGGCATTGTATCGGCTGCTCGGGCTCGAGCGGAACCGGTTCGCCGTGTCGACGGCGCTCGGTATTGCCGTCCTGGTGGTTTCGCAGCTGCCGGTCCGGCTCATGGGGCTCAGCGTGACCGCGTGGCTGGGCATGGTGGCCGGTGTCAGTCTCGTCGTACTGGTCGTCCCTGCCATCGTGCGTGTTCGCGCCGCCGGCGTCGCGGCGCTCGGGCCGAGCGCGACCACGTGGTCGATGGCGACGGCCGGTGCGGTCGTCGTCGCGGTCGCGTTCGTCGGATATCACCTCCTCGCCGGTGGCTATACCGAGGTGCCGTCGGATTTCTGGAACCATCTGGAGAGAATCCGCTGGGAGATCGGCGTGCAATCCGGCGATCACCTGATCCGCTACCACGCCAGCCTCTCCGGCCTGGTGAACCGGGACTATGCCCATGCGCTGCACGCGCTGCTCTCGAGCCAGCTCGGGGTGCCCCGGCTCGACCTCGTGGAGTCAGGCGGACTGGTTGCCGTGCTGCTGTTCCTGCTGTCGACGTACTGGTTCGCTCGCGCGGTGTGCGACGACGCCGACTATCCGGAACACCGACGCACGCTCGTGGCGCTGGTTGCGGTGCTCCTCGTCGTCCTGTGGAAGGGCACGACGGTGTTCAGTTTCATCCGCTACTACGCCATGGCGCCGGCGATGCTTGCCTTCGTCGTCTACCACGGGTTCATCCTGGTGTGGCTGGAGATCGTTCGCGGGCAGCGGCGGCTGTTGGTCCACGGTCTCGTCGCCGTCTTTCTCGCCGTCGCCATGCTGCTGATGCACCAGCAGGAACTGGCATTTGCCCTGGTCATGGCGGCGCTCATGCTCGCGGTCTACACACTCGGACGTCCCGGTGCGCGAGACGGCCTTGCCGGGCGAGTCAGGATTGCCGCGCTGGCGATCGGTGCCATCCTGGTCGCGGCATCGTCGGCCTGGTTGGTGGCGCGGCGCGAACCCGGGTCCATCGTCGGCTCCAAGCTCCTGTATATCGGGGACTACGTGCCCTGGTTCGAGGATGTGTTCATTCTCAACCCCACGTACCAGTTCTACATGGTCATGGGCTGGTTCGGGCTGGTCGGCCTGCTCGTCGCCCTCTGGCGATTCCGCGACATCAGGGGTTCCACGGTCCTGGTTGCCGGACTGCTGACGCCGCTGGTGACCGTGTTCAACCCCGGTTTTGTCTACCTCTACCTGCACCTTGCCAAGTACGAGACGGTCTGGCGATGGCTGTTCATGTTGCCGTTGTCGTTGATCCTGGCGAAGATACTGGTCGACTTCGCCTGCCGGTACGGTCGGCTACCGGTCCGCGGCAAAGCGATTGGCGTTGCGATCGTCGCCGTGATGGCCTTTCTGCTCACCCCCATGGATATCGCCGGCTATCGAAACACCAACAGCCGTCTCGATACCCTGGTGGACACGCGCGCCCAGGGCGTGAACTGGATCCGGGACGTGGTCGAATATCTCCAGCAGCAGCCCAACTCACTGATTCTCACCGATCCGATCACCTCGTACGTGATCCGAAGCTCGACCAATCACCACGTGTTCGGATGGAAGTTCTATCCGGGACGCTCGGGCTATGACTTCGTCGACCTGCACGAGGATGGCGAGCTCGAGCGGTTCCTGCGCCAGAACCGGGGGCTGTACGTGATCAATCGGCGCGATACCGCGAACACGAGGAACGGCGAGCAGTCGGGCCATTGGTACGTCGACGTCCTGACCACCAGCAAGTGGTATCCGCCGCATCTCGTCGATCGGCTCGAATCCCTGGGCGCCGAGCAGGTGTACGACGACGATGGCGTGATGATATACGCCCTGCGCTAGGGCCTGTTCACACGACCCCGGGCGAGTGGGAGTTCGTGGACCTTTCCGCGCCCGGCGAAATGCATCGAGGCGTCATGGTGGTGCCACGGCGACGCGATGCCACGCGGCCGGGGCAGGGAAGGGCCTGGAGATCGCCGAGAACCCGTCGCCTGGACAGGCCCTGGTGTGCCGCGCGTTGCCAGGCCTGTCGGCACCACGTGCCTGGCGTGGGTATTCACCGGCGTGTGGTAGCCGGTCACGTCACCCGCTGTCGCGCCGTCGCCGGGTCGCTCGCCGGGTTCGACCGATGCCGTCCGAAGCGGCGCGACAATCGCATGGTCAACGGCCACCGGCCGGGCGACCGAGCAGTTCCTCGTACAAATCCGCCGTTTCCCCGATGAAGAGTTCGGCGCGAAAGCGGCTGTCGTAGAGCCGCCGGCTGCCCGCGCCCAGGGCTGAACGCAGCGCCGGATCGGCAACCAGTTTCTCGATCGAGGCGCGGATACCCTGCATGTCGTCGCGCGCATGGAGGAAACCGTTGACACCCGGGTCCACCAGCTCGCCGACGCCTCCCACGTCCGTCGCCACCACGGGCAGGCCCGTCCTCAGGGCCTCGATCACGCTCAGCGGCAACCCCTCCCAGCGCGAGCAGGACACGTAGATATCCGCCCGGTGCAACTGTCGCCCGGGCTCGAGATTATCGGTGTCCAGTACCACCCTCTCTGACAGGTCCAGCTTTGCCACCAGGCGCCTCACGGCGTCGCGGTCCGGCCCGTCGCCAATCAGGCAAAGGTCGACCACGGCAGGCAGCGTGCCGACGAGTTCGACCAGCCCCAGCTGGTTTTTCTGTGGACAAAGCCGCCCCACGCAGACGAGCCGTACGCGCTCTGGTCTTTCCTGGCGCGCGGGCGTCGACCCAGGGTCGTCCGGTGCGCCGTTCCTGATCAGGCGCAGGTGCCTGCGGTCGACCAGGCGAAGGCGCAGTGCCTCGTCGCGATCTCGGCCGCACACGACGATCAGGCGGTCGGTAAGCGGCCCGAGCGCCTTCTCGATCCATCGACCGATGATACGCCGCACGCGGGGGTTGCCGTCGGTGAAACTCCAGCCATGCGCGGTGACCACGACCCGCGTGCGGGACCCGACTGCGGCCAGCCGCCCGAGCAGGGCCGCCTTGAAGGAATGCAGGTGAACGACGTCGGGTGCGTGTCGACGAATCGCGCGACGCAGCGCCAGCGTCGCGCCGATGTCGCCCAGGGGCGACGGCCGTCGCCGCAGCGCGCGCAGGTACTCGTAAGGGATGCCGAGTGCTTCGAGCCGGTCGGTGAGAAACCCGGTCTCGCCTACGATCACGCGAAAGGCATACCGCGTCCTCAGCGCTTCGAGCAGCCACAGCAGATGTTTCTGTGCGCCGCCGACGTTCGCGCGTGTGATGACGATGAGGATATCGGTGCGCCGCCCCGGGGCCGGCGCGCCGCTCGCACCGGCGTCGGCGAGCGGTGTCGACGGCGCGTCAGTTCCCGTCAAGACTGCTGAGCAGGGCGAGGGCGCGCTCCTCCTCGCTGGTGTCCTCGCCCGCGGCGCGGTGCTTCACGACCCGGAACCGCAATCCCTCGAGATCGTACAGTCGTGTCTGTTCGCCGTCGCGAAACTCCGCGAT
>JAUIDF010000301.1 GCA_030429125.1 Gammaproteobacteria bacterium | reverse complement strand
CTGCGTCCCCTGCTCATCACGAATTACCTGGACGCCGGTCTGCCGGAGGTGGCGCGCGGCCAGGTATGGCGGCTGCTCACGCCGATGTTCATCCACTTCGGCATGCTGCACATCGCGCTGAACATGATCTGGCTGTGGCAGCTCGGCGGCGCCATCGAGTTCGCACGCGGGGCGCGCGTGCTGCTGATTCTCGTCTTCTCGAGTGCGCTCGCCTCCAACATGGCGGAGTTCTACGCCACCGGGCCGCTGTTCGGCGGCATGTCCGGCGTGATATTTGCGCTGCTCGGCTACCTGTGGGTCCAGGGACGGTTCAATCCCGATTTCGGCATCCGTCTCAATCCCGCGCTCTTCACCATGGTCATGGTGTGGTTCGTCATCTGCTGGTCCGGCCTGCTCGAACTGATCGGCATTCGCATCGCCAACATCGCCCATACCGTGGGGCTCGTTGCCGGTACATCGATCGGCTTCGTGGCCGCGAAAACCCGAACCCGGATGATCTAATGGCGATACAATAGGCGACGGGGTGTCTTTTCGCCGTGAATGCGGAGGTATCCGACGATGAATCTTGCACGGTCAGTCCTGCCGATACTCGCACTGCTGGTGGCAGGCGCGGCCATGGCGGCCGACTACGATGCCTTCATCGGCAGCTACGAAGGCGAGGTGGTCATCACCGACGACGCCCGGGAATCGAAGCGCGATCTTTCAGTCGACATCAAGGAAATCGACGAAGGCTTCCAGGTCAACTGGTCGACGACGACACGACAATCCGACGGCAAGGAAAAAACCAAGTCCTACAGTATCGACTTCGTTCCGTCTGACCGCGAGCACATCTATCGCTCGGCGATGAAGAAGAACCTGTTCGGCGGCCGCGAGCCCCTCGATCCGATGAAGGGCGACCCCTACGTCTGGGCGCATATCGAGAACGGCACGCTGATCGTCAACGCGTTGATCATCAATGAACAGGGCGGTTACGAGATGCAAACCTATGAACGAACCATCGTTGCCGACGGACTGAAGCTGAAGTTCAATCGCATCCGCGATGGCGAGCCGCTGAGGGAAATCGAGGCCATGCTCACGCGCACGGATGGATAGACGGCGCGGTGCGGCAATTGGCGCGCTTGTCGCCTGCCTGTGGACGCCGGCGATTGACGCCGGCGAACCGGCTAACCCGGATCACATCGACGCCGCCGGCTGCCTGGTGGCCACGCCCGACGGCTTCGTCATGGGTATCAACCGGCTCATCGACCGGCTGCAACTACCGGTCGGCCGCCACCGTGCGGGTGAAACCGCCCGCGAGACCGCCGCGCGCGAAACCATGGAAGAAACGGGACTCGCGGTCACGGTCGGCGACGCGGCGTTGACGCTGGACGACGGCCGCGTGGTGTTCTACTTCTGCGAACCGATGGACGCGACGGTGGACTTCGCGGCGCTGCAACCCACCGACCGGATCGAGGTCTCGCGGGCGATGGTGGTCAATCCGCTGACCCTGGCCACGCCGGACGGTGACACGATCGACACGGCGTGGCGATTTCCCCGCATGCGCTGGCTGCTGCGATCGGTGTACTCGTCGATGACGCGGTAGCGCGCCGGGTTCGTCGCGCCCCCTCAGGCACGGCGGAATTCACGCAGGTTCAAGCCCAGTTCCACGTCGGTTCGAAGCGTCAGCAGGCGCATCGCGAGCCTCGCCGCGTCGGCGTCCGCCCGCAGCCGAGAGCCGACGTGTCCCTGCATGGATTCGGCGGCGGCGAGAATGGCGTCGAGGTCGCCGTACTCGCGGATCAACGCGGCCGCGGTGCGAATCCCCACCGAACGTACGCCGGGCACGTTGACCGAAGTATTGCCGGTCAGCGCGAGCAGCGTCGCGAGCCGGGCGGGCTCGACCTCGAAACGCTGGAGGACGTAGTCCTCGTCGAGATAGCGATCGGAGAAATGGTCGTAGACGCGAACGCCATCGGGCAGCAGCTGGCAAAAGCTCTTGTCGGTGGAGGCGATCGTCACGCGGCCGCCTGATGCCGTGACGCGCTTGGCGATGGTGGCGATCACGTCGTCCGCCTCGAAACCGTCCTTGTGAACCGACTTCACGCCGAGATCCTGAAACGCGGCCAGCACCTCTGCCAGCGCGTGTCGAAGGGATTCCGGCATCGGATCGCGACCGGCCTTGTAATCGGGATAGAGTTGGTGCCGCCATGACGCGTCTGACGCATCCATGACGCACAGGGCATGACTGAAGTGGGTGTGCCGAAGCAGGCGGCCCAGGGACGACTGGCAGGACTGGAGCAGGCGGGACACGTCGAGCTCCTGCGGCGGTGTCGGCTGCACGGCCGCGTGAACGCGGCGAATCAGGTTGAGCCCATCGACGATGACGAGGTGCATGGCGCCGCCCCGGTTGGATCCGGCGCCAGTATAGGCCGCCACCGCCCCGACCGGTACCCGTCGCCTCGCCTCATCGGCAAAGCCCGGGTCACGCCGCGCCGGCCCGCCTCACCGGCGAAGGCATCGGCCAGCGCCGACGAGTGCTACAGGATATACCGGGAAAGGTCCTCGTCGCCGGCGAGATCCTTGAGTTGCTCGTCGACATAGGCCGCGTTGACCTCGACGCTGATACCGGACCGGTCGGTTGCCTCGTAGGAGATATTCTCGAGCAGCCGCTCGAGCATGGTGTGCAGGCGACGCGCGCCGATGTTCTCCGTTCGCTCGTTCACCTGCCAGGCGAACTCGGCAATCCGCTGCAGTCCCTCGTCGGTAAAACTCAGTTCGACGTCCTCGGTGCGCAGCAGTGCAATGTACTGGTCGGTCAGGGAGCCATCGGGCTCGCGCAGGATGCGCACGAAGTCCTCCACGCCGAGGGCATCGAGCTCGACCCGGATCGGCAGTCGGCCCTGAAGTTCGGGAATAAGATCGGACGGCCGCGTGAGCTGGAAGGCGCCGGAGGCAATGAACAGGATGTAGTCGGTTCGTACCATGCCGTACTTGGTGCTCACCGTTGCCCCTTCGACCAGTGGCAGCAAATCGCGCTGTACGCCTTCACGGGAAACGTCGGCGCCGCCGCGACCTGACTCGCCGCCCCGGCTGACGATCTTGTCGACCTCGTCCAGGAAGACGATACCGTCCTGTTCGACCCGCTCGAGGGCACGCAGCTTGATATCCTCTTCGTTGACCAGCTTGCCGGCTTCCTCTTCGGTAAGGATCTTGAGCGCCTGCCCAACCCGCACCGAGCGCGTCTTCTTGCGCTGGCTGCCAAGGTTCTGGAACATGTTCTGTAGCTGCGACGTCATCTCCTCCATGCCCGGCGGTCCCATGATCTCCACGCCCATGGACTGGGCCGAGACCTCGATTTCCACTTCCTTGTCGTCGAGCTTCCCCTCGCGCAGCAACTTGCGAAAGCGTTGCCGCGCCGCGCCCCCCTCTTCAGTGGTCCCACCGTCGTCGCCCGACCGGCTGTCGCGCGCGCGCGGCAGCAGGATATCCAGCAGGCGCTCCTCGGCGGCATCCTCGGCGCGCGGTCGAACCTTCTTGATTTCTTCCTCTCGCGTCATCTTCACCGCCATGTCGGCAAGATCGCGAATGATGGAGTCGACCTCTCGCCCGACGTAACCCACCTCGGTGAACTTGGTCGCCTCGACCTTGATGAATGGCGCGCGCGCCAGTTTCGCCAGGCGCCGGGCGATCTCGGTCTTGCCGACGCCGGTCGGCCCGATCATGAGAATGTTCTTGGGGGTAATCTCCTCGCGCAGCGCGTCATCGGAAATCTGCGATCGACGCCATCGGTTTCGAAGCGCCACGGCCACCGCCCGTTTCGCGTCGCGCTGACCGACGATGTGCTTGTCGAGTTCCTCGACGATCTCGCGGGGGGTCATTTCCGACATGGATCCGTTCGTCTCCGGCAGGTGGTCGTGGATCGGGACTGGTTCGCGGCGAGCGGCGGGACGTGAATGCCAATCTCGCCGGCGGGCGCAGGATGATGGTGCGCCGGCGCGCCGTTTTCAAGCGGCGTCGAGCTGCTCGATGGTGACGTTCCCGTTGGTGTATACGCAGATTTCCGACGCGATGGCGAGGCTGGCCTCGACGATTGCGCGGGCGTCGAGATCGCTGTTCCTGAGCAGCGCCAGGGCCGACGCCTTGGCGAAATTGCCGCCGGATCCGATGGCCATCACGCCCTCTTCCGGCTCGATC
>JAUIDF010000019.1 GCA_030429125.1 Gammaproteobacteria bacterium | reverse complement strand
GGTGGTGTCGCCGGACGTCGGCGGCGTGGTGCGCGCCCGCGCCATGGCGAAGCAGCTCGGCGTCGATCTCGCCATCATCGACAAGCGCCGGCCGAAGGCCAACGAGGCCAAGGTGATGCACATCATCGGCGAGGTCGAGGGCCGAAGCTGCGTGCTCATGGACGACATGGTCGACACGGCCAACACCTTGTGCCAGGCGGCACTGGCGTTGAAGAACGCCGGCGCCACCCGGGTGATGGCCTGCGCCACGCACCCGGTGCTGTCCGGACGGGCGGTACAGAACATCACCGAGTCGGCGCTGGACGAAGTGGTGGTGACCAATTCGATCCCGCTGTCCGATGCGGCGCAGGCCTGCGGCAAGATCCGGCAGATTTCGATCGCCGAGCTGCTGGCCGAGTCGATCCGGCGCATTTCCGACGCCGACTCGGTGAGCTCGCTGTTCATGGACTAGCGAAGAAAAGATTTTTTAACGACTGAATTGATAGACGGAGTAAACGATGAGTGATTTCCAGGTCCAGGTGACCACCCGCACCGACAAGGGCAAGGCGACGAGCCGGCGCATGCGCCACGCCAAGAAGATTCCGGCCGTGGTCTACGGTACCGGCAAGGAATCGGAGATGCTGAGCATCGACCACGACGAGTTCAAGCACCAGCTCGAGGTCGAGGCATTCCACAACTCGATCATCAAGCTCGTCAACGGCGGCCGCACCGAGCAGGTCATCCTGCGCGAGGTGCAGATGCATCCCTACAAGCCCATCGTCATGCACGTGGACTTCCAGCGCATCAGCGCCACCGACAAGATCCACATGAATATTCCGCTGCACTTCATCGGCGAGGACAAGGCGCCCGGTGTGCGCGAGGAGGACGGCATCGTTTCGCACCTCATGAACGAGGTCGATATCAGCTGCCTGCCGGCCGATCTGCCCGAGTATCTCGAGATCGACGTATCGGGCCTGCACCTGAACGAGTCCATTCACCTGTCCGAGATCAAGCTCCCCGACGGCGTCGAGTTCACCCATCCGCCCGAGGGCGAGGCGGATCACGCGGTGGTATCGGTGCTGATGCCGAAGGTGGCCGCCGAAGAAGGCGAGGAAGGCGAGGAAGGCGAGGAGCGCGACGACGAGGCGGCCGAGGCGGGCGATGGTGCGGACGCGTCCGAAGATTCCGGCGACGAGGACTGATCCCGCCCGGCCACCGTTCGCTTTCATCGTCCATGGACGGCCCGCCGCCGGGCGGGCTGTCCGCGTTGTATTTCTGTCATGCCCATTCGACTGGTCGCCGGACTGGCCAATCCCGGTCCGCAGTATCACGACACCCGTCACAATGCCGGCGCATGGTTTCTCGACGCGCTGCTTCGGCGTCACGGCGCGGCGCTGCGCAACGAATCGCGCTTCTTCGGCCGGCATGCCCGCGTGAGCATCGCTGGCCAGACCGTGTCGCTGCTGGAGCCGACCTGCTGGATGAATCACAGCGGGCGCGCGGTGGGTGCCTGTGCGGGATTCTTCAGGATCGCGCCGGAGGAAATACTCGTCGCCCACGACGAGCTGGATCTGGAACCCGGCACGGTGCGTCTGAAAACCGGCGGCGGACACGGCGGGCACAACGGGCTGCGCGACACCGTGTCGCACTTGGGCGGCGGTGGTTTCCATCGCCTGCGCATCGGCATCGGCCATCCCGGACGGGCCGAGGCGGTCACCGGCTGGGTGCTGTCGCGGCCGACGGCGGATGACGAGCGGCGCATTGCCGAGGCGATCGACAGGGCGCTCGACTGCATGGACGACGTCCTCGCGGGCGAGCTCGACCGCGCCATGAACGTCCTTCACCGAAAAGAACCCACGCTCGACCGGTAACCACATGGGATTTCGCTGCGGCATCGTCGGCCTGCCCAACGTCGGCAAGTCCACCCTGTTCAACGCGCTGACGCGCTCCGGCGTCGACGCGCAGAACTACCCGTTTTGCACCATCGACCCCAATACCGGCATCGTCGAGGTGCCCGACGAGCGATTGACGCGAATCGCCGCCATCGTCCGGCCCGCGCGCGTGGTGCCCACGGTGATCGAGTTCGTCGACATCGCCGGGCTCGTTGCCGGCGCGTCCCGGGGGGAGGGACTCGGCAACAAGTTCCTCGCCCACATCCGCGAGGTGGACGCCATCGCCCACGTCGTGCGCGCCTTCGTCGACGACGACGTCACCCACGTCGCCAATCGCGTGGATCCCGTGGCCGATATCGAGACCATCGATACCGAGCTGGCGCTGGCGGACCTGGAAACCGTCGCCCGGGCCCACGAACGCGCCGCCAAGGCGTCCAAGGCGGGCGACAAGGAACAGGTGCGACTGCGCGACCTGCTCGAGACGGTGCGTGATCACCTGGACGCCGGCCGCCCCGCCCGCAGCCTGGATCTCGAGGATGCCGACCGCGCGCGGCTGAGGCCGCTCTGCCTGCTCACGGCCAAGCCCGTCATGTACGTGTGCAACGTGGCCGAGGACGAGCTCGATGGCAACGCCTTCGTCGAGGCGGTCAGGGCGCGCGCCGCGGACGAAGGCGCCGACGTGATCGTGGTGTCCGCCGCGGTGGAGCAGGAGATCTCCGAGCTCGACGACGCCGAGCGGCGCGAGTTCCTCGACGCCATGGGGCTTGCCGAATCCGGCCTCGATCGCGTTATCCGCGCCGGCTATCACCTGCTCGGCCTGCACACGTTCTTCACCGCCGGCCCCAAGGAAGCTCGCGCCTGGACGTTCCGCGCCGGCGCCACCGCACCCCAGGCCGCCGGCGTCATTCACACCGATTTCGAGCGCGGCTTCATCCGCGCCGAGACCATCGCCTACGACGACTACGTGCGCCTGGATGGCGAGCAGGGGGCCAGGGAAGCCGGCCGCATGCGCCTGGAGGGCAAGGAGTACCGGGTCAAGGACGGCGACGTCATGCACTTTCGGTTCAACGTTTGAGGGGATAATTCCCGAAATGGGCGCAGGCGGTGTGCAGGATGGCCGCAGCGAACGACATCCCGCCGCTGCAACGACGCACGCAATCCACTTGCCGCAACCGGGCGAAACCGGTATCTTTCCCGCCCCTTGCCGATCATGGCTATGTAGCTCAGCTGGTTAGAGCACATCACTCATAATGATGGGGTCGGTGGTTCGAATCCACCCATAGCCACCACTTTTCCCGCTTCGTCCTCGCATCCGCGCGTGTCGCATCTCCGTCTTGAGTGCGCTCGCCGCTTTCTGGCATCTTGCGCCTTTCTTCGCGCCGCCCCATGCCCGGCGACGCGCCCCGAACCTTCGTCGACAAGAGGGCGCCGATCATGGCGACATTTCCGAAACGCGCACGCGTCGTAATCATCGGCCAGGGCGGCATCGTCGGGGCCAGCGTGGCCCACCACCTCATCGAGAAAGGCTGGGACGACATTGTCGGCATCGACAAGTCCTCCGTGCCCACGGACGTTGGTTCCACCGCCCACGCGTCGGACTTCTGCTACGCCACCTCCCACGACCACATGTCGTGCTATACCACGATGTACAGCATCGACTTCTACGAGAAGATGGGGCACTACGCCCGGGTCGGCGGCCTGGAAGTGGCGCGCAAGGACGACGACGGACGCATGGAGGAACTCAAGCGCAAGGTCGGCTCCGGCAAGGCCTTCGGCACCAATGCCCGCCTGATCAGCGCCAAGGAGGCGAAGGAAAAGTTTCCCCTGCTCGAGGAGGACGTGATCCAGGGCGCGCTGTGGGATCCCGATGCGGGGCTCGTCATTCCGCGCTCGCAGACCGTGGTCGGCAAGCTCGTCGAACAGGCGGAGAAAACCGGCAAGCTCTCCGTGTTCGCGAACACGCCCGCTACCGGCCTGGTCATTCGCAACGGCCGCATCGAGGGCGTCGAAACGCCGCGCGGCACCATCGAGACGTCGACCGTGGTGGTCTGCGCCGGCCTCTGGGGCCGCCTGATCGCGGAGATGGCGGGGGAGGACCTGCCGATCATGCCCGTCGACCACCCGCTCACCTTCTTCGGGCCCTACGACGAGTTCGCCGGCACCGGCAAGGAGATCGGCTGGCCCCTGTTGCGGGACCAGGGCAATTCCGCCTACCTGCGCGACACCGGCGACCCGAAGACCGCCGAGGGCGGGCATATCGAGTGGGGCTACTACGAGGAGAAGGCACCGCGGCTGGTCCATCCCCGCGACCTGCTCGAGAAGGCCGAGGCCCGACTCTCGCCGTCGCAACGCGACCTCGAGATGGAACAGGTGATGGAGCCGCTCGAGCGCGCCATGGAACTTACTCCCATACTCGGCGAGCTCGGCTGGGACGAGAAGCGATCCTTCAACGGCCTGCTGCAGGTCACCGCCGACGGCGGCCCCTCCATCGGCGAGTCACCCGACGTCCGGGGGCTTTGGTATTGCGAGTCGGTTTGGGTAAAGGACGGCCCGGGCACCGGCAAGGTGCTCGCCGATCTCATGACCGACGGACGCACGGTGCTGGATACCCACGGCATCGACATTGCCCGCTACTACCCGATCCAGAAGACCCCCGCGTACATTCAGGACCGCTGTTTCGAAACTGCGTTCAAGATCTACAACCCGGCCGTTCATCCGCGCGAGCCCTACACCAAGGGCCGCGACCTGCGTCGCTCGCCGTTCTGGGCGCGCGAGAAGGAGCTTGGCGGATACTTCATGGAGGCCGCCGGTTGGGAGCGCGCCCACGGCTATGCTCACAACGAGCCCCTGCTCGAGAAGTACGCCGACCGGGTACCCGAGCGCGCCAACGAATGGGATGCGCGGCACTTCTGGCGCGTGTCCAATGCCGAGCAACTGGCCATGAGCGATGGCGTCGGCATGGTGAACCTGTCGCACTTCGCCATCTACGACGTTTCCGGCCGCGACGCCGAGTCCCTCATGGAGTTCGTCTCGGTGGCCAAGGTGGGCGACACCACGCCGCTCGGCAAGGGCGTGTACACGCACTTTCTCGACGACGCCGGCGGCATCCGCGCCGACCTCACCGTGATCCGCCTGGAGCCGGACCGGTTTCGCGTGGTGTGCGGCGGCGACACAGGCCATCGCGACTACGTGTGGATGAAGCGAATGGCCGAGGAACGTGGCCTGAAGGTACGCTTCGACGACCGCGCCGACGACATCGCCACCCTGGGTCTTTGGGGTCCGGACGCGCGCAAGACGCTGCAGGCCGTCGCCGACGACCCCGACGCGCTCAGCCACGAGAACTTCCCGTTCGCGACCACCAGGCACATCCGCGTGCGGGGCATCCCGGTGTGGGCGTTTCGGATCTCCTACGTCGGCGAACAGGGCTGGGAATTGTACCTGCCGTTCAGCTACGGCCTGACACTATGGGATATCCTGTTCGAGCAGGGCGTCACCCCGGTCGGCATTGAAAGCTATGCCAACAGCCGGCGCATGGAGAAGAGCCTGCGGTTGCAGAATGCCGACCTGCTCACCGAGTACAATCTCTGCGAGGCCGGGCTGGCCAAGCCCAGGGTCAAGCCCATGGATTTTCACGGCAAGACGGCCTACGTCGCCCAGCGCGAGCGCGCACACCAGGATGCCTACCTGTGCACCATGACCATGACGGAGAACATCGATTCCCGGGGCGTGGCACGCTATCCCGTGGGCAGTTGGCCAATCCTGGATCCTCACAACGGCGATGTCCTCGTGGATGCGGCCGGGCGTCGATCCTACGTATCGAGCATCGCCTTCGGACCTTCGATCGGAAAGAATATCGCCTTGGGATACCTGCCCAGGGCGTACGCCGAACAAGGGCGGGTGCTGACCATGGAGTACTTCCACGAGCACTATCCGATGAAAGTCGAGGCAGTGGGTTACAAGGCGCTGTACGATCCGGACAACGAGCGGCTCAAGTCCTAGACGTCGGCGTCACGCCTGCCACGGACGGCGTCCTGCTTCGGGCCGCCGTCGATGACGGGCCACCTTGGCCGAACAGCCGGCGCCCGCAACACGGTTGTGTCAAGTGCCGCGCGATGGCACGGTGCCCGCACTTGACTCGTATGCGGGCCCCATGAACAGAACCAGCGCCTCCATCGCCACCCTGGCCGTCGTGCTGTCGGTCGTCTATATCGCCTTCTCGAAGCTGACGCCGTACTACATGGCGAACGACGACGTCGCGATACGGACGATCGTCGAGGGCACCTACCAGGACGTCCCCGATGCCTATCGACACCTGGTCCTGTTTACCCATGCGCTGCTCGGGAAGCTGCTCGTGCTGCTGTACGATCGCCTGCCGGGTGTGATCTGGTACGACGCCGTGCACCTGGCGCTGAACCTTCTCGCGCTTGCCGCTATCGGCTTGTGCCTGTTCCGGGCGGTCGACAGGTGGTACTCGGTGCTGGCCTTGTACGCGTTGTTGATCGCCTGGGGCCTGGTCTTCTTCGTCAGTCCCCAGTTCACCATGACGGCCGCGCTGCAAGGCGTCGCCGCCATCGTCCTCGTCGTCACATCGACGCTCCGAGACCGGCGCAGCACGGCGCCGCTGTTTGCCGCCTTCTTCTTCGCCGCGGCTGGCTACCTGGTACGGGGCAACGCCCTGCTGCTCACGCTCGTCGCCGGGGCAGGGTGTGCCGTGCCGCTGTTCAACCGGGTTTCCCTGCGACGTTTCGCACCGGTCGTCGCCCTCGCGGCGGCGTTCGTCGTCTTCGCATGGTTGGCCGAGCGCTACGACCGGCACGTGTACGCGACGACGCCGGGGTTCGAGGACGTCAAGACGCTCAACCTGCTGCGTGCCGAGTGGCAGGAGCTCAGTCTCGATCCCGCCTACAACACGGCCGAAAACCGTGCGGCGATTGAGCGCGTGCTGGAGACGACGCCGCTCGACGCCGTTCGCATGGACTTGATGCGGGACTGGGTCATTGCCGATAGCCGTGTCAACGTGGAAAACCTGAGGGCCACGCTGGAGGCGATTCGGCCCTACGTCTCGAAAAGCGGGAATCCGTTGATCACGCTGAACGAATTCGAACGCACCGTGTTCTACGTCGTCGAGGAAGGTATCCGGTACCTGCTACTGGTGCTGCTCGGCTGCCTCCTGTGGCCCGGGCGGCCGGCACTGACGATGGCGGCATGGTCCCTGGCGGTGTTCGGGTGCCTGTTTACGCTGCTGTTCGTTGCCTACAAGATGCCGCCCTTGCGTGTCTATTACCCCTTGCTGTTCGTCGCCGGCGTGATGGTCGTACTCGCGGGCACCCGGGGCGGCGCGGGTCACTCGTCGCACGAGTCGAGCAGCCAGGGCGCCCTTGCGCTGTTCATCGTCGCCACGGTCTGCGCCGCGCAGCTCGGCATGTTACGGGAGCGGAGTTTTCATTACTGGCCCTACTATCGGTCAGCGCGTCACGACGTACAGGCGCTCGACCAGGCGTATCGCTACGTCACGTTCGGTGCCGTGCTCCCGGTCACCCGACTGGTGTTTCCCTTCAAGCCCAATGCCGTCCTCGACGAGTTGAATGTCGTTCGAGCCGGCTGGACCAGCCTGCTTCCCTACATGCGGGAGCGGTTGTACACCGGGTCCCCGGACGGGACCGTGGTCGACCTGGTTTGTTCGCCCAAAACCCGGATACTCGCGCGGCGCGAGAAGTCCGACTTTCTCGGCGCCATCGAACACTATGGCGCAAGGGTGCTCGGACGCAACGTGTGGTTCGAGCGGACCAACGCTACCACGGCGTTCGAGGTTTTCCGATGTCGCGAGGACGCACTGTCGGTCGAGACGCAGGCGGTACCGGACTCAGACTACGGGGAGCGGCGCCGCAATCTGCCGGACTGAGTCGTCGACGACCATGTTCTCAGTCGGATGGGTCTAGTGATCGAGATACACGTAGTTTTGCCAACTCTTCATACGCAGCAGTACCTTTCGAATAATAGATACGTGATGAAAGTGTTCGGAATACACGGCGACTTCCGTGCTGCTGCCCGCCGGCAACCGTAAATCGCCGAGGTCGTCGTTCAGGCGCAGTTTGACGACGACACGGCCCGCTTGTGAGAAAAAGCTGGTACCGCCGAGTTGGCCGGCCGCCTGAACCGAGGCTTCGCCGATGGCTGGTAATACCTCTACGACTTCGCCGCCGAATACGCGGCCCGGGATGGCTTGAAACAGAAACTCGGCCTCGTAGCCCGGTTCTAGCCGTTGCACGGAGTTTTGACGAAACGCGGCATAGAAGTACTTCTCCTCGTCATGGATAAAGATCATGACCGGTCGAAGCGGAAGGGGAACGGCCATCATGCCGGGTCGAAGTGCGACTTGCGTAACGTAGCCGTCGGTGGGTGCGCGGACGACGGTTTCTTCCAGATTGAACTCCGCTTCGGTCAATCGGGCCCGTATCTCGGCGACTTGCGGGCTTTCGCCTTCGAAAGACGACTCACTTGCTTCCCGGGCACGTTCTTCTTCGGCGACCGCTGCCTCATACGCGGATCGAGAACCGAGAAACTGCTGTCGGCGATTCTCGAAATCCTGCTGAGTTGCTGCGCCTTTCTCGTAGGCCTGCCGGTATCTCTCGAACTCGCGCTCGGCGCGGTCAAGCTGCGCCTTTGCCTGAAGGCGCCGGGAACTCGCGACCTGCACCGTGGAGTCGAGTTGTATGTCTCCGGATTGCGCGTCGCTCAGTGCCGCTTGCAAACGCCTGACCTCGGCGGCATAGACAGTCGGGTCGATGGAGAAAAGCGGATCTCCCTGTTTAAGCGGTCGATTCGGGGTGACCGGAACATCTATCACGCGGCCCTGGACAGTTGGCACGATAGGCGTGGCGACGTAGGCCTGGCTGGCGAGATGGGTGAAAGGATGGTTGTAGTTCATCAGCAGCATCAACGCCGATATCAGGACAACCCCTCCGAGCGCGGCCGTGGGTACCGTCCACTTGTTGAGCGGAAGCTTGAATATCTTGAAAACCGCGACGCAAAGGGCGACGTAAGTGAGAATCAGGAGCAGGTCCATCAGCGCGTCACCTCATCATGCGTGTCGGGATTCCCAACCGGCAAGGTTTTCTCGATTGCATCCAGGCGTGCCGACAAGTCATCGAGCTCGCGGCCAGTATCGCGCCGACTCCGTTCGCTTTCGTCGAACCCCCAGCCTCGCTCGGGGCGCCAGAGGGTTGCCCAGATCCACAGGAACGGCCAGATGGTATGAAGCGTAAACAGACTGACCCATCCCGCCACGTGAATGGCGTCCCGATGCGGGTGATTTCGCTTCTCGGCAATCTCGTAAGGGATGTCGTGGATGGCAATGACGCCGTAGAAAAGAACGAGCACTGTAAATATCAGCAGAAACAGCGCAAAGTAATCCAGAAACATGGCGGGAAGACCTGAGATGAGACTCTTGTGTTTCTCGAAAGTTTACCCGAGATTCGTTGCTGCCGTGCCGCAGTCGATCTGGTTCGCGTCATCGCTGGGCTCACGAGTCTTCCGTGCGCAGCCGGTGAGGTCCGTGAGGCCGGTGTCTTGAATGACCACGCCGGGGCGTCGATCGCCTTACGAACCCGTCCGGAGCCGGCGGTGCCTTGTACCCGATCGTGGCCAGTCGACTATAATCCCGTGTAACGGGGTCGTGGAAAGCAATTTTCTGCATTCGGCAGCCCGTAACGCACCCGGAGGAATGATGATGCGATTCGCACGCGCGATCCGATGGATCACCTTGTCTTTTTCGACGTTTTTCGCCGCGTCGGGGGCCGTCGCGTTCAACACGTTGTTTCTTCGTGACAGCGTGATGAGCGAAATGAACGATGCGCAGTACGAGCAGATGCGGGAGTCGTTCTACTCGGCGCTTGAACGATTGACGGCCGGAGAGACCATGCGTTGGGGCGACGCCGAAGGCGCGCACGGAACCATCATGATGGTCGAGGACTTCGAGTATTCGAACTACTCGTGCCGCGTCACGCGATTCGAGAATTTTCTCGGCAGCAAGACAGGGGCGGGCGAGCTTCGATTCTGCAAGGACGCGAACGGAGACTGGAAGATCCTGTCGACGCCACGTTGAGTATCGTCGACACCATCGGCACCGCGCTAACGGGATCGACTGTCGAAGGCCGACCCGGCAGCGGCGGGCCGTCGCTGGTGCCGTCACCGACTCGAGCGCACCCGGTATGCCTTACGATAAACCATCGATTTCGGATAACGTCATGCTGAACCGGGTTGAACGATCCGGCGGGGCCGGTTCGGGTGGTGCCCACGCAGCGGGTACTCCATGGCGCAGGGGCGTGAATGGCGGGGTGCGGCAACGGATCGTTCCGATCGTCGCCATCGTCGTGTTGACGCTTTCGATGAACGCGTGGGCCGGCAACGATACCGTCGAAAGCCGACTTGGCGCGTCAACGGATACTTTCGAGCAGATACTGGAGAAAAGGCGCATTCGGGCGCTCGTCGTCTACAACAAGATCCAGTATTTCCTCGACGGCCCCACACAGCGTGGCCTGGCATACGACGCACTCGAGCAGTTCCGGGAATTCGTTGACAAGAAGTACGGTTTCGAGTCGCGCCGCTTTCAGGTCGTCTATATACCGGTGACGCGCGATGCACTCATACCCGCCCAGGTGGAGGGCGTCGGTGATATCGCCGTCGCCAATCTCACCGTCACGCCGGAACGGCTCGGGCACATCGATTTCACCGACCCGGTGGCGACGGGGGTGCGCGAAATCGTGGTAACGGCGCCCGGTACCGGTTCGCTTCAATCCGTCGCGGATCTCGCCGGAATGCGCCTGTACGTTCGCGAGTCGAGCAGTTATTACCAAAGCTTGCTGAAGCTCAACGAGCAGTTCGCCGACGACGGCCTCGATCCTGTCGAGATCGTTCTCGTCGACGAGTTCCTGGAAGATGGCGACTTGTTCGAGATGGTGAACGCGGGGCTGCTTTCGGGCGTCGTCGTGGACAGTCACAAGGCGGACTTCTGGGCAGACGTGTTCGAGAACATCGTCGTTCACCGCGACGTCGCCGTCAGTGGCGAGCGTGCGATTGCATGGGGAATGAGAAAGGGCGACCCCGGGCTTGCCGAAGTCCTCAACGAGTTTGTTGCCGCGAACCGCAAGGGCACCATGATCGGCAACATTCTCTACAAGCGGTATCTCAAGGACAACAAGTGGGCACGCAATGCCCTCGACGAGCAGTCGCTTGCGCGTTATGCGCAAACGGTGGAGTACTTCAAGAAGTACGCTGATCAGTATGGGTTCGATTGGCTGATGCTGACCGCGCTTGGTTACCAGGAATCGCGGCTGGACCAGGAAACCCGCAGCGCTGCCGGCGCAGTTGGTGTCATGCAGCTACTGCCGTCGACCGCGGCTGACCCGAACGTGGGCATTCCGGACATCCATGATCTCGAGAACAACATTCACGCGGGCGCCAAGTATCTTCGTTTCCTGCGCGACCGTTATTTCCCGGATGCCGATGTATCGGAGTTGAACAAGACGTTGCTGACCTTCGCATCCTACAACGCCGGACCTGCAAAGGTCGCCCGTTTGCGCGGCGAAGCGGCGGATAACGGGCTGGACCCGAACACCTGGTTCGGTCATGTCGAGCACATCGCGGCGCGTCGAATCGGGCGGGAGACCGTGCAGTATGTCGGTAACATTTCGAAGTACTACGTCGCCTACCGGATCCTGGCCGACCAGCAGCCGAGTCGGGCCGGTGCCAGGGAACAGCTTGAAGCGGTGCTTGACTGAAGCGTTCCGCGCAAGCGGGCAAGGTGCGATCGTCGCTCGATGGCCGGCGCGGACCGGGTCACTGACACGCCTTCAACCGGCGCCCATCCTGTTCGCCCGTTCGAGCAGCCGAATCGCGGAGCGATAGGTCGGCACTTCGATCCAGTGGCCATCGACCAGCGCGCGATCCTCGCCCTGCTCGCGCGCCCGCTCGAATGCGGCGATCCGGCGACGGGCCAACTCGAGTTCCCGCTTGTCGGGAGTCAATGCCGCATTGAGTGCGTGCGCCTGGTCCGGCCGCACCAGCGACTTCGACCGGTACCCGAGCGCCATCGACGCGCGTGTCTCGGCAGCGGCGCCCTCGGTATCGGAGAACGTGTAGGGTGCATCGATCGGCTCGATTCTCGCCGCCCGGCAGTCGAGCAGGAAACGCTGGCGCGCGTGCGAGAGTTCCCCGGCGCCGGGCGTACGCTCGGCGAAGAGGTCGGCGGCGAGGTCCTCGGCGCCGAGCAGGGCGTGACGTATTCGCGAGCTCGCGGCGGCGATCGGCCTGACGTCGGCCACGCCGAGGGCCGTCTCGCAGACGGGCAGGATACCGGTCTCTCCCGGGGGGCATCGCAGCGAACGTTCGCGCGCGGCGATCGCTTCGTCCAGCTCGGCGACCTGGGTTGCTGTTTCTGCCATCGCCAGGCTGATAACGCTGGCGCCCGCCCCCAGCGCCGCATCGAGATCGTCGCGCCCCTCGCCATTCAGCGCGTTGATGCGGACCGCGGCCAACTGGCCGGCGGCGTGTATGCGCGGGACCAGATCGACCAGTAGTTGCCTGGCGACATGGCGACGATTCGGTGGCGTGAAGTCTTCGAGATCCACGATCAAGGCGTCGGCACCGCTGGCAAGCATGTCCTCGTGTGTTGCGGTGTCGGCCCCGGGTCCGAACAACCAGGTGCGGATGAATCGATCGGCTGTGATCAAGTCGCTGGTCATGCGGGCAGGCCGTCGTGTGCCGTGTCCGGTACGAACGGCAGTGACTCGATCAGGTCGCCGAAACCCTCATCGGGCACTTTCACCACGCCGATGCCGAGGGGATAGCGACCTGACGCGGAATCGGTGATGGCAAATGCCGTGGGCAGTTTCTCGAGCAGCGCCCACAGGCGGTGCACCTCGATCTCGTCATTGCGCGCGCTGGGCAGGATGTCGTGCAAGGCTATCGTGCCGCCGGCACGAACCAGGGGGGCGTAGAGCCGGAAGTTGGTGGCGACGCCCTCGAATCGGTGGTCCGCATCGATGAACAGGAAGTCCAGGGGCTCGTCGCCCATCAGCGCGGCCACCCTGTCCGGCAGCGCGGTATCGCGGGAGCTCTGTCGAACGAGGTGCAGGCTTTGACCGGGCCGCGCGAAGGCGCGGT
The DNA here is from genome assembly GCA_030429125.1 of Gammaproteobacteria bacterium. Taxonomy (GTDB): domain Bacteria; phylum Pseudomonadota; class Gammaproteobacteria; order Arenicellales; family CAJQKF01; genus BQJD01. The sequence goes on along the minus strand of JAUIDF010000019.1, from coordinate 13,563 downwards.
ACAAGGGTATCCGGCAGGCACGGTAGCCGCCGCCGAACTTGCCGCCCGGCAGATCGATACTCGCGATCACGGCGTCGTCTGCGGCTGCCTGTAGCCACAGATAAAGGGTGCCGCCTCGGGCCGTGCCAATCTCGAGCACGCGACGGGGGCGTAGTTCGAGAACGTGTTCGTAGAGAGAGAAGATCTCGCGTGCATGTTGGTAGGGCTTGAGCCACTTGCAGTGCCCGTAGCCTTCGAAGCACGCGGGGATCGCGAATCGCGCACGTGGGTCGGGCAGGCGTGATTCCAGTTGCTTCAGCCTGGCGATCGATGCACGACAGTGGCGTTGCTCGAGCATCGTGTACAGCGCGTTCTTGATCGCTCTCGGCAAGGTGTCGTTCCCGGCATTGGCGAAACCGCTAGTGGATAACGGGCACGCGATGCTGTCAATGCCGCGAATCGGTGAACCGTCGAACGCCCCGTGGATTCCGCCGACCGATTGCGGCGCTGCCGGCGTGGTGCCGGCGCCTCGGCGAAGGTCGGCCCGGCGCCGCTCGCGCAGGCCGTGAGCGGTAGATAAAATGGCGGTCGTCGTTCGGGGCCGGGCCATTGCCACACGGCCGATTCGCACTATATTCGGGAGTTGAGGCCATGTCCGGCAGCGTCGTCGCACGCCACGCGTGGAAGTACACCGGGGAGCGCCGCGGGCCGTTGCCATGCCACTGACGCTGCGCCAGGTGCGCTACTTCATCGCCGCGGCGCAGTCCGGCTCGATCACGGCGGCCGCGCGACAGGTGAACGTGTCGCAGTCGGTGGTGACCGAGGCCGTGAAGTCGCTGGAGGCGCACCTCGGTACGGCGTTGATGGAGCGGGGTGCGCGCGGTGTGCGCCTGACCCACGAGGGGCACCAGTTCCTGCGTCACTCGCGACGCATCATCGCCGCCGTGGAGGACGCCGAGAACGCGCTGGTGGCCGAACGCCGGTTCGTCGAGGGCACGCTCAACCTCGGCTTCACCAGCCTCGTCGCCGGCTATTACCTGGCCGATCTTCTCGCCCGCTATCGACGTGCCTTCCCCGCCGTCACGGTCTCGGTAACGGAGGACGAACGGCGCTACATCGAGCACCTGCTCGTCAACGGCGAGCTCGATCTCGCGGTGATGCTGGTTTCCAACCTGGAAAACCGCCAGGCGCTCGAAGATCTCGTGCTCGTACGGTCTCCGATCGGCCTGTGGCTGCCGACGCGACACCCGCTGCTCGACCAGCAGAGCCTGCAACTCGCCGACATCAGCGACGCGCCGCTGATCATGCTCGAGGTCGACGAGATGGAACGTAACCTGCGCGTGCTGTGGCAGACCCGTGGCTGGTCCCCCAACGTGGTGCTGCGAACCCGCTCGGTGGAGGCGGTGCGCAGCCTCGTGGCAACCGGTTCCGGCCTGGCCATCCTTCCCGAGCTCGCATTCCGGCCCTGGTCCCTGGAAGGCGATCGCCTCGAGTTTCGGGCCGTCGACGATCTCACCCGTACCATCGACGTCGGCGTGGTCTGGCGGCGCGGTTCCGAGCTGTCCGCACCGGCGGCGGGCTTCTCCGATATCGCCTTCGAGCACTGACGCCATGAGGGCGCGGCAACGCCCTCTCGCCCGACCGCGCCCGTGCCTCTAATCGTCGGCAGCGCTCGTAAGCGCCGCGACGCCTCCGGTCGAATGACGCCGGCGGGGGCCAACGGCGCGCGGCGGATGACGATGGGATCCGAATCATCGGAAAATTAGATAACTGGCTTTGGAAATTACTATTTGCTATTGGTAAATCCGGGGTGTATCAGTATCCGCCGGTGTCATTCCACCCGAGGAGGTACCACCCCATGCACCCGACTCCGATCAAGGTGGCGGCGTCCGCCGCCCTGTGCTTCACCGCCGCCCAGCCCGTGTTCTCCGCGCCGTTGAGTGAAATCGGCCCCGGCGAAGGCGTCGTCGACATCGTCGCCTGGCCCGGCTACATCGAGCGGGGTGAAACCGATCCCAATTTCAACTGGGTGTCCGATTTCGAGAAGGCCACCGGCTGCCAGGTGCGCATCAAGACGGCCGGCACCTCCGACGAGATGGTGGCGCTGATGAACGAGGGGGGGTTCGACCTCGTCACCGCGTCGGGCGACGCCAGCCTTCGCCTCATCGCCGGCAAGCGCGTGCAGGAGATCAACACCGACCTCGTGCCGAGCTGGAACACCATCGACGAGCGTCTCCAGGATGCTCCGTGGCACACCGTCGATGGCAGGCACTACGGCGTGCCGTACCAGTGGGGCTCCAATGTGCTCATGTACAACACCGAGGTCTTCAAGGAGGCTCCGGCGTCGTGGAACGTCGTCTTCGAGGAGATGACGCTCCCCGACGGCAATGCCAACAAGGGGCGCGTGCAGGCCTTCGACGGCCCGATCTACATTGCCGACGCGGCCCTCTACCTGATGCACCACCAGCCCGATCTTGGCATCAAGGACCCCTACGAACTGACCGAGGACCAGTACCAGGCCGCGCTCAACCTGCTTCGCGGGCAGCGCGAGATCGTCAACCGGTACTGGCACGACCCGTTTATCCAGATCGACGACTTCACAAACGAAGGTGTCGTCGCTTCGTCCGCGTGGCCGTTCCAGGTCAACCTGCTGCGTGGCAAGGATCAGCCGATTTCCAGCGTCGTCCCGGTAGAGGGCGCCACCGGCTGGGCCGACACCACCATGATGCATGCCGACGCGCCGCACCCCAATTGCGCCTACCTGTGGCTCGAGCACTCGATCAATCCCAAGCTGCAGGGCGACCTCGCCGCGTGGTTCGGTTCCGTGCCGGTGGTGCTGTCGGCGTGCAAGGGTAATGCGCTGCTCGGCGACGAGGGTTGCGACACCAACGGTCTCGGCAACTTCGAACGCATCAGTTTCTGGCGCACGCCGGTGACCAAGTGCGCGAGCCAGGAACAGTGCGTGCCGTACTATCGCTGGGTGACCGACTACATCGCCGTTCTCGGCGGCCGCTAGCCCGGCGACGTCAATGACGACACCCGCCGTCGAGTTTCTCGGCGTCGGCCGCCACTTCGGCACGGTCCGCGCGGTCGACGACGTCAGCTTCGAGGTGGCGGCGGGCGAGTTTTTCTCCATGCTGGGGCCGTCGGGCTCCGGCAAGACGACCTGCCTGCGGATGATCGCCGGATTCGAGGCACCGGATTTCGGCGACATCCGCGTGCACGGGCGCGACATGGGCGGCGTGCCGCCCTACGAACGCGACGTGAATACCGTGTTCCAGGACTACGCCCTGTTCCCGCACATGAGCGTGGCGGACAACGTGGCCTACGGCCTCATGGTCAAGGGCGTGGATCGCGAGACGCGTCGCCGCCGCGCCCTCGAATCGCTCGCCATGGTCAAGCTCGACGGCATGCAGGCGCGTCGCCCGGCGCAGTTGTCCGGCGGCCAGCGCCAGCGCGTCGCCCTCGCGCGGGCGCTGGTCAAGCAGCCGCGCGTGCTGTTGCTCGACGAACCGCTCGGTGCGCTCGATCTGAAACTGCGCGAGCAGATGCAGGTCGAGCTCAAGGCGCTGCAGCGCCAGCTCGGCATCACGTTCGTCTACGTCACCCACGACCAGGCCGAGGCGCTGTCCATGAGCGACCGACTCGCCGTGTTCAATCACGGTCGGGTCGAGCAGATCGGCTCTCCCGAGGCAGTCTACGAGAATCCCGAGACGGCCTTCGTGGCCGGGTTCGTGGGCGTGTCCAACATCGTCGACGGCGCCCGCGCGGCGCGGTTCGACACCGTGGCCGATGCGATCGCGATTCGTCCCGAGAAACTGCTCGTCGAGCCGCGCGGTGCGATCAGGCCGGCCGACGGCTACCAGGCGGCCGACGGCATCGTCGCCGAGATCCAGTACCACGGTTCGAGCACCCGCTACCAGGTCACGCTGGACGACGGCGTGGCGCTCAACGTCACGGTGCCGAATCGTGACCTGTCCCGGCGCCTGGTCGCCGACCAGCGGGTGACGGTCTACTGGCGTCCCGAGGACGTGCACCGGCTGCGCGGCGCGACGCCATGACCACCGCCGTCGCGCGCCCGCCATGGCGCCGGTCCCTGTCCAACGGCCTCTATCGCCGCCCCACGCTGCTGCTTCTCCTGTTGCTGACGCCGCCGCTGATGTGGCTCGGCGTGGTTTACCTCGGCTCGCTGTTCGCGCTGCTGGCGCAAAGCTTCTTCTCGATCGACGAATTCTCCGGCATGGTGCGCCGCGAGTTCACGCTGGCGACCTATGCCCAGCTGTTCACGCCGGCGAACGTGGATATCGTCCTGCGTACCGCGTCGATGGCGGCCGCGGTGACGCTGGCCGCGGCGGTGATCGCCTTTCCCATCGCCTACTACATGGCGCGTTACACCGGACCGCGCATGAAGGCGGTGTTCTATCTCGCGGTGATGCTGCCGTTGTGGTCCAGCTACCTGGTGCGCGTGTACGCCTGGAAGCTCATCCTGGCCAAGGAGGGCATTCTCGGCTGGTTCTTCGCCCAGTTGCACCTGACCTGGTTGCTCGATGCGGTGCTGGCGATCCCGGTGATCGGCGGCGCCTCGTTGTCGGTGAGCTACATCGGCATGTTCCTGGTGTTTCTCTACATCTGGCTGCCGTTCATGATCCTGCCGATCCAGGCCGCGCTGGAGCGCGTGCCGCGGTCCTACCTCGACGCGTCCTCCGATCTCGGCGCGCATCCCGGCCAGACGCTGCGCCACGTGGTGCTGCCGCTGGCCTTCCCCGGCATCGTGGCGGGTTCGATCTTCACCTTCTCGTTGACGCTCGGCGACTACATCATTCCGGGTATCGTCGGCTCCTCGCGCCTGTTCATCGGCCAGGCCGTGTTCGTGCACCAGGGCACGGCGGGCAACATCCCGCTGGCGGCGGCCTTCAGCGTGGTGCCCATCGTCATCATGGCGGTGTACCTGACCGCGGCGAAGCGGGCGGGGGCGTTCGATGCGCTCTAGGTCCGCAACATTCATGAACCCGGTACCGTGGCCGGCGATGTGTCCGGCACGCCGGTGCGGGTTCTCGATCCGTGCTCGACGTGCCGACAGGTACGCCTGCACGCGCTCCAGCGCGCGTCACACCGAGTATCCGCTCCGCCCGTCGCCCTCGCGACGCAGGTTTACGAAAGATGCGCGCTGACAAGGCGTCATGGGGCCTGAAGATCGCGGCCTTCGGCGGTCTTGCCTTCCTGCACGTGCCGCTGGGCCTGATCTTCCTCTATGCCTTCACCACCGAGGACAAGTCGTACCAGTTCCCGCCGCCGGGTCTGACCACGCGCTGGTTCGAGGTGGCCTGGAACCGCCAGGACATCTGGGACGCCCTCGCCTTGTCGGTGCAGGTGGCCGCGGTGTCCACCGTGATCGCCCTCGTGCTCGGCACGCTGGCGGCCGCCGCGGTGTACCGCTCGCGCTTCTTCGGGCGCGAGGCGGTGTCTCTGTTCATCATCCTGCCCATCGCACTGCCCGGCATCATCACCGGCATCTCGTTGCGCTCGGCATTCAACCTCGCGGACATTCCCTTCAGCTTCTGGACCATCGTGCTCGGCCATGCCACGTTCTGCGTGGTGGTGGTCTACAACAACGTGGTGGCGCGGTTCAGGCGTACCTCGGCGAGCCTCATCGAGGCCTCCATGGATCTTGGCGCGGACGGTTTCCAGACGTTTCGTTACGTGGTGCTGCCCAACATCGCCACGGCTCTGCTGGCCGGCGGCATGCTGGCCTTCGCATTGTCCTTCGACGAGGTCATCGTCACCACCTTCACCGCAGGGCAGCAGTCGACCCTGCCGATCTGGATGCTCACGGAGCTGGTTCGACCGCGCCAGCGTCCGGTCACCAACGTGGTGGCCGTGTTCGTCATCGCGGTGACCTTCGTGCCCATCCTCATCGCCTACTTCCTGACGCGCGATACCGAGCACGTCGCAGGCGGCGGCAAGTGACCGTCGGCCAGCGTCGCCGGGTAGCGCGGAATCCATCGTACAAACCACTCGAGGAGAACCCGACATGGAAACCAAGCTGCTGATCGGCGGCGAATTTTCGACCGGTGCCGGCGCCGCCGAAACGGTCCTCAATCCGGCTACCGGCGAGACCGTCGCCAGGGTGCCGGAGGCGAGCGATGAGCAGGTCGACGCCGCGGTTCGCGCCGCCCGCGAGGCCTTCGCATCGTGGTCGGTGACCGCGCCTGCCGAACGCGCCGGCATGCTGCTGGCGCTGGCCGCGGCGGTCGAGCAGAACGCCGAGGCCCTGGCGCGCCTGGAGTCGCAGAACTGCGGCAAGCCCTATGCGCGGGTGCTCGAGGACGAGCTGCCCGCGGTGGCCGACTGCTTTCGCTTCTTCGCCGGCGCGGCGCGCTGCGCGGCGGGCAGCACGGCGGGCGAGTACCTGCCGCGCCATACCAGCATGATCCGGCGCGACGCCGTGGGCGTGGTCGGCTCCATCGCGCCGTGGAACTATCCGCTCATGATGGCCGCGTGGAAGCTCGCGCCGGCACTGGCCGCGGGCAATACCGTGGTGCTCAAGCCGTCCGAGCAGACCCCGTTGACCACGCTGTACGCGGCCAAGCTGATGGCCGATATCTTTCCAAGGGGCGTGGTGAACGTGATCGCAGGCCGCGGCGAGACCGTCGGCGCGGCGCTGGTCGATCACGACGGCGTGGACATGGTGTCGCTGACCGGCGACGTCGCCACCGGGCGCAAGATTCTCGAGGCGGCGAGCCGCACCCTGAAGCGCACCCACCTGGAACTCGGCGGCAAGGCACCGGTGGTGGTGTTCGACGATGCCGACCTCGACGCGGTGATCGAGGGCATCAAGACTTTCGGCTACTACAACGCCGGCCAGGACTGCACCGCCGCATGCCGCATCTACGCCGGGGCGCGCATCTACGACAACTTCGTCGCCGATCTCGCCGGCGCGGTGTCGTCGATCAGGCTCAACCTGCCCGGCGCGGACTCACCGGACATCGGACCGCTCATCAGCGAACGCCAGCGCGACCGGGTCGCGAGTTTCGTCGAGCGGGCCGTCGCGCTGCCCCACATCGAGGTGGCGACCGGCGGCGGCCGAGTGGACGGCAACGGATTCTTCTACCAGCCCACCGTGATCGCCGGGGCGCGCCAGGAGGACGAGATCGTGCGCCGTGAAGTTTTCGGTCCGGTGGTCTCGGTGACCCGCTTCGACGACACCGACACCGCCATCGCCTGGGCCAACGATTCCGACTACGGCCTGGCGTCGTCGGTGTGGACGCGCGATATCTCGCGCGGCATGGAGTGCGCGGCGCGACTGCGCTATGGCTGCACCTGGGTCAATACGCATTTCATGCTGGTCAACGAGATGCCCCACGGCGGCCTGAAGAACTCCGGCTACGGCAAGGACCTGTCGGCCTACGCGCTGGAGGACTACAGCGTCGTGCGCCACGTCATGGTCGCTTGGTAGCGACGCGACGTCACGGGGGACGGGCGCGGGGCCTGTCCCCCGTCGGGTAAGCGAGTCCCGTGCGTGACTATCGATCGCGGCGATAGTAGGTATGCCGGTTCTCCGGGTCGAGCAACGGCGCATACACGTAGCCGGCGACGCGGCCGCGCCGGGACACCATGAACCAGTCGGTACCGGACACGCGTCCGACGACGTGGACCCGCTCGCCGCGGCGCAGGACGTCCAGGCTCTGGTAGCCCGGCGCCGGGCCGCTGCGCACGTGGCTGTTCACGCGGGCGCGAAACGGCTGATCGATCGCATGGATGGGCGGCGTGCGGCCGTGGGACCGGTGGCTGTCGCGGGTATGGCCGTGATGCCGGCGATGGGCGTCGTGGTCGCGATAGCGATAGCCCTCGTGGCGTTGATCGTGCCGGTACCCCGGTTGGTAGCCGTAGCGGCCGTCGTCACGCCATTGGTTGCGGTCGCCATAGCGCTTGCCGACGAAGTAGCCGCCGACGCCGCCGAGCGCGGCGCCGAGCAGTTCGTTGTCGCCGTCGCCCACCTTGGAGCCGAGCAGGGCGCCCACGGACGCGCCGATGACGCTGCCCAGCATTTCCTCGCGGTCCATGTTCAGTCCGCCCTGTGCATACCCGAAGGAGGGTGCCGCCAGCGCGGCGGCCAGGGTGATGGCGGTGAGTTTGCGTTTCATCATGCGTTCCTCGCGGTTTGGTCGGTTGTCGCCCGGATCGGCGGATACGTCGATCCGTCGATCCATCGTCGAACGGGAAGGTGCCACGTATCCACTGAATCGGCCGTTAATCGGCCTTGAACGGCAGGTGAACGACGCGGCGTGTCGCGCCCGCGCCGGGCGGCGTCGCCGGCGTATGCTCCCCAACCCGGTTCGCCGCGTGTATCGTCGGCATGGCGCGCGCGTCGATGCCGGGAACGCCTGGACGAGTCGTCGCGCCCGCCCACGGATCCAGGCCACCGACGGAACCACGACATGACAACCGGCGATCCCCTGCTCGCGCCCTACACGCTAAAGCACCTCACGCTTCGCAACCGCCTGATGACGACGGCGCACGAGCCGGCCTATTCCGAGGACGGCATGCCGAAGGCACGCTACCGCCTCTATCACGAGGAACGGGCCCGTGGCGGCATCGCGTTGACCATGACCGCGGGCTCTGCGGTGGTGTCGCTGGACTCACCACCGGTGTTCGGCAACCTGCTGGCCTACAAGGACGAGATCGTGCCGTGGCTGCGCGATCTCGCCGATGGCTGTCACCAACACGGGGCCGCGGTGATGATCCAGTTGACGCACCTCGGCCGGCGTTCGGTCTGGAACACCGGCGACTGGCTGCCGGTGCTCGCGCCGTCGATGATCCGCGAACCGGCGCACCGCGCCTTTCCCAAGGTGGCGGAGCCCTTCGACCTCGAGCGCATCGCCGCGGACTACGCGGCCGCGGCCCAGCGCATGCAGGCGGCCGGGCTCGACGGGATCGAGCTGGAGATGTACGGCCACCTGCTCGACCAGTTCTGGTCGCCGGCCACGAACCGTCGCGACGACGACTTCGGCGGCAGCCTGGACAACCGGCTGCGCTTCGCCTTCATGGTGCTCGATGCCATTCGCGGCGCCGTCGGCGCGGACTTCATCGTCGGCGCGCGGCTGGTGGTGGACGAGCAGTGGGAGATCGGATTGTCGCGCGAGGAAGGCATGGCCATCGCGCGGCGCCTGGTGGCCAGCGGGCAGGTGGACTTTCTCAACGTCATTCGCGGCCATATCGACACCGATGCCGCGCTGGCGGACGTCATCCCGGTGCAGGGCATGCGCTCGGCGCCGCACCTAGACTTTGCCGGTGAAGTGCGCGCCGAGACGCGGTTTCCCGTATTCCACGCGGCACGGATTCCCGACGTGGCCACCGCCCGGCACGCGGTGGCCGCGGGCAAGCTGGACATGGTCGGCATGACCCGCGCGCACATTGCCGATCCGCACATTGCCCGCAAGATCGCCGAGGGTCGCGAAGACGAGATTCGCCCCTGCGTCGGCGCGACCTATTGCCTGGACCGTATCTACGAAGGGGGCGAGGCGCTGTGCATCCACAACCCGGCCACCGGCCGCGAGGCGAACATGCCGCACGTGGTGTCGACGGCGCGCAACAGCCGGCGGGTGGTGGTGGTCGGGGCCGGGCCGGCGGGTCTGGAGGCGGCCCGGGTGGCGGCCGAGCGCGGCCATGACGTGGTCCTCTTCGAAGCGGCGCCCGACCCCGGCGGACAGGTACGGCTGGCGGCACGCAGCCGACGGCGTTCCGAGCTCATCGGCATCGTCGACTGGCGCATGGTGCGTTGCGAGGCGCACGGCGTGCAGATGCGTTTCAGCACCTTGGCGGAAGCGGGCGACGTGCTCGCTGAGTCGCCCGACGTCGTCGTCATTGCCACCGGCGGCCTGCCGCACCACGGCGACATCGACGGCGACGCCGAATTGATCGTGTCGAGCTGGGACATTCTCGCCGGCGACGCCGTGCCGGGGCGCCGCGTGCTACTGTTCGACGACAACGGCGGTCACCCGGGTATGCAGGCCGCGGAATTGATTGCCGAGTCCGGCGCCCGACTCGAGATCGTGACCCCCGAGCGATTCTTCGCGCCGGCGGTGGGCGGGCTCAACCATGTGGCCTATGCGCGATGTTTCCAGCGGCACGGCGTCGACATCACCATCAACCGGCGCCTGCGCGCCGTCGAGCGACAGGACGACCACGTGAGCGCGGTGATCGGTTCGGATTTCGGTGATTTCATCGCCGTCAGGGAAGTGGACCAGGTGGTGGTGGAGCACGGCACGACGCCCCTGGACGCGCTCTATCACGAACTGCGCGATGGCTCACGCAACGGCGGCGAGACGGATTACACCGCCCTCGTTGCCGGTTCGCCGCAATCCGTGGCGCGCAATCCGGCGGGTCGATACCAGCTGTTTCGCATCGGCGATGCCGTCGCCAGCCGAAACATCCACACGGCCATCTACGACGCCCTGCGCCTGGTCAAGGACCTGTAGGCGCCGGGCCAAGGCGCTCCTCCGGATTCATTGGGTGGGTTCGCACCTCCAACTCTCCGGGTATGCCCCGAGCGAACGACCTACTGAGAGATCACACCTAGGGCAGCGCGGTGATGCCGCCGTCCACGATCAGCTCGGTGCCGGTGACCCAGCGCGACGCGTCCGAGAGCAGGAACAGGCAGGCGGCGGCGAGGTCGTCGGTCTCGCCCACGCGGCCCAGCGGTATATGCCGCGCCAGGGCATCGGCGGCCTCCGGGTCTGCGTCCCAGCGGGCCTGCATGGGAGAGCGTGTCGGTCCCGGCAGCAGGGTGTTGGAACGAATGTTGTCGCGAGCAAATTGCACCGCGAGGGATTTCGACAGCGCGACCACGCCGGCCTTGGCCGCCTGGTAGGCGTCCTGGGGCCGTTCATCGCCGCGCAGGCACTGGATGGACGAGAAATGCACCATGGCGCCGCCGCCCGCCTCGCGCATGGCCGGCACCGCCGCGCGTGCCGTATGCACCACGGACTTGAGGTTTGCCGCCATGACGACGTCCCACGTATCCAGATCGATATCCACGGCCGAGCGGTCATGACCGAACCAGAGCAGGCCCGCGGCATTGACGAGTCCGTCGACGTGGCCCATCCGCCCGCGCGCTTCGTCAACCGCCTTCGCCACGTCGCCCGCATCGGCAAGGTCGATCGACGCGTATCCGGCGTCCGTGGGGAAGACTGCCGGGCGCGGCTTGATATCGAGTCCGGTGACCATGGCACCGGACTCGTAGAGCGCACGGGCGACATGCAGCCCGATACCGCCGCCGGCGCCGGTGACGATCATTGCGCGATTCTTGAAATCCCAGGTCACGGGCACGATGAGTTCACTCCGGGGTGTGTCGCCGGTCGCCTCGTTCGCACCAGGCACCGGACGGGATATCCCGAGGGGGGCAGTTGGTCGAGGCGATTCGGCGGCGTAGACTTGACGGGTCGTCGGGCGTCGCCCGACAGTGTCGATTATCACTGGCCAGCAACATGAATGACAATTCCGGCTTCGGCGATCACCCGGGTTCGCTTCGCCAAATCGATCGGGACGAGGAAGGCTTCCTTGTCGACCCGGGCGACTGGAACCCGGCCATGGTGGAAGGCTTCGCCGCGGAGGAAGGCCTCGAGCTGACCGAGGAGCGGCGCATGGTGGTCGACTTCGTGCGCCGCTACTACGAGGACCGGCAGGTGGTGCCCGAGGCGCGCGTGGTGTTGAGGCACTTGAAGGACGAGTGGGGTGCCGACCGTGCCACCCGCCGGTATCTCTACCGACTTTTTCCGCGTGGCTACGGGCAGCAGGCGTGCAAGCTGGCCGGCATGCGCAAGCCGCTCAAGTTGATGCTCGATGTCTGATCGCGAACTCGATATTGCCGAACGCGTACGCAAGGCGTGCCTTCAGGCTGCCATTGCCGGCTACGACGATGCACGCATGAGCGGACTGTGCCAGCAGGGAGCCTGGGACGTGGCGCTGGATCGGATTCGCAGCCTCGACGTCGACGCGCTGCTCGGGGAAGGCGGTCAGCTCGACGACGACGACCAGAATTCCAGCCGGCGATCGTCGGGATCGTAGACGAAGAACGTCCGCGCGCCCCACGGGTGGTTTCTCGGCGTCGTCGCGCTCATGCCGAGCGCCGTCAGGCGCGCGTGGATCTCGTCCGCGTCCTTCACCTGAAAAGTCAGGGTCAGGCCCGCCGGGCCGCCCGCATCGACGCTCGTTCTCCCGGCATCAGCCACGCTGACGCAGCCGCCACCGCCGACGCGAAACTCCACGAACCAGTCGTTGGAGAAAGTGGATTCGAAACCCGGCAGCGAACCATAGAACTTCACGCACGGTTCGAAGCGCGCGGTGTAGAGAATGGTATTGACGGACAGTACGTCCGCGGTGGTCCGCTTCGTCACGATGAAGTGTCAGGCCGCGCGGTTGAAGGCGTGGCCCATGATGTCGCCGGCGACCGCAAGCGTCTCCATGCCAATGCGCGACGCGGTATCGAAATCTTCCGTGGCGGCCAGTGCCAGATCGCGAACCGTTCCCGGTTGCCGCGCGAGGCAGTTGGCAAGGCTTTCCGTGTCGCCGGCATCGGACAACTCGCGGCAGCCGGTCAGCAGGGCATCGGCGTATCGACGCCATGCGTTTAACTGCAGCGATGCCAGTTTGCCTGCGTTCTCCAGCGCCAGCAGCTGCAGCGAAGCCACCGCATCTTGAACCGGGGGTGAGTCGCTGGCGATCCGCGCCGTGGCGGCGGGACGGGCAATGGCCGCGTTCGTTGCTGAAGCCGCCGGTTTCGGTGCGGCGCGGCGAACCGTCTTTTTCCTCGTCGCCGGGCTCGTGCTTGCCGCGGCGGTGCGTGGCGCGCGCCGGGTCACTGACGATTTTCGCTGCGTCGAAGCGGATCGGGAGGTTCGGGAGGCTGCCATGTCGCAATGCTCCGGGAATCGGTGTATGGAATGGTCGCCGACTCTAGCAGGGTGATTTGTGCGGTGCAACAACGAACGACCAGGCGCCGTCCCCAAGCCTGGTCTGCGATGAGTCTGCAAAACGCAACCGTGCGCCGTACGACCTGTACCGCACCCGCAACGGTGTTGCGCCGAAACGTTCAAGGGCGCCGCGGAGGGCGCCCTTTCCTGCTGCGCTGGCCGTCGCCGGCCTTCAGCTCTTGACGGCTTCCTTGAGCGACTTCAGCGCCGTGACGCGCACCGTCGTGCTGGCCGGTTTCGCGGCAATCTTGATTTCTTCGCCAGTGGCAGGATTGCGTCCGAGTCGGGCCTTGCGGGCGGGCTTCTTGACGCGGCGAATCTTCACCCCGGTTTCCGGAATCTGGAACTCGCCGGAACCGCGCTTGCGCATGTGGCCCTGGACGAGATCACCCAGCGCGGCAAGGACGGAGGAAACGTCCTTCTTCGTCATGCCGGTGGAGTCGGCTATCGACTGAACCACCTGGGTCTTGGTCTGCTTGCTGGCGATTGCCGGTGCCTTCCTGGTGGCTACCTTTTTGGAAGTCGTTTTCTTTTTCACGGCCATAGGTTTTCAAACCCCTCGATGAACAAGTGTTGTATGTAACGGGCGAGCCGGGAAAATATCACACCCCCT
>JAUIDF010000300.1 GCA_030429125.1 Gammaproteobacteria bacterium | reverse complement strand
CCCGTTGCGCGTACCGCTGCTGTCGTCACTATCACGCCTTCGGCATCGATTGGGACGACAGCAGCGGTACGCGCAACGGGCACTTTGCCGAATTCGCCTGGAACGGGTGACGCTCGGGCGCCGGACCGGCGCCGCGATGAATTCGCGGTGCGCACCTTGCGCGATGCCGTCATTACGAATCCCGGCCGCCCGATCCGCTTCGCGCGGACGGTAAATGCAACAACGAACGACAACCCGCGGCCGATGCCTTGTGAGCCAGAAAAAGTGCTTTGAAGATTTCGACGAGGACTTCACCTTTCACTTCCAGGTGCCCGGCCTCGGCGAGAAGGAGATCGTGGAGTTTGCGTCGACCTACGATCCGCAGCGTTTTCATCTCGACCCCGACGAGGCGGCCCGGACGCACTTCGGCGCCCTGGTGGCCTCCGGATTCCAGACGCAACTCCTGTGCTTCCAGCCGTTCTGCCGCGAGGTGCTGGTGAACACCCACGCGATCGGCGCGCCGGGCATCGACGAGTTGAAGTGGCGTCGTCCCTGGTTCCCCGGCGAGGCGGTTGCCGGTACGGTCAAGCTGGTGGGCAAACGACCCTCGTCGCGGCGAAGCGACCGGGGCTACCTGGATTTTTTGCTGGAAGCGTCCGTCGACGACGAGCCGCTGTTCTCCATGTCGTGGACGGTCATCATGTTGACGCGTTCGGGAGCGGATGGCGCGGCGCGGGACGGGGCGACAGTGGCTTCGACATGATTTCGCCGACGCACGGGGTTGCCACGGTCACGAACCGAGGGCGGGGGCGGTAGCGAAACGGTCGGTCGCGCCGGGCGCCGATCGGTTACACTTTCCGATCAAGCCCGTTCCGGATCGATTCGCGTGCGCTGTTCGACGTGTGGTGGCGACAACCCGGTAAGCGCCAACTTCTGTGCGCAATGCGGCGTACGCCTGCCACGCTATTGCTCCGGGTGCGGAGCCGTCGTGCAGCCCTCGGCCCGTTTTTGCTCCGATTGCGGCGCCCCGCTGGAGGCCGGCGACCCGCGCGACGAGCGGCCTGCGCCGCCGGCCGACGACCTCGCCGAGCGCCGCCAGGTCACCGTGATGTTCTGCGACCTCGTCGGATCCACGGCGCTTTCCACGCGGCTCGATCCCGAAGACCTGCGCGAATTGCAGCGAACCTATCGCGAATGCTGCACGGCGCTGGTCGAGCGCTACGATGGTTACATCGCGCGCTACATGGGCGACGGCATCCTCGCCTACTTCGGTTATCCGCGGGCCCACGAGGACGACGCCGTGCGCGCCGTGCACGCGGCGCTTCAGATCGCCGCGCGCGTGCCCGCCCTGGGGGAATCGATGGACGTTGCCGCGGGCGACGAGCCGCTGCGCGTTCGGGTCGGCATCGCCTCCGGACCGGTGGTCATCGGCGACCTCGTCGGCGAAGGTTCGGCGCGCGAGCACGACGTGGTCGGCGAGACGCCGAATCTTGCCGCCCGCCTGCAGTCGCTGGCCTGCGACAACCACGTCGTCGTCAGCGCCGACACCTTGAGGCTGCTCGGCGCGGCCTTCGGCGTCGAGGACCTCGGCGAATCCCGGCTCAAGGGATTCGACCAGCCGGTTCAAGCTTTCCGCGTAACGGGCGTCGCCGGCGTCGAGTCGCGTTTCGAAGCGTCCCGGGGCGACACGGTCACGCCATTCGTCGGTCGCACGCACGAGATGAACCTGGTGGAGTCGTGCTGGCGACGCGTCCTGCAGGGCGACGGGCAGGTGATCCTGCTGATCGGAGAGCCCGGCATCGGCAAGTCGCGCATCACGCTGATGACGCGCGAACTCGTCGCCGCGAACGACGCAGTGACGATTCGCTGCCAGTGTTCGCCCTATCACCAGGCGAGCGCGCTGCACCCGGTGGTGGAACACCTCGCGCGCGGCGCGGCACTGGTGGACGACGACAGCCTCGACACGCGGCTTGCCAAGCTCGCTCACCTGCTCGGGTCCACCGAGGCGCCGTCCGACGAGGACATGGCCTTGTTCGCAACCCTGCTTTCCATCCCTTACGGCAATCGCTATCCGCCAGTCGATCTCGCACCGGAGGTTCTGCGCGATCGCACGCTGGATGCCTTGCAACGCGCCGTGGAGTCGGTTGCCATGAGAGGGTCCCTGTTTTTCCTGGTCGAGGACATTCACTGGTCGGACCCGAGCACCCTGGAACTGATCGAAAGCCTGGTTGACCGGGTGCGCGACTGGCATTGCCTGTTGATGGTCACCACGCGGCCCGAGTTCGATCCGCCCTGGCAGGGCGACGCGCACATATCGGCCGTCAGGCTGAATCGCCTGGATCGCCGGCAGTGCGAAACGATGATCGAATCGCTGAGCGGACGGCCGCTTCCGGATGAAATCGTCGAGCAGATCGCGGTCAAGACCGACGGCGTTCCGCTGTTCGTCGAAGAGCTCACGCGGACCATCATCGACTCCGGCATGGTCCGGGCCGCCGGCGACGCGTATGTACTCGTCGGTCCGCTGCAACCGCTGGCGATCCCCACCACACTCCAGGACTCGCTGATGTCGCGCCTGGACCGGCTGGACGACGCCAAGGCGGTCGCGCAACTCGGCGCCGCGATCGGTCGTGAATTTCCAAGAGCGCTCTTGACGATGGTGAGCGATCGTTCATCCGCGCAAGTCGATGCGGCGCTCGCGCGGCTCATGGAGTCGGGACTGCTGTTCCGGCGCGGCACGGGCAGCCGGGTGCATTACGTGTTCAAGCACGCGCTGGTCCGCGATGCCGCGTACAACAGCATGCTCAAGAGCAGGCGCCACCACCTTCACGGACGTATCGCCCGGGCGCTGCTCGCGCATTTTCCCGACATGGTCGAAACCCAGCCCGAGCTGGTAGCGGGTCACTATGCCCAGGCGGGCGCCCACGCCCAGGCATTGGCGTACTGGCGCAAGGCGGCGGATCGCGCCATGGCACGCTCGGCGTGCGCCGAGGCGATAGCCCACCTCGGCGAGGGGCTGGCCTGTCTCGAGCGAATGGGCAACGACGAAACGACAGCCGAGCAAGCCGTCGTGCTACGGATCCGAAGCGCGGAGTGCATGCGCGTGGTCGAGCGCATTGACGAGGCCTTCGTGATGCTCGACGACGCCCAGCGGATCGGCGAGCAATACGGACTCACCGCGTCGCTGGCGAAAACCCACCATCAGCGCGGCAACCTGTACTTTCCCCTGGCCCGGTTCGACGAGTGCCTCGAGGCGCATCGACGCTCGCTCGAGTATGCCAACCGTTCAGAGTCTGTGGAGCTCGAGGTGCAGGCGCTTGGCGGCCTGGGAGACGCCAACTACCTGGTGGGCCGGATGAGAACCGCCAAGGATTACTTTCAACGTTGCGTCGATCTCGCCCGCGAAAACGGATCGCTGCACACCGTCGTCTCGAACCTGACGATGGTCGGTTTCGCGCGTCACTTCCTGCTCGAACTGCGGGACGCATTGACGGACGCGGAGGCGGCGGTCGAGCTGGCCATGAAGTTTGGCGACCCGCGCGCCGAAATGATGGGTTGGTACCTGCGCGGCCTGAGTTTCTACCAGTTGGGCGAGTACGCAAACGCACTCGATGTACTTGATCGTGGTGCGCAAGTGGAGCGCCGGCTGGGTGCCCGGCGCTTCCAACCGCAGACGCTTTGCATCAGTGCCCTGTGCCACGAGGCACTCGGAGACAATAAGAAAGCCATGTCGCTCCTTGAGGCCGCCGAGTTCGGCAGTCGCCGCTACGGCGAACGGTTTAATCTCGCGACGGTGCTCGGAGGTATCGCGCGTGTGTGCGCGGACGGGAGGCGCCGGCACGACGTACTAGCCGAGGGGGAGCGGGTGCTCGATGGCGGCGCGGTGTCTCACAACCACATGCTGTTCGCCTTGAACGCCATCGATGCGTGCCTGCGTCACGACGAGTTCGAGCATGCCGAACATTTCGCCGACCGGCTCGAATCGTACGACCGGATCGAGTCGCTGCCGTGGTCCCGCTTTATCATCGAGCGAGGTCGCGCGCTGGCGCGGTGGGGTCGGGGTGAGCGTGGCGACTCCGTCCGCGACGAGCTTGGGCGGCTTCGCGACGTGGCGGTCGGCTGCGGCTTCATGAGCCAGGCCCGGGCCGTCGAATCCGCCCTCCGGGAGGCGTAAGGCGACGGTGCCAGGCCGGGCCGGCTTCATCCAAGGTGGTGCCTATCCATCC
>JAUIDF010000018.1 GCA_030429125.1 Gammaproteobacteria bacterium | reverse complement strand
CCACCGTGATCATTGCGCCTGGGACTGCCCGGCGTCGACGTCGCCGGCTGACTCGTCAGCGGTTTCGACCGCGGCGTCGCCGTCGGCGGGCGCGGCGATCTCGCCGCCATCCGCGGCCTCCGGCGGCGGCGGAGCGGGAGGAAGGTAGCCGGCCTCGACGAGTGCCGCGGTCAACGCCTCGCGATCGTAGCCGAACAACGGCGTCTCGCCCACCATCAGCACGGGAACGCGGTACTCGCCCGTTGCATCGCGCAGACGTTGCTGGTTGCCGATGTCGTTTCGCACGTCGACTTCCTCGAACGGCAGCTCGCGCTGCTCGAGAAACCAGCGCACCACGTCGCAACTGTCGCAATCGGGCACGGAGAACAGGACCAGGGGCCGTGTTTGCGCGGCGGCAAGGATATTATCGCGGTTGCCCGTGGACGGCGGCGGCGTCTCGGCGGCCGGGGCCTCGACCTCGAGAGCCTCGGTTCGCACGCCGGCATCGTCATCCGGCGGCGTGTCCTGGTACGTCACATTGCCGTAGGCGTCCACGACCTTGTAGAGCTTGCTTTGCGCATTCGCCGCGCCGGGGACGAATACCACGATGGCGATGATCGTCAGAGCTGTCCGGACATGCTGCATTGACTGCCTCTCGCTGGTCCCTTCCGGTTCAGGCGGCAGGCCGGCACTGCCTGGGCAGCGCGGCCACGTCGGGCAATCGACCGCGGAAGGCGACGAACAGCTCCATCGCGTCGCGCGTACCACCCGGTTCGGGTATGTTAACCAAAAACGCCCGGCCCGTGTCGTCGTCGAGCCAGCCGTCGTCGCAGGCACCGGGCGGCATCGCGATATCCGGCTCGGGCCCGTTGACATTCATGCGCACGAGCCCGGGGTTGTCAGCCCGAAAAGAATTGACGCACACTGCGCGGCGCACCATCACCGCGCGGCCGGCGGTCGCGACAATCAACCATGGAAACATCGTGAGCGAAAAATTTGATTTTATCGTAATAGGCGGCGGCAGCGGCGGCATCGCGGCGGCGCGCCGGGCGGCCGGCCACGGCGCACGCACCGCGCTGGTCGAGTCGGGAAGGATCGGCGGCACATGCGTCAACGTCGGCTGCGTGCCGAAGAAGGTGATGTGGCACGCCGCGCACATCGCCGAGAACCTGCCCCATGCGCGCGACTACGGCTTCGACGTTCGGAACGACGGGTTCGACTGGCTGTCGCTCAAACGCCGGCGGGACGCCTACATCGAACGCCTGAACGGTATCTACGACCGCAACCTCGCCTCGTCCGGCGTCGTGCGCATCGACGCCCACGCCCGTCTCACGGATACGAGGACGGTGGTTGCCGATGAACGGGTGCTGGAAGCCGACCACGTGCTCATCGCCACCGGCGGGCGACCGACCGTGCCGTCCGTACCGGGCGCCGACCACGGCATGACCAGCGACGGATTCTTCGAGCTCGAATCGTTGCCTCGGCGCGCGCTGGTCGTCGGCGCCGGCTACATCGCCACGGAACTGGCGGGCGTGCTGCACAGTCTCGGCGCCGAGGTCACGATGCTGCTGCGCAAGGAAATGCTGCTTCGCCAGTTCGACAACACGTTGCGGGAAACGGTCATGGAAGAAATGCAGGCCGCCGGCATCAGTATCCTCACGCAGTTTTCCATTGCCGAGGTCAACCGGGACGACTCCATCGAAGTGGTGTCCGCCGCGGGAATGCGGGTGAGTGGCTTCGATTGCCTGCTCTGGGCCGTGGGTCGGGAGCCGAACACCGACCGGCTCGGCCTCGACGAGGCGGGCGTGGAAACCGACCGCGACGGCTTCGTCGTCACCGATGCATACCAGGACACCAGCGTCGAAGGCATACACGCCGTCGGCGACGTCACCGGCCGCACCGCGCTCACGCCGGTGGCGATCGCTGCCGGCCGCCGCCTGGCCGACCGATTGTTCGGCGGCGATTCCGACGCCAGGCTCGACTACGAGGACATTCCCAGCGTGGTCTTCTCGCACCCGCCGATCGGCACCGTCGGCATGACCGAGGAGGCCGCCTGCGAGCGCTTCGGACACGACGGCGTTAAGGTATACCAGAGCCGCTTTACCAACCTGTTCTACGGCGTGTGCGAGCGCAAGTCGCCCTCGGTGGTCAAGCTCGTCACCGAGGGCGCCAACGAGCGCATCGTCGGCTGTCACGTGGTTGGCGATGCCGCGGACGAGATCATCCAGGGCTTTGCCGTGGCGGTGAAAATGGGCGCGCGAAAGGCGGATTTCGACAACACGGTCGCCATTCATCCAACCGCGGCGGAAGAACTGGTGACACTGCGCTGAATGTCGGTTGCAGGCCGGTCGATCGGGCCGTGCGCCGATCGCCGGCCGAGCAGGGCGTGCCCGCTTGCCCTTGGGCAAAACCGAAAACGCCCCGGCCGTTGCCAACCGGGGCGCTGTTGGGGACGGGCGCAGCGTCCTGCCGATTCAGGACGCCTACCGCTTCAGGGCGATGTAGCGCGAACCTCGCTGATCCTTGACCAGGAGCAGCACGGGACCGCCGTCACCGCTCCTGGAGACGGCCTCGTTGAAGGACTCCACGCTCGTCACCGCCACGCGATTGACCTCGGCGATGACCATGCCCGGACGCAGCCCGGCCTGGAACGCCGGAGAATCGTTGTCGACCGAGCTGACGACGACGCCATTGACGTCCTCGAGCTCGAAACGCTCGGCGAGTTCCGGGGTCAGCGCCTGCACGGCGAAGCCGAGCGCCTCCAGGGACTGCTGCTCGGGCGCCGCGGCGACACCGACTTCGTCGGGCAGCGTGCCGATCTCGATTTCGAGATCGACTTCCCGGCCATCGCGCATGACGGTCATGCTGACGACACTGCCGGGCGTCACCATCGATACGCGATTGCGGAACGGTCCGACCGATGCCACCTCGCCGCCGTCGAAGCGGATGACCACGTCGCCCTGCTTCAGGCCGCCCTTCGCCGCGGGACTGCCGTCGTTGACGCTGGCGATCAGCACGCCGCGATGCGTGTTGAGCCCGAACGACTCGGCCAGTTCCTGGGTCAGGTCCTGTATCAGTATGCCGAGGTAACCGCGCGTGACCTGCCCGCTGTCGATGAGCTGGTCCATGATGTTACGGACCATGTTGATGGGAATCGCGAAGCCGATGCCCATGTATCCGCCGCTGCGGCTGAAGATGGCGGTATTCATGCCCACCGCCTTGCCGTTGAGATCGACCAGCGGACCACCGGAGTTGCCGGGATTGATGGCGGCGTCGGTCTGGATGAAGTTTTCATAGTCGGTGATGCCGACGCTGCTGCGACCCTTGGCGCTGACAATGCCGGCAGTCAGCGAGTGCGACAAGCCGAAGGGACTGCCGATGGCGAGCACCCACTCGCCCACCTCGAGCTGCTCGGAATCGCCGAGCTCCAGCACCGGGAGATCCTCGTCGGTATCGACCTTGATCACCGCGACGTCGCTGCGCGCGTCGCTGCCGATCTGCCGCGCCTTCAGTTCGCGCCCGTCCTGCAGGTGCACGATCACCTCGTCGGCATCGCCGACCACGTGGTTGTTGGTCAGGATGTAGCCGTCGCTCGACACGATGAACCCCGACCCCTGGCCCTGGACGCGACGCTGGCGCGGCTGGTTGCGGAACTCGCCATCGGGAAAGGGCTGATCGAAGAAGCGGCGGAAGAAATCGTCGTCGAAGGGAAAGCCCTGGCGATTGCGCCCGACCTCCTCGATCTTCTCGACGCTGATGAACACCACGGCGGGCGACACTTTCTTGGCCACCGAGGAGAAGGCCTTGCCGGCCTGGCGAAGACTCTCCACGCCGTCGTCGGCCCGCGCTGGCGCAGCGCTGATCGCGGCCAGCGCGATCAGTGCGATGAACGCACCGGTCACGCCTCGGTACTGGTCGATGATCTGTTTCATGGGAACACCTGCGGATCGTTTCGTTTGAATATGCCGACTGGCAATCAGACGGCCTCGCTCGCCGGGTAAGGATGGTCTGCATCGCGCGTCGAGAACGCCCCGGGCACGTCGCGATTCGCGCACCATTATGCTGCCGCGCCGCGGATTCTAAAGTTAAACGCCTGTAAATGAAGAAATCTTAAGCGCGTATCGCCGTCCCGCGAACGCGCTGGCGTCCGCGCCGTGGCGTCACGCCGAGCCGTGAGACGGGTCGACGTCGTAGACGGCCGTATCGCCATCGGCGATCGCGTTGGCGACCTCCAGCCCGGCCGCGGCCAGGCCTTCGAATACCCGCCGGCGGTCCTGCGGATCGCGCAGCGGCAGGAGCCGATCCAGCCAGGCAAGGCACTGCAGGGTTCCCGGCGAGCCGTCGCCGCGCCAACTCGCGGCCGCCAGCGCGAGGAAGCGTTCCGCGGCCTCGCGTGCCGAGGCGCGGGCGCCGATCAGGCCATGGGCGGCCGCAAGCAACGCGGCGTTCTCCAGCGCCATCGTGTCGTGGGTCACGAACGTGTGCACACAGTCGTCGTAGCGCCCGGCAAAGAACTTGATCTCCCCCATGTACTCGAGGTAGTGGCGGGGATGAACGGGGTTGAGCCGCAGCGCACGCGTCGCCAGCTCGATGCCGTCATCGGGCTCGCCGAGGAGCCCCTCGGCGCGCGCCCGGGCGATGAGAATGTCGGCGTCATTGGGATTGATGTCGCCCGCCAGGTCGTAGTGATGCCGGGCTGCCTCGAAGTCCCGCGTCAGCAGGCAGCCCCAGCCAACATGGGCGTAGGCGCGGCCGTCCGAGGGGTCCAGGCGCAGGGCGGTACGACTCAACTCCAGCGCCCGGGCGATGCGCCCGTCAAAATCTCCGGCGCCGGGGGCGGCGGTCGCCCGACGATAGTGGATCGCCGACAGGCTGCTGTAGGCACGCGAAAAACCGGGATCCAGTTCGATTGCCTTGTTGAACCAGGTTTCCGCGATCTCGGCCGCGCCCTCGCCCATTCGCTCGAGCGTCTGGTTGCCCTGCAACCACAGGTCGTAGGCGCGGTGGGTATGGACGGTGGAGCGCGCCGGCAGCCGCACGCGATCTTTCAGCAGCCGGTTTTCCAGCATGGAAACGATCAGGCTGACGACTTCGTCCTGGACGTCGAAAATGGCGTCGGCGTCGTGCGTGTAGTGATCGCCCCAGATCTGCTTGCCCGTCTCGCATTCGACCAGCTGCGTGGTGATGCGGACCTTGGCGCCGACCGTGCGAATGCTCCCTTCGAGCGCGTACTGGACGTTGAGTTCCTCGAGGAGCTTGCGGTAGCGATCGCTCTCGTCGCGGTACGAAAAGGACGTGGCGCGCGCCATGACATGGATGGAGCGAAAGCGCGACAGCTCGGTAATGATGTCCTCGGCGATGCCGTCGCCGAGGTACTGCCTCTCCTCGCCTCCGCCCCGGTTGCTGAACGGGAGCACCGCAATGCCGGGCTCATCGCTGAGCGTCAGGCGCATGGGCACCGAACCGGGAAACGAGCGCAGGTCGATTCTTTGCCCGGTCAGTACGCGAAACACGCGCACCGACCGGCTCTTGTTCTTGACCCGCTGTTCGCGCAGGAACTGGAACCCGAACCTGACGCGCCCTTCGACCAGTTCGCGCACCGCCCCCGACACGCAGACCCCGCCCGGCGCGGCCAGCGCCTGGATTCTCGCGGCAATGTTGACGGTGTCGCCACAGATGCCCATGCCGTCCTCGAGCACGTCGCCGACGTTGACGCCGATGCGGAACTCCATCTGCTCGAGGTGCGATACGCCGGTATTGTGCAGGGTCACGCCGCGCTGGAACTCCACCGCGCATTCGACCGCGCGCTGAACACTGGGAAACTCCGCGAGTACGCTGTCGCCGGTGGCGTCGATGACGCGGCCACCGGACGCCTGCACCAGTTCGCCGAGCCGGCCGCGATGCAGGTTGAGCGTATGTCGCGTCCCTTCTTCGTCCAGTTCCATGAGACGGGAAAATCCCTGGACGTCGGCGATGAACACCGCCGCGAGCTTTCGGCGCACGTCAGCCACGGGCGAGGCGCCCGCCGCCTGACCGCGCGGATATTCTGCACTGCACCTTCATCGCACCCCCGGGTCGCGACTGGTCCGCGGGATGGCCCGCCGAACGCTCACCGGCAGGGACGCGCCGGCCGGTGGCCGACCGGCCTCGTGTTCCAGCTCGCCACGCCCCGCCACCCGGACGCCAAGGTCGCCCGGCCGACAAGTGTACCACTTGCTGAACAGGACACCCGGGCAATCGCTGGTGGCGGCAGCCCGGTCCCGCGCTGGACCGGAACCCGCGCTCATCTGGGCGCCGTTCCTTCCAGTGCGGCAATGATGTCGTGATGTAGCGAGCGGCCGGCAAAGCGGGCGGACTCCTGCAGCCCCGTCGGACTGGTGACGTTGACCTCCATCAACATGCCACCAATGACATCGATGCCGGCGAAGACGATCCCGGCATCGCGCAGCACCGGGCCGACCTCGGCACAGATCTCCTCGTCGCGCGCGGTGATCCCGGCCGGGTTGGCGCTGCCGCCCTGGTCCAGGTTGTTGAGTTCGCTGCCTTCGGCGTGGAGCCTGAGGACGGCCCCCAGGATGCGCCCGTCGAGCAGCAGGATGCGCTTGTCTCCCTCGCTGGCCTGCGGCAGGTATTCCTGGACGAGGGTCCAGCGATCGCCGCGGGCGGTCGCCTCGGCGATGATGTCGTCGACATCCGGCGCGCCGTGGCGACAGAAGCGGATGCCCTTGCCTCCGTGACCGTCGATTGGCTTGATCGTTACGCGGCCATGGTGCTCGATGAACTCGCGGATCTCGTCGGCCCGGCTGGTCACCAGCGTCGCCGGCGTCAAGGCGGGAAACTTCAGGGCGGCGAGCTTCTCGTTGAAATCCCGGATCGCCGCCGGCCGGTTGATGACGCGCACCCGCCGCGGCAGAAAATCCAGCAGCAGCGAGGTGTACAGGTAGCGCCTGTTGACCGGTGGATCGGTACGCTCCCAGACGACGTCCATGGTCGCGAGTTCCGCCGTCTGCTCCTCGCCGGGCACGAACGGCCGCTCGTGATCGGCGAAGACATCGACCGGCCGTACCGTTGCCAGCAGGCGATCCTGTCGAAGCGTCAGCGCGCGCTGCGCGGTGACGAAGACGTCGTGACCGCGCTCGGCCGCGGCCAGCATGAGGTAATAGGTGGTGTCCTTCCATGGCTTGACGGCTTCGATCGGGTCCATGATGAAGACATGACGCACGACTTTGACTTCCCGGGGATGGCGGTCGCCGCGCCGCGCGGCGAGTCGCGTTCGTTCAACCGGCGCCGCGGCGGCGACGACGACTTGCCCGTCGCGATTCGCCGGCGGGCGGCGGCGCGCCGTTGCCGGTGCAGCAACGCATCGCGCCCGCGCTGATCGGCCCGAGTTCGGCAACCACCGTCTCGATCGCCGGTCGCTCGCCGACATCGTTCGCCTCGAGCGCGCTGCGCATGGCGGCGACGTGTTCCGGCGTGGTGCCGCAGCAGCCGCCGATGATGCGGGCGCCGGCGTCGCGAGCCAGCACCGCGTAGCGCGACATGAGCGCCGGGGTGCCGTTATAGACGATGTTGCCGTCGTGATACTCGGGAATGCCGCAATTCGCCTTCGCCACCAGGTTCGCCTCGCCGTCGCCGAGGGCATTGCTCATGGTCAGGATGGTGGCGACCACCTCCGAGGCGCCGACACCGCAATTGGTGCCGAAGGCCAGGGGTCGCGGATCCAGCGCGATGCAGGTGCGCGCGAGGCCGTCGGGCGTGACGCCCATCATGGTATTGCCGTTGGTGTCGAAGCTCAGCGTCGACACGTACTCGAGACCGATCAGGCGTGCCGCCTCGGTGGCGGCGCCGAGTTCCTCGGTCGACGACATGGTCTCGAGCCACAACACGTCCGCGCCGCCATCGCGCAGGCCGCGCGCCTGCTCCTTGAAGGCGGCCACGGCGTCGGCGTGGGTCAGGGACCCCACGGGTTCGAGTATCTCCCCGGTCGGCCCCATGGAGCCGGCGACGATCACGTCCCGGCCGGACGCCTCGACCGCGCGCCGGGCGATCTCGGCGGCGGCCTTGTTGAGTTCATACACGCGACCCTCGGCCTTGTGCAGCTTGAGCCGGTAGGACGAGCCGCCGAAGGTATTGGTGAGGATGATGTCCGACCCCGATTCGATGAACCGGCGGTGCAGGTCGAGCACGCGCTCGACGTGATCGACGTTCCACAACTCGGGCGCGTCGCCGGGTCCCAGGCCCATCTGGAAATAGTTCGTGCCGGTGGCGCCGTCGGCCAGCAGCCAGCGGCGGGATTGCAACAGGCTGGAAAGTTTGTTCATCAAGTGAGTTCGATTCGACGTGAGGAGCGCCCCCGACGACCGCCTTGGCCCGGAGCGCCTGCGAAAACGCGGAATCGATTGTAACTCAAAGCCGCTCGCCTGTTCACGCCCGGGCGGCAAGCCACTCGGCGCTGGTTCGAACACCGTCAAGGTCGACCGCCGCGCGCGACGGTCGGGGACGGTCCGGCACCTGGCGCAGTTCGTGGCACAGCCTGGCGCCGTCGAGGTCCGGCTCGCGCACCACGCGGCAATAGCCGAGCGCCGCGAAACATCGCGCGCGCTGCAATTGCTCCGTCTCGCCGCTGCCCTCGAAGGGAACCACCAGCGACGGCACGCCCGTCACCAGGACATCGGTCATGGTGTTGTAGCCAGCCTGGCTGACGAGTACCGCGGCGCGCGCCAGGATCTCACGAAAATCCGGCCGGTTGCGCTCGATGCGGACAGTGCCGTCGGCACGCCGCACCAGGGCGTCGACGACGCCGTCGCCGAGGGCGGCACCGACGAGCATCCGCCAGGGCCGCGATACGCGGTCGAGCCGGGCGGCATCGACCGCGGCTTCATAAAGGCGGAGCCCCGCCGCCCCGCCGCCGGCCGAGACCACCACCTCGCCCGCTCCGGGCCCGGGCTCGCACCGGGGCACCGCCGGCGGCGCGACGTAGCCGGTATAGATCAACCGGTCGGCCAGGCGCGATGCGGCGCGGAAGGACTCGTCCAGGGCAATCACGGCCGGATCGCCGTGCACCAGCACCGCGTCGAAGTCTTCGCGAAGCCGCGTCACGGTCTCGCGCTCGCGCGCCTCGTCGCGGCACTGGAGGATATCGCGTATCGAACACGCCACCACCGCGGACGGACGCGCCTTGCGAACCGCACCGAGCAGCGCTGCGATCTCGTGTCGAAAGGCGCGCCGGCCGAAGGGAAAGGATTCGATCACCACGACCCGCGGGCGGAGTCGATCGCACAGTGCGCACAGGGCGGCGCGGCGGCGAGCGAATACGCCGTCGTCGACGGGATTGCCGCTGGCGTCCACGAGTCCACTGAAGTCGGTCGATCGAGCGCGAACCGGTTCGAGCTGGTACCACGCCACGCCGTCCGGGACGGGACCACCGAGCGGCATTCCGCCGCTGGCCACCGCGACCGGCACGCCGCGCGCGGCGAGCTCGGCGGCGACGAGGCGCACGCGCTGCACGTGGCCGGAACCCAGCAGGTGCTGGACGTGAAACAGGATCAACGGCGGGCGGATGCCGTCGAGGTGGCGTCGGGCGCTGCGCCCTTGATCAGCTCCGTGACGCGTTCGCTGATGCCGTCCAGGCCGTGCAGCATGCGGTCGATGCCGCGCGAGGACGGCAGCGGTTGGTCCGGCAGGTCGTTCAGTGCGCCGACCATGTCATCGGTGCGCCGTGGGCCGTCGCCGTCGAGGTAGTTGAGCAGTCCGAGTGCGGCGGCGCGCTCGGCGCGGATGAGTTGTTCGCGACGCGGCGTCGAGCGCGGCACCAGCAGCGCCCGCTTATCGAACGACAGGATTTCGCAGAACGTGTTGTAGCCGCCCATGGCGACCACGGCCACCGCGCGCTCCATCAGCACTTCCATGATCGGCGAGAAGGTGCGGACCTCGACGTCGTCGAGGGCATCGATGCGCCGGATGAACTCGTGGCGCTCGGCAATCGGCATGAACGGGCCGAGCACGACGAGCGCCGGGTACCGCATCGGCGCGCCGCTCTCATAGGCGCGCAGCACCCAGTCGATGAGCTCCTTGCCGTCGCCCCCGCCGCCCGTGGTCACCAGCAGGTAGGGTTGCTCCGGTACCTGCCAGTCGGGTGCCCTGACGCTCGGTACGTGGCGCATGATGTAGCCGGTGAACCGCAGCCGCTGGAGCACGTCCGACGGCAGGCCGATGTCGTCGAGTGGATTGCCCATCAGGCTGTGACCGTAGACCCAGACCTCGTCGTAGTAGGCATCGAGCACCGCCGCGATGTCGCGCCGGGACCACTCGCGCCGAAGCGCCTCGGCATCGTCCATGATGTCGCGAAGACCGAGTACCACGCGCGTCGACGTGCCGCGAAAGTACTCGAGCGTCTTGCGCACTTCGCTCCTCAGCCCTAGCGGCTCCTTGTCGACCAGGAACAGGTCCGGCGCGAACACCTTCGCCGTGTGATTGATGATCGAGGATCGGATCGAGAGCGTCTGATCGAGATCGATATGCGTATTCAGCGAGGTATAGTCACCGCTGCGCAGCTTGACGACGCTCGGGATTCGCACGAAGTCCACGCGGGCGCGAAAATCGAAGCTGCCGATGATGGGCGAACCCGACAGTATCAGGACACGCAGACCCTTGTAATTCTCGACCAGCGAATGAGCGATCTCGCGACAACGGCGCAAGTGCCCCAGACCAAAGGAGTCGTGGCTGTAGATCAGGACATTGGCATTGTCCAGCCGCTTCGACGTCGTCATCGGAACCTTCGGTCGAACGTGGTCGTCGGAAAATCCGCCGCCCGCACCAGCGACGTCCGCACCATGCCCGTGACCGGGCCGTGTTACGGAACTCGGAAGCGAATCCTCTTTCAATTGTAGTCAGGCTTCCCCCAGGGACCAGCACCACCGGGTAATCGACGTGAAAACCAGACTCAATCGCATCCGCAACTGGCTGGAAGGCGCTGATTTGACGGCCGATCTGCCCGAACGAATACAAGATACAATAAACGCTCGCCAGGACGCCAGCGAAATTCTGGTCGGCTGGGTCCAGCTCGCCTTCATCGTCACCATGGCGACGCTCTACGCGGTGTCGCCCAAGGCCTTCGCCGAGGACACGATGATCGCGCCGGTGCCCTGGGCCATCGCCCTGTATCTCCTGTTCACGGTGATTCGGCTCGTCCTCAGCTACCGCCGCAGCCTGCCGGGGCCGCTGCTCGTGGCCTCGGTGGTGCTCGACATGACCCTGCTGATCGGACTCATCTTCAGCTTCCATGTGCAGTACGAGCAGCCGCCGGCCTTTTACCTGAAGTCGCCGACGCTTCTCTACGTCTTCATCTTCATCGCCATCCGCGCACTTCGCTTCGATCCCGGCTACGTCGTCCTTTCCGGTTTCGCCGCGGCCATCGGCTGGTTGTTCCTGGCCGGATACGCGGTCGTCCACGCGCCCGCGGATGCCGGCATCACGCGTGACTACGCGCAATACCTGACGTCGAACCGGATCCTGCTCGGTGCGGAGTTCGACAAGATCATCTCCATCGCCGCGGTGACGGCCGTGCTCGCCCTGGTCATCATGCGCGCCCGCGCCCAGCTGGTGCAGTCGGTGTTCGAACACAGCGCGGTGAGCGAACTGGCGCGATTCCTCCCACGAGAGGTGGTCGAGCGCGTGCGGCAATCCTCCACGCGCCTGGAAGCCGGATACTGCGAGGCCTCCGAGGGGACCATCCTGCACCTCGACATCGAGGCGTTCACCCGCATCGGCGAAGCGCTGTCGCCTACAGAACTCGTCGACACCCTGAACGATTTTTTCGCCACCGTCGCGCGCCCCATCGACCGCTTTGGCGGCGTGATCTGCCAGTTCCAGGGCGACGCGATCCTGGCCAGCTTCAACGTCCCGAGAGCGGACGAAAATCATGCGCGCAGCGCGCTCTCGGCAGCGCGCGAAATCCTTGCCCTGAGCGCGTCGAGGACATTCGGCCGCGGGGTGACATTGAACGTGCGCATCGGGGTCACCAGCGGCAGCGTGGTGGGCGGGCTCGTCGGCACGCCCACCCAGGTCGGCTACACGGTGCACGGCAACGAGGTGAATCTGGCCGCGCGACTGGAACAGCACAACAAGACGACCGGCACCCGGCTGCTGGTCTCGGAGGCGACCTTCCGCCTCGCCGGATGCCCCGCCGATTTCGTCGATATCGGCGAGGTCGAACTGCGCGGGCAGAGCCATGCGGTACGCATATTCGCGCCCCGCGACGCGCCGGGCGCGGCCGGCCTCGATACGGGTTGAGACGGCGCCGCGCAGGGGAGAGGGCGTGGCGCCAGCGGGCGCCCCGGCGAACCGCCTACAGGGGGATATTGCCGTGCTTGCGCCAGGGATTGTCGATGGTCTTGTCGCGCAGCATGGCGAGCGAGCGGCACACGCGTTTGCGGGTGAAACGCGGCTGGATGACGTCGTCGATGTAGCCGCGGCTGCCGGCTATGAACGGATTGGCAAACTTGGTGCGGTACTCCTCGGTGCGACGCTCGAGCTTCTCGGGATCTTTCGCGTCCTGGCGGAAAATGATCTCGACCGCGCCCTTGGGGCCCATCACCGCGATTTCCGCGCTGGGCCAGGCGAAGTTGACGTCGCCGCGCAGGTGCTTCGACGCCATGACGTCGTAGGCGCCGCCATAGGCCTTGCGCGTGATCACCGTGATCTTGGGTACGGTGCACTCGGCATAGGCGTACAGCAGCTTGGCGCCGTGCTTGATGATGCCGCCATACTCCTGCGCCGTGCCGGGCATGAAGCCGGGCACGTCGACGAAGGTGATGATGGGGATATTGAAGGCATCGCAGAAACGCACGAACCGCGCCGCCTTGACCGAGGACTGGATGTCGAGACATCCCGCGAGAACCATGGGCTGGTTGGCGACGATGCCCACGGTGGCGCCTTCCATGCGCGCGAAGCCGACGACGATGTTGCGCGCGTAGTCCGGCTGGGTCTCGAAGAACTCGCCCTCGTCGACCACCTTGAAGATAAGTTCCTTGATGTCGTAGGGCTTGTTCGGGTTGTCCGGCACCAGCGTGTCTAGCGACGGCTCGACGCGATCGGGAACGTCGGGCGTGGGCCGCTTGGGCGGCTTCGACGTGTTGTTGGCGGGCAGAAAGTTGAAGAAGCTGCGCAGGCGGGTGAGCGCCTCGACGTCGTCGTCGAAGGCCAGATCGGCAACGCCCGACCGGGTCGAATGGGTGGCCGCCCCGCCGAGCTCCTCCGCGGTCACCACCTCGTGGGTCACGGTCTTTACCACGTCGGGTCCGGTGACGAACATGTAGCTGGTGTCACGGACCATGAACACGAAGTCGGTGATGGCCGGTGAATACACGGCCCCGCCGGCACATGGGCCCATGATCAACGAGATCTGCGGCACCACGCCCGAGGCCATGACGTTACGCTGGAACACTTCCGCGTAACCGCCGAGCGAGGCCACGCCCTCCTGGATACGGGCACCGCCGGAGTCGGAGATGCCGATGATCGGCGCGCCTACCTTGATGGCCTGGTCCATGATCTTGCAAATCTTCTCCGCATGGGCCTCGGACAGCGATCCGCCGAACACGGTGAAATCCTGGCTGAAGATGAACACCAGGCGGCCATTGATGGTGCCGTAGCCGGTGACCACGCCGTCGCCGGGTACGCGGTTGTCGGCCATGCCGAAATCGTTGCAGCGGTGCTCGACGAAGATATCCCATTCCTCGAAACTGCCCTGGTCGAGCAGCAGGTCGATGCGCTCTCGGGCGGTGAGCTTGCCCTTGGCGTGCTGGGCATCGATGCGCTTGGCGCCACCGCCCATCTTCGCGCGTTCGCGCTTGCGTTCCAGTTCCTCGACGATCTCGTGCATGTCTGTTCCTGCTTGTCTTGTTGTCGCGGCGGGCGCCGCGAGGAAGGCTCAGTCGTCCGACTTGCGAATGAGCTTCAGCACCTCGCTCGCGGCGACGGGAATGTTGGTGCCGGGGCCGTACACCGCGGCCACGCCGAGGTCGAACAGCATGTCGTAGTCCTGCGGCGGGATGACGCCGCCGCAGACGACGATGACGTCCTCTGCGCCGGCCTCCTTCAGCCCCTCCATCACCGACGGCACGAGGGTCTTGTGTCCCGCCGCCTGGGAGGAGATGCCGATGACGTGGACGTCGTTCTCCACCGCCTGGCGCACCGCCTCGTCCGGCGTCTGGAACAGCGGGCCGATGTCGACGTCGAAGCCGAGATCGGCGAACGCAGTAGCGATGATCTTGGCACCCCGGTCGTGTCCGTCCTGCCCCAGCTTGACCACGAGCAATCGGGGCCGCCGGCCGTGCGCGCGCTCGAAGTCGAGTATCTCCGCCTGGATCTTCGCGAACCCCTCGTCGCCGTCGAAGGCCGAGCCGTAGACGCCCGCTATGGAGCGGATCACCGCGCGATGACGGCTGAACACCTTCTCGAGCGCATCGGAGATCTCGCCCACGGTGGCACGCTCGCGCGCGGCGGCAACCGACAGTCCGAGCAGGTTGGCGTCGCCCTTCGCGGCCTCGGTCAGGGCATCGAGGGCGGCGCGGCAGCGCGCCTCGTCGCGCCCGGCCCGCACCGATTCCAGGCGCCGGACCTGCGACTCGAGCACGCGCGTGTTGTCGATGTCCAGGATGTCGATGTCCTCTTCCCTGTCGGCGACGAACCGGTTGACGCCGACCACCACCTCTTCACCGCGATCGATGCGCGCCTGGCGCTCGGCGGCCGCCGACTCGATGCGCAGCTTGGGCATGCCGGAGGCCACCGCCTCGGTCATGCCGCCCATCTCCTCGACTTCGTCGATCAGCTTGCGCGCCTCCCTGACCAGCGACGCGGTCAGGCTCTCGACATAGTAGGAACCGCCGAGCGGATCGGCGACGTGGCAGATGCCGCTTTCGTGCTGGAGGATGAGCTGGGTATTGCGAGCGATGCGGGCGGAGAAGTCCGTCGGCAGCGCCAGCGCCTCGTCGAAGCTGTTGGTATGCAGCGACTGCGTGCCGCCAAGCGCGGCGGCCAGCGCCTCGAGCGCGGTGCGCACCACGTTGTTGTACGGATCCTTGCCGGTCAGGCTCACGCCCGATGTCTGACAGTGGGTACGCAACATCAGGGATCGGGGGTCTCTCGGCGAGAATTTCTCCGCCATCAGTTCGGACCACAACACGCGCGCGGCGCGCAGCTTGGCAATCTCCATGAAGAAATTCATGCCCACCGCGAAGAAGAACGACAGGCGAGGCGCGAAGCGATCCACCTCGAGCCCGCTGGCGACGGCGGCACGCACGTACTCGATGCCGTCGGCGATGGTGAAGGCCAGCTCCTGCACGCAGGTCGCGCCCGCTTCCTGCATGTGGTAACCGGATATGGACACCGGGTTGAAGCGCGGCATGTGCTCCGACGTGTAGCCGATGATGTCGGAGACGATGCGCATCGACGGCGCGGGTGGATAGATGTAGGTGTTGCGCACCATGAATTCCTTCAGGATGTCGTTCTGAAGGGTGCCGGACAAGGCCGACTGATCGACCCCCTGCTCCTCGGCGGCGACGATGTACATCGCCATCACCGGCAGCACCGCGCCGTTCATGGTCATCGATACCGACATGTGGTCCAGCGGAATGCCGTCGAACAGGATCTTCATGTCCTCGACGCTGTCGATGGCGACACCGGCCTTGCCGACGTCGCCGACCACGCGCGGGTGATCCGAGTCGTACCCGCGATGGGTGGCGAGATCGAAGGCGACCGACAGTCCGGCCTGGCCGGCCTCGAGGTTGCGCCGGTAGAAGGCGTTGGATTCCTCGGCGGTGGAATAGCCGGCGTACTGGCGAATGGTCCACGGACGCCCGGCGTACATGGTGGCGCGCGGTCCGCGCGCAAAGGGTGCGAGCCCCGGCAGCGAATCGACGTGGGCGATGGCGTCCAGGTCTTCGGCCGTGTACAGCGGCTTGACCTCGATACCCTCGGGCGTCTGCCAGTGCAGTGACTCGGGCGGCTCGCCTTTCAGATCCTTCGTCGCCAATGCCCGCCAGGCGTCGAGGTCGTGCTTGTCATGTCGGCTCACGTGTCGTTACCGCTGCTGTTTCGGGTAGCCGGCGGCGTTCAGCGCCTGCAAAATCTCATCGAGTATCGCCGGATCGTCGATAGTGGCCGGCATCTTCCACGGCTCGCCGTCGGCCATCTGTCGCATGGTGCCGCGCAGGATCTTGCCCGAGCGCGTCTTCGGCAACCGCTTGACCACCAGCGCCTGCTTGAAGGCGGCGACCGGGCCAATGCGGTCTCGCACCATGGCCACGACCTCCTTGACCACGGTGTCCGGGTCGGCGTCGCTGCCGGCGTTGAGCACCAGGAAGCCGAGCGGCAGCTGTCCTTTCATCTCGTCCGCGACGCCCGTCACCGCGCACTCGGCGACCTCGGCGTGATCGGCCAGCACCTCCTCCATGGCGCCGGTCGACAGGCGGTGACCGGCGACGTTGATGATGTCGTCGGTGCGCGACATGATGAAGGCGTAGCCGTCCTCGTCGATGATGCCGGCGTCGGCCGTGTTGTAGTAGCCGGGATACTCTCGCAGGTAGGCATCGAAATGACGCTGCCGCGCGTTCCACAACGTCGGAAAGCTGCCGGGCGGCAGCGGCAGTTTCACCGCCAGCGCGCCGATCTCTCCGGGCTTCACCTCGTTGCCGGCATCGTCGAGCACCTTCAGGTCCCAGCCCGGGACCGCGCGCGTCGGTGAGCCGTCCTTGACCGGCAGCTCCTCGATGCCCATGCAGTTGGCGCAGATCGACCAGCCGGTCTCGGTCTGCCACCAGTGGTCGATGACGGGCACGCCGAGTTTTTCGCGCGCCCAGTGCAATGTGTCGGGGTCGGTGCGCTCACCGGCCAGGAACAACGTGCGAAGTCCCGACAGGTCGTAGTTCGCCAGCAGTTCGCCCCGCGGATCCTCCTTCTTGATGGCGCGAAACGCGGTCGGCGCGGTGAACAGGACACTGACGCCGTGATCGGCGATCACCCGCCAGAACGCGCCGGCGTCGGGGGTGCCCACGGGCTTGCCTTCGAACATCACGCTGGTGCAACCGGCAAACAGCGGGGCATAGACGATGTACGAGTGGCCCACCACCCAGCCGACATCGGAGGCGGCCCAGAACACCTCGCCCGGCTCGACGCCGTAAATGTGCTTCATGGACCAGTGCAGCGCCACGGCGTGACCGCCGTTGTCCCGCACCACGCCCTTGGGCTGGCCGGTGGTGCCGGACGTGTAGAGGATGTACAGCGGATCGAGGGCGTCCACGGGAACGCAGTCGGCCGGCGTCGCCTGCGTCATTTGCTCGACCCAGTCGAGATCGCGGCCGCTCTCGAGGGTCGCGGTCAATTCGGGCCGCTGCAGGATGATCACGCGGTCCGGCTTGTGGGACGCCAGGTCGATGGCCTTGTCGAGCAGCGGCTTGTACTCCACCACGCGGCCGGGCTCGATGCCACAGGAGGCGGACACCACCACCTTGGGCGCGGCGTCGTCGATGCGCACCGCGAGCTCGTTCGCGGCGAAGCCGCCGAACACCACCGAATGCACGGCGCCGAGCCGCGCGCAGGCCAGCATGGCGATGGCCGCCTCGGGCACCATCGGCATGTAGATCACCACGCGATCGCCCTTGACGACGCCCGCGCCGGCCAGCACGCCGGCAAAGCGGGCCACCTCGTCGCGCAGGCGGCGGTAGGAATAGCGCTCGACCTTGCCGGTGACCGGGCTGTCGTAGATCAGCGCGATGGCGTCGCCGCGGCCGGCGTCCACGTGCCGGTCAAGGGCGTTATGGCAGGTGTTGAGCCGGCCGCCCGTGAACCAGCGATGGAACGGGGCGTCGCTGTCGTCGAGCACCTTGTCCCAGCGGTTGATCCAGTCGATGCCCTCGGCCGCCTCGGCCCAGAACTCGTCGGGATGCAGGATGGAGCGCGCGTGCGCGGCGTCGAATGTCTCGCCCATGATGCCCTCGTGTGGTTGTCTCGCGGTGCCGGGGCCGTACAAAGGGAACCCGGAACGCCGAATCTTGTCAATCTCGCGGCGTGGTGCGCCGGCCCGCCAGCGGCGCCTCGTTGCGGCGCGGAACGCACCACGATAACATGCGTTGCAACGCAACATACTAATGCAAAACGGTAACGCCAACCAAGGTTCCACCTCGTGACCTACCAGAATCTGACACTCGAGACCCGCGGCAACGTCGCCCTGATCACCCTCAACCGGCCGAAGGCCCTGAACGCATTGAGTTCGGCGCTGATGGACGAACTGACCGACGCCGTGCGCGCGGCCGAAGCCGACGACGGCGTCGGCGCCATGGTGATCACGGGCAGCGACAAGGCCTTCGCCGCCGGCGCCGACATCGGCGAACTCAAGGCACATGACTTCGCCCGCGCCTACGTCGAGAACCTGATCTCCCGAAACTGGGAGGAACCGGCCCGCGCGCGAAAGCCCGTGATCGCGGCGGTGGCCGGATACGCCCTCGGCGGCGGCTGCGAGCTGGCCATGATGTGCGATTTCATCATCGCCGCCGACAACGCGAAATTCGGTCAGCCCGAAATCAGGATCGGCGTGGTGCCGGGCGCCGGTGGCACCCAGCGACTGACGCGCTTCGTCGGCAAGTCCAAGGCGATGGAAATGTGCCTCACCGGACGGATGATGGATGCCGGGGAGGCGGAACGCGCCGGGCTGGCCAGCCGCGTCGTGCCGCTGGCCGATCTCGTCGACGAGGCCGTCAAGACCGCCCAGGCCATCGCCGAGCTGTCCCGGCCCGCGGTCATGGCGACCAAGGAGCTGGTCAACACGGCCTATGAGACCACGCTGTCGGAAGGAATCCGCGCCGAGCGGCGACTGTTCCACGCGATGTTCTCCACCGCGGACAAGGACGAGGGCATGGCCGCCTTCCTGGAGAAGCGCGAACCCGACTGGAAACACCGCTAGGGCGTACCATGCGCGTCGGGAACACCTGGTATCGATCGATCTGGCGCGAGAACGGCACCGGGCATGTCTCGGCCATCGACCAGACGAAACTGCCGCACGCCTTCGAGGTATTCGAACTTGCCTGCCTGAACGACGCCGTTCGCGCCATCGCCGACATGAAGGTGCGCGGCGCACCGCTGATCGGCGCGACCGCCGCCTACGGCATCGCCCTGGCCCTGGCCGAGCGCGACACGCAGGCGGCACTCGATACGGCGGCGCGCAAGCTGTTCGCGGCACGACCCACCGCGGTCAACCTGCGCTGGGCGCTGGAGCGGATGCAACGCGCACTGGCGACGGTGCCTGCCGGCTCACGGGCACAGGCCGCCTTCGACGAGGCAGACCGGATCTGCGACCAGGATGCCGCCGTCAACGAGGCCATCGGCGACCACGCGCTGGCCTGGATCCGTGACAAGGCCGACCGCAACGGACCGGTCAACGTACTGACCCACTGCAACGCCGGCTGGCTGGCCACGGTGGACTGGGGCACCGCGCTGGCGCCGATCTACAAGGCCTTCGACGCCGGCATCGACGTGCACGTGTGGGTGGACGAGACGCGGCCGCGCAACCAGGGCGCCGCGTTGACGCTATGGGAGCTGATGAACCACGGCGTACCCTGCACGCTGATCGTCGACAACGCCGGCGGCCACCTGATGCAGCGCGGCCAGGTGGACCTTTGCATCGTCGGATCCGACCGCACCACCGCGAACGGCGATGTCTGCAACAAGATCGGCACCTACCTGAAGGCGCTCGCCGCACATGACAACGGCGTCCCGTTCTACGTCGCACTGCCCTGCTCCACCATCGATTTCAGTCTCGCCGACGGCGCCCGCATTCCCATCGAGGAACGCGGCGAGGCCGAGGTGCTGACCCTGCCCGGCGCCACCGCGGGCGGATTCGATCGGGTGAACATCGCGGCGCCCGGCGCGCGGGCGGCCAACCCGGCGTTCGACGTGACGCCGGCCCGCCTGGTCAGCGGCTACGCCACCGAACACGGCGCCGCAGCGCGCATTGACGCCGTCTGCGGCAGCCCCACCGCCGCGACCGCATCCTGACCTGCCGGTCAAACCGTCGACGGCGCTTCGCGGGGCTTTACCTTTGCCGGCGGATTGCGGTTAAATGGCTCGCAACTGGCCGGAACCCCCTTCCGGCCGGCGCGGTTTAACAACAATCGGCCTGCGCACGGCGCGCACGCCTACATCATTCATAAGGAGTCACGAGGTGAGCAAAGTCATGAAACGATCCCTGATCGGCGCAGGCGTTGCCCTGGGACTGGCCATGTCCCCGGTTGCGCTGGCCGCCAAGACACTGGTGTTCTGCTCCGAGGGCAGCCCCGAGGGCTTCAACCCGTCGCTGTACACCGCCGGCACCACCTTCGACGCGTCCTCGCGGCAGGTCTACAACCGGCTGGTCGAGTTCGAACGCGGCACCACCACCATCGGCCCCGCCCTGGCGGAATCGTGGGATGTGTCCGAGGACGGCCTGGAGTACACCTTCAACCTGCGCAAGGGCGTCAAGTTCCATACCACCGACAGTTTCACCCCGACGCGGGACATGAACGCAGACGACGTGGTGTGGAGCTTCATGCGCCAGTTCGACGAAAACCATCCCTATCACAAGGTCTCCGGCGGCAGCTACGAGTACTTCAACGGCATGTCCATGCCCGACCTGCTCAAGGACGTGGTGAAGGTGGACGATCACACGGTGAAGTTCATGCTCAACCGGCCCGAGGCGCCGATGATCGCCAATCTCGGCATGGACTTCGCTTCCATCATGTCGGCCGAGTACGCCGCGAAGATGAGCGAGGCCGGCACGCCCGAGAAGGTCGATCTGGAGCCGGTCGGCACCGGTCCGTTCCAGGTGGTCGCCTACCAGAAGGATGCCGTGATCCGTTTCAAGGCGCATCCGGACTACTGGGGCGGCAAGGCGCCGCTGGACAACCTCGTCTTCGCCATCACGCCCGACCCGTCGGTGCGCTACCAGAAGCTGAAGGCGGGCGAGTGTCACGTCATGCCATACCCGAACCCGGCCGACATCGAGGCGATGCGCGAGGATGCGGACGTCAACCTGCTGGAGCAGGAAGGTCTGAACGTGGGCTACCTGGCCTACAACACGCAGATGGCGCCCTTCGACAACCCGAAGGTGCGCAAGGCGCTGAACATGGCGATCAACAAGGATGCCATCATCGAGGCGGTGTTCCAGGGCGCGGGCAAGGTAGCCAAGAACCCGATTCCGCCGACCATCTGGTCCTACAACGACTCGACCGAGGACGATCCCTACGATCCCGAGGCGGCCAAGGCGATGCTGGCAGAGGCCGGCGTGAGCGACCTGTCCACCAGCGTGTGGGCGATGCCGGTGCAGCGCCCCTACAACCCCAACGCGCGGCGCATGGCCGAACTGATCCAGGCCGACTGGGCCGCGGTCGGCGTCGAGGCGGACATCGTTTCCTACGAGTGGGGCGAGTACCTCGAGCGCTCCAAGGCCACCGACCGTGACGGTGCGGTGCTGCTCGGCTGGACCGGCGACAACGGCGACCCGGACAACTTCCTGGCCGTGCTGCTCGGCTGCGACGGCGTGGGCGGTTCCAACCGCGCCCAGTGGTGCCACCAACCATTCGAGGACCTGATCCAGAAGGCCAAGGTGGTGAGCGACCGCGACGAGCGCACCGCGCTCTACCAGGAAGCGCAACTCGTGTTCAAGGACCAGGCGCCGTGGGCCACCATCGCCCACTCCGTGGTCTACAAGCCGGTGCGCCCTGAAGTGGTCGATTTTCGCATCGATCCCTTTGGCGGCCACGTCTTCTACGGTGTCGACCTCAAGGAATAACGGCGCGGTCCGTTGCTGTTAAGCGGTAAGAGCGGGAGGGGGCCAGCCGGGCTGGTCCCCTCCCCTGTTTTCTCTCCCGGCGTTCGGGCGCCGCGACGGGCGCACGGCTGATCCGTGCTTCGCTTCGTTCTCACCCGACTGGGCCTGGTCATCCCGACCTTCGTCGGCATTACCCTGCTCACCTTCGCCATGATCCGCCTGGTGCCGGGCGATCCCATCGAGCTGCTGGCCGGCGAGCGCGGCGTTTCTCCCGAACGCCACGCCGAACTGCGCGCCGCCTACGGACTGGACAAGCCCCTGCTCGAACAGTACTGGATTTACGCCAAGGGCATCCTCAGCGGCGATCTCGGCAAGTCCATCGTCACCCGCCAGCCGGTCATCGACGAGTTCTTCACCCTGTTTCCGGCCACCGTGGAGCTGTCTTTCTGCGCCATGCTGTTCGCGGTGCTGGTGGGCCTGCCCGTGGGCATCCTGGCGGCGGTCAAGCGCGGCTCGGTCTTCGACCATACCGTCATGGGCACGGCACTGACCGGCTACTCCATGCCCATCTTCTGGTGGGGACTGCTACTGATCATCCTGTTCTCGGGCATCCTCGGCTGGACGCCGGTGTCCGGGCGCATCTCGCTGCTTTTTTACTTCGAACCGGTCACCGGCTTCATGCTCATCGACAGCCTGTTGTCCGGCCAGCAAGGCGCGTTCGCCTCGGCGGCGAGCCACCTGGTATTGCCGACCATCGTGCTCGGCACCATTCCGCTCGCGGTCATCGCGCGCCAGACCCGTTCCGCCATGCTCGAGGTGCTCGGCGAGGACTACGTGCGAACGGCACGGGCCAAGGGACTCGCACCGCACCGCGTGATCGGCGTTCACGCGCTGCGCAACGCGCTCATTCCGGTGATCACGGTCATCGGCCTGCAGGTCGGCGTGCTGTTCGCCGGCGCCGTGCTCACCGAGACCATTTTCTCCTGGCCGGGCATCGGCAAGTGGCTGATCGATTCCATCAGCCGCCGGGACTATCCGTCCGTGCAGGGTGGCATCCTGCTCATCGCCACCACGGTGATCCTCGTCAACCTGCTGGTCGACCTGGTCTACGGACTGGTCAACCCGCGCATCCGGCACCGGCGATAGTGGCCCGCCCCATCGCTGAAATCCAGGCAAGTCGCGCGGCCCCGATCGCGCCCGGCAAGACATGCCGACGAGCCATGACGGCCCGGGCGATCCGGGGGACGGGACACTAGCATGGCCGACGCCGCACAGGAGCACGCCGCCGCCACCACCGCGACCGTTGTGCCGCCGAGTCCGATCGTCGAGTTCTGGTACTACTTCCGCGAGAACCACGGCGCGGTGGCGGGGCTGTTCGTTTTTGTCTTCATCTGCATCCTGGCGCTGTTCGCCGACGTCATCGCGCCGCACGCCCCCAACCAGCAGTTTCGCGATTCCTTCCTGGTGCCGCCGTTCTGGGCCGACGGCGGCACCACGACCTACCTGCTCGGCACCGACGCCGTGGGCCGGGACATTCTCTCGCGCCTGATCCACGGGGCGCGGTACTCGCTCATCATCGGCATCATCGTCGTCGTCATCTCGCTCACGCTGGGCATCGCGCTGGGACTGTTCGCCGCCTTCTCGCGCGGCGTGGTGGATATCCTGGTGATGCGGCTCATGGACATCATGCTGGCGCTGCCCTCGCTGCTGCTGGCCGTGGTCATCGTCGCCATTTTGGGCCCCGGCCTGTTCAACGCCATGCTCGCGATCTCCATCGTCTACCTGCCGCACCTGGTGCGCCTGACCCGTGCCGCGGCCATCAGCGAGCTCAGCAAGGACTATGTCACCGCCTCGCGCGTGAGCGGGGCCGGCCACGTGCGGTTGATGGTCATCACCGTGCTGCCCAATTGCATGGCGCCGCTCATCGTGCAGGCGACGCTCTCCTTCTCCAGCGCCATCCTCGACGCCGCCGCGCTCGGCTTTCTCGGCATGGGCGCACAGCCGCCCACGCCCGAGTGGGGCACCATGCTCGCGGAGGCGCGCGAGTTCGTGCTGCGCGCCTGGTGGGTGGTCACCTTTCCGGGACTCGCCATCCTGGTCACGGTGCTCGCGCTGAACCTGCTCGGGGACGGCCTGCGCGACGCCCTCGATCCCAAGTTGAAGAGGCAATAGTGTCGCTGCTCGAAATCGAGAACCTGTCGGTGACCTTCGACAAGTTCCGCGCCGTCGACCAGGTGTCCATCAGCGTGGACCATGGCGAGACGCTCGGCATCGTCGGCGAGTCCGGCTCGGGCAAGAGCGTGAGCATGCTGGCGCTGATGGGACTGATCCCCTACCCCGGCGAGATCGCGGCGGACCGGCTGACGTTCGACGGTCACGACCTGCTGGCCATGTCGTCGTCGAAGCGGCGCGACATCACCGGCAACGACGTGGCCATGATCTTCCAGGAGCCCATGACCAGCCTCAACCCGTGCTTCACGGTGGGCTTCCAGATCACCGAGACGCTCAAGGTGCACGAAGGCGGCTCACGCAGGGAACGCAAGGAACGGGCACTCGAATTGCTGGCCCAGGTGGGCATACCCGATCCCGCCCGGCGGCTGGGCAGCTTCCCCCACCAGCTCTCCGGGGGCATGAACCAGCGCGTGATGATCGCCATGGCCATCGCCTGCAATCCCAAGCTGCTCATCGCCGACGAGCCGACCACGGCACTGGACGTGACCATCCAGGCGCAGATTCTCGACCTGCTGCTCAAGCTGCAGGAGGACAAGCACATGGCACTGATCCTCATCACCCACGACATGGGCGTCATTGCCGAGACGGTGCGCCGCGTCGACGTCATGTATGCCGGGCAGGTGGTGGAAGAGCGCGGCGTGGATTCCCTCTTCACCCGGCCGCGCCATCCCTACACTTCGGCGCTGCTCGAGGCGCTGCCCGAGCGCAGTCGCGGCAGCCGCCGGTTACCGACCATACCGGGCGTGGTGCCCGGACCGTTCGACCGGCCCACTGGCTGCCTGTTCAACCCGCGCTGCGGCCGCGCCGAGGACGACTGCCGCGCCACCATGCCCACCCTCGAGGGCGACGGCGCCGGCGCGGTGCGATGCCTGCACCCCGTGGGGCACGATTGATGAACGACGTGATCCAGGCCAGCGGACTCGCCCGGCACTACGAGGTGGGCGGCGGACTGTTCGGCAGCGCCCGCACCCTCAAGGCGCTGGATGGCGCCGGGTTTACCCTGCGCGCCGGCGAGACGTTGGCCGTGGTGGGGGAGTCGGGCTGCGGCAAGTCCACCCTCGCCCGCCTCGTGACCCTGATCGAGCCCCCGACCGCGGGCCACCTCGTGCTCGACGGCGTCGACGTCGCAAATGCCGATGCCAGCGCGATCCGCCGCCTGCGCCAGCGCGTGCAGATCGTGTTCCAGGATCCGTACGGCTCGCTGAATCCACGCAAGAAGGTGGGCACCATTCTCGAGGAGCCGCTGGTCATCAACACCGACAAGCGTGCCGCCGAACGCCGCGAAGACGCGATGGACATGCTGGCTCGGGTGGGATTGCGACGCGAGCACTACAACCGCTTTCCGCACATGTTCTCCGGCGGCCAGCGACAGCGCATCGCCATCGCGCGGGCGCTGATGCTGCGGCCGAAGATCGTCGTTGCCGACGAGCCCGTCTCGGCGCTGGACGTCTCCATCCAGGCCCAGGTACTGAACCTGCTGATGGAGTTGCAGGAGGAACTCGACCTCGCCTACCTGTTCATTTCCCACGGCCTGAGCGTCGTCGAGCACATCAGCAACGACGTCATGGTGATGTATCTCGGGCGCACCGTAGAACAGGGGCCGAAAGAGGAAATATTCGCCAGTCCCCGCCACCCCTACACGCAGGCCCTGCTCGCCAGCACGCCGTTCGTCGATCCCACCCGGCGCGCCGAGCGGGTGGTCCTGACGGGCGAGCTGCCCTCGCCACTGAATCCGCCCGGCGGCTGTGCCTTTCACAAGCGCTGCCCCATCGCCATGGCACGCTGCTCGGTGGAACGCCCGGAGCTGCTTCGCTACGGCGACGTGCACGTTGCCTGTCACGCCGTGGATTCGTGAGCGCCGGCGTTGTCCGATCATGACATTGCGCACGAAATTGCCATATATTCAGCTTGATTTATAGGTATTATTGCTAGGATTCGGACTTCTTCCCCCAGCCAGTTCGCGCCTCGCGCACCCTGAAGCCATGCCCTATTCCCTGACTGCACCGTCCGCCGTTCGCCCCGTTGGCCTGGCCCGGCAAGCGATCGCGGCACTGGTCATCGCCCTCGTCCTGGGAACCGCCGCCATGCTCGTTGCCCCGATGAGCC
Source organism: Gammaproteobacteria bacterium (assembly GCA_030429125.1). Lineage (GTDB taxonomy): Bacteria > Pseudomonadota > Gammaproteobacteria > Arenicellales > CAJQKF01 > BQJD01. The sequence continues at coordinate 580 of JAUIDF010000018.1, read as the reverse complement.
CGGCGAACACGGACCCGGCGGGCTCCATGAACGTGGAGAAGAAGCATCGCTTCGTCGCCCAGCTGATCAAGAGCTACATGCAGCGAAGGCACTACGTGAAGTCGTCCCTCGACGACGAGATGTCGGTGCGCGTCCTGGATCGATACCTGGAGACGCTGGATCCCGAACGGCTCTATTTCCTGCAACGAGACATCAGCAAGTTCGAGGAAATTCGCTACGAGTTCGACGATTTTATCGATAACAGCCGGCTCGAGCCCGCCTTCGCCATATTCCTCGTCTATCGTGCCCGGGTGCGCGAGCAGGTCGAGACGGCATTGACCGTGCTCGAACGGCCGTTCGACTTCACCGTCGACGAGTCCTACCGCGTCGATCGCGAGACCGCGCCCTGGGCCGTGGACGAGGCCGAACTGGACGAGCTGTGGCGCAAGCGCGTCAAGAACGACATGATCGGCCTGATTCTTTCCGGCAAGGACGAGGAAGGGGCGCGCGACACCCTGCGCAAGCGATACGAACAGCTGCGTCACCGCACCGAGCAGCTGAACGCCAACGACGTTTTCCAGTTTTATACCAACGCCTACCT
>JAUIDF010000017.1 GCA_030429125.1 Gammaproteobacteria bacterium | reverse complement strand
TATGCCACCTGGTGGATTCGCCAGGCCATCACGCGCTCCATCGCCGACCAGGCGCGCACCATCCGCATCCCGGTGCACATGATCGAGACCATCAACAAGCTCAATCGCATCTCGCGCCAGATCATGCAGGAGAAGGGCCGCGAGGCCCTGCCCGAGGAGCTGGCCGAGCGCATGGACATGCCCGAGAGCAAGATCCGCAAGGTGCTCAAGATCGCCAAGGAGCCGATCTCCATGGAGACGCCCATCGGCGACGACGAGGACTCGCACCTGGGCGACTTCATCGAGGACAAGAACGTGGAGGCGCCGCTCGACGCCGCCACCACGTCCGGCCTGCGCAACGCCACCCAGGAGATCCTGCAGAGCCTGACCACGCGCGAGGCACGAGTGCTGCAGATGCGCTTCGGCATCGACATGAATACCGACCACACGCTGGAGGAAGTCGGCAAGCAGTTCGACGTCACCCGCGAGCGGATTCGACAGATCGAGGCCAAGGCGCTGCGCAAGCTGCGTCACCCGAGCCGCTCCGACCACCTGCGCAGCTTCCTCGACAACTAGGTCCTGCCGACCACCGGGCGTGCCGACGGCGCGCCCGGTGGTGACCCCCTACCCCAGCCACCAGGCGAAGAACGCCACGCTGCCGCTGCCCGCCACCACCCCCGGCAGCAGCGTTCGCCGCGCCGCGAAGTAGGTGGCAAACGCAATCCCTACACCGGCGAGACGCGCCCATAGCGGCAGCGTCGCGAGGTCGTTCACCGGCAGCACGATCATGCGGAACACCAGCCCCGCCACCATCGCGTAGGACACGCAGTTCACCCACTCGAACACCGCGCCGGACGGATCGATGCGTCGTGCGAAGGCCACGCCCAGGAAGCGCCAGAAGAACGTCGCCAGTCCGCACAGCAGCACCAGCACCCAAAGCAGCGTGGTGCTCATGACGCGGCCCTTTGCGACAGGCGCCGGCCGATCACAAAGCCGAGGGTACCGCCCACCAGCCCGGTCACCACGAGATCCATCTGCGGCACCAACGAATTGGCAACCCCCATCACGGCACAGCCGAACACCAGCGACAGCCGTCCCGGCAATCCGCTCACCGCCGACAGGACGAGGGCGAAGAACAGTGGACTCAGGAACACGAAACCCAGCACCATCGGTGCGGGCATGACGCCCGAGGCATGGTAGCCGAGCAACGTCCCCGCCACCGCCGCGCCGAGGATGGAGCTCGCGAACACCGTGTAGTAGAACCCGCGCCAGTTGGGCTCCACCCCGGGAAAGGCCTTCAGGCACATCGCCCACGAATTGATCGACAGCAACTGCGCGTAGACGAGCAGCGGCCACGGCCGCGACACCCCCCGACTCACCGTGGGCAGGAACGACACCACCATGGGCAGAAAGCGGGCATTGGCCAGCGAGCAGGCCACCACCGCCGACACGATGCCATGCCCCGCGGCGGTCAGGTCCACCATCGCCAACTGCCCCGGCAGGCCCCAGATCAACACCGTCGCCGCCACCGCCATGGACGGCTCGAAGCCGCTTACGCGTGCCAGCGAGCCGAAGCCCATCATGGTGGTGAGCAGGATGAAGGCCGGCAGCGACAGAGAATCGAGGATCGCCCGCCGAAACACGGCGCGACGGCCACTGAGCAAGCCTTGGGACACGGCAGGAGAATCCAGTCGGACGAACGCGGGGAACGAATTTGAGGCCGACATTCTAGCACCCGACCCGCTCAACGCCCTCACGCCCGACGGGACAAGGATTTCTTGAGTCGAGCCAGCGCCTGTGACACTATGCGCGCCGATCGGGCGGCACGCCGACGCTGCCCTGAAGATCGCCGCCGGGGCCGTCTATAATTCGGTCCACAGCAGCGGCTAAAGGGCCTGTAGCTCAGTTGGTTAGAGCAGTGGACTCATAATCCATTGGTCCCAGGTTCGAGTCCTGGCGGGCCCACCAGTCATAGAGAGTTGTTTTAACGGACACTTCTTCTCTTCTTCGTGCCTTCAAACTGCTCGGTAAACCCTCGACGTACACTGCTCCGAAGCCCTGCAAGCTACCGAGAGGAAGGAAATGGCAGCGATCTTCGAAGTCGCGCGCTGACCGGATCCCCGATTTCGCGTCGATTTTCGCACTATCGCCTGTCTATCCCCGGTCATCCACGTTGAACAATGCACCCATCAGAGTGTTTATCGGCTGGGATCCTGACCAGGCCATTGCCTACGATGTCTGCCGTTTTTCGATCCAGCAACGGGCCTCGGTAAACATCGAGATCCAGCCGCTCATGCTCGATCGGCTTCGTGCATCCGGTGTTTACTATCGGCCACCCGACCCCTTGGCATCGACGGAATTCACTTATAGTCGATTTCTGGTGCCCTACCTCTGTAAATACGAAGGTTTTGCACTGTTTTGCGATTGTGACTTTCTCTGGCTGGATGATATCGGGAAACTGTGGCACTACGCTGACGAAAACAAGGCGCTCTGTTGCGTAAAACAGGACTATGGTCCGCCGGAGCAAACGAAGATGGATGGTAAACTACAGACCCGATATCCCCGGAAGAACTGGTCCAGCCTGATGTTGTTCAACTGTTCTCACGCCGCCAACCAGGCACTCGTACCGGAATGCGTCAATACCAGACCGGGATCTTATCTGCATCAGTTCAAATGGCTAAAGGACGAATTGATCGGCGCAATCGACCCCGATTGGAACTGGCTCGAAGGGTGGTCCGAGCACAAGAATTCGCAACCTCCCAGGGCCGTTCACTTCACCCGTGGCGGACCATGGCTCGAAGACTGGGCACATGTTGACTACGCCGAGGAATGGTTCAAGGAACGAGACAGAATGTTCGCCTCGCGTACTGAATGACCTTGAACGAGAGGCACGCTCGAACTGGGGTTGGAGAGAAAAGAAAACCTCGCATCATTGTCGTGGGAAACGCCAGGGAGCCAGGCGTTGACCACATGATGCCGCGCATCTCGGGGAAGAAACTGGCGGATTTTATAGACGCCTGCGATATCGTCGTCCGATTCAACGAAATCAAGAATCGGGATGAGAAGTGGATCGGAAGCCGAACAGACATTCTCGTACTGAATTGTCTTGCGAAACACGCGAAAGAGCGATACGACCATACTCTTCTAAGCGGTTTCGATACGATCTGGGTCGCCGGCAATCTACACTCCGATACCTTGAAAAAAGCCTTGACTGTCCAGAACTGGCACGACAAGGAAGTCTCCAGAATCAAGTGCCCCACCTATACTCGATTACTGACTTGGGCAAGAGAGCGAAGCGGCAACCCCAAGCTACTACTTAGCGCCGGCTGTATCGCAGTTGAATCGCTCGTCACCAATGTACGTTATGCTGACTGGGACAGATACATTGTAGGTTACACTTTCAATGGCTGGAGTGGGCATGACTGGGCTGTAGAGCGTGAGCTATGTGAGCGCCATGTCTCGGCGGGCCTTTTGAAAATCCCTCATGTCTAGGTCGTTTTCTTCGGGGCGCTCTGTCTTGCCGTGTTCGACACGAGCGCCGCAGTTGCTGACACACAAAACCGTCACGCGGCTATTTGCAATTGGCGTCGGCTGGTGAGAACCTCACGACATGCGATCGAGCAAGACCATTCACGTGATCTCCGCGCACGCGGAGGGCGAAGTTGGAGACGTCATCGTCGGCGGTGTCCTGCCGCCGCCCGGCGATACGATCTGGGCGCAGAGCCGGTGGATCGCCAACGACCAGACCTTGCGAAATTTCATGCTCAACGAGCCGCGCGGCGGTGTCTTTCGCCACGTCAACCTGCTGGTGCCGCCCAAACATCCCGAGGCGGACGCCGCGTGGATCATCATGGAGCCGGAGGATACGCCGCCAATGTCGGGATCGAACTCGATCTGCGTTTCCACCGTGCTGCTGGATGCCGGCTTGATCCCGATGACGGAACCCGAGACGCACCTGGTGCTGGAAGCGCCGGGCGGCCTGGTGCGGGTCAGGGCCACCTGCCGCGACGGCAAGGCGGAGCGTATTTACGTCAGGAACCTGCCCTCGTTTGCATCCCGACTGGACGCGAACCTCGACGTGGACGGGCTCGGCACGCTAACGGTCGATACGGCCTATGGCGGAGACAGCTTCGTGATCGTCGATGCCGATGCGTTGGGGTTTGCGCTCACCCAGAACGAGGCACACGACGTTGCCACGCTCGGTGTCAGGATCACCAACGCGGCCAATGCGCAACTGGGTTTCGAGCATCCCGAGAACGAGGACTGGAAACACATCTCGTTCTGCCTCTTCGCCGGCCCGCTGACTGATGGACCGGCTGGACTGGAAGCCGGGGCGGCCGTGGCCATCCAGCCGGGAAAAATCGATCGTTCGCCGACCGGCACCGCCCTGTCCGCCCGCATGGCCGTGCTGCACGCGCGGGGAATGATGAAAACAGGCGACCGGCTGACCACGCGGTCGCTGATCGGCTCCACTTTCGAGGGATGCATCGTCGATGAAACGACGGTCGGCGGCCGGCTCGCCATCGTGCCGGAGATCTCGGGCCGCGGATGGATTACGGGCATTCACCAGCACATGCTCGAGCCGACCGACCCCTGGCCGGAAGGTTATCGCCTGTCCGACACCTGGGGCGCCCGATGACGCCCGCCCTTCGCAACCGGGCAAACGCACACCGGGGTCGGGGTGTCGGGCCGGCCGTTTTCGGGATCGCTTGAGGCGAGACGTTTCTTCACGGCTGCCGGGCGATGGTCACGAATCCCGCCTTACCCGGCCGGCAGCAGAAAACCGCCAAAGAATGCAGACAACGCCGCGTAGGCATCGAGCGGCAGGACGTGGGCCACGTATTGATCGGGTCGCACCACCACCATGCAGCCCTGGTCGCGATCGATGCCGCGCATCTCGTAGATGTCACCGGCGCCCTTGTGGTCGACGCAAAACGCCTTCTCGTGATCCTGCAGGCCGAAGCGGCCCTTCTTCGGCTTCAGTAGCGACGGCATTTCCTCGTAGGCGATCGCGTCGAAGGTCCGCGGAAACACGGCGCGAAAGTCGATCAGGGCGTCGATGTCCTCGTCGGGTCGCGTGTGTTTTCTGACCGGTGAGGCCGCATCCCTCTCGAGCCATTCGGCCAGCCTGCCGATGGTGGAATCGGGAATGGAGTCGGCGTCGCTGCCGGCGAACGCATAGATGCGCCAGCGGCCGTCGGCCTCGGCGACGTGGCCGAGCTGCATGCGCATGGCGTCCGACACGCGCACCACGGGTGCGGAATGGAAGCGCTTGCCGATCGCCTGGCCCGACGCCAGCGCCTGGTGGGTGGGCGGTCCGACCAGGGCCGATTCGTCGTACTTCACGGCATTGCCGCCGGTGAATTCCAGGTTCTCGATGAAATGCTTCTGGAAGCGCGGCATGCCGGCCCCGTCGAGGCGGGACTCACCCGGCGGCGCCGACATGATGCGGGCCCAGGCGTGGTCGGTGTCGATGAGCCGCCTGGCCTCGACCCAGCGCTCGGCGGAGTAGCTGCGAAGCAGGCTCGGGTCCGCGCGGCCCTGGAACACGTGCGCCAGCTTCCAACCGAGGTTGAACGTGTCCTGCATGGAGACGTTCATGCCCTGCCCGGCCTTCGGGCTATGGGTGTGGCACGCGTCGCCGGCGGTGAAGACGCGCGGATTGCGATCCCCGTCTCCGGACACGTCGTCGAAGCGATCGGTGAGGCGGTGGCCGATTTCGTAGATCGACCACCATACCACCTTCTTTACGTCCACCGTGTACGGCCGCATGATGCGATTGCCCGCGTCGATGACGTGATCGACGGTCAGGTTGCGAGTCGCCACGCGCTCGTCCGGGTTGAGCTTGTCGAGCTCCACGTACATGCGGAAGAGATAGCCGCCCTCGCGCGGCAGGATCAGGATGTTGCCCTCGTTCGCGGAGGTGACGAGGCACTTCCGGCGCACGTCCGGGAAGTCGGTGTTGGCGAGGATGTCCATGACGCCCCACGCCTGGTGCGCGGCATCGCCGTGCAGTTCGCCGCCGATGGCCTTGCGCACGCTCGATCGCGCCCCGTCGCAGCCCACCACGTAGCGGGCCCGCACGGTCTTCGTCTCGCCGGCGTTGATGCCGGTGTTCTCCAGCGTCACGTTCACCGGGTGGTCGTCGCTCGAGGCATCGACGACGAGGTCGCGCACCGCCCAGCCGTAGTCCGGTTCGAGCCGCGCGGGCGAATTGCGCATGACGTCGAGAAACAGCTCGTGAACGCGCGCCTGGTTGATCAGCGTGTGAGGCATCTCCGAGGAGTCGTCGGCCACGTCCTGCACCATGCCGATGCGCTTGATGTGCGCCGGGTTGCCCGGATCCGGCATCCAGAAGGCGGTCTGGTTGACCCAGTAACTTTCGCGCTTCACTTTGTCCGCGAATCCGAAGGCCTGGAACATCTCCATGGTGCGGGTGTTGATGCCGTCGGCCTGGCCTTTCTCGATCGGACCCGGCTTTCGTTCGACGATCATCGTGTCGATGTCGGGGAACTGCGAGAGTTGCGCGGCAAGACACAGGCCGGCGGGGCCGCAGCCGGCGATAAGCACGTCCACCTCGTCGGGCAGCGGGGCGAACGGGCCGCGATCGCGTCGTCCGGGCGCCGCGTTCCGAATGTCGGGATCGCCTCCGCGAAAACCGTCCAGGTAAAATTGCATGGCCGTACCTCTTGTCAATCCGGCGGCTGCGAATGGGGTTCTCCCTGATCATATCGCGATGGCCGCGCGCGGTAACACGGAATCGCCACGATGCGCGAAGGAAGCAAGCGCCCGGACCCGGATAGCGGGCTACGTGAGCCCTCCCGGCACGCGCCCGATGTCGGCGTCGACCGGGCCCGGCCCGGTCGGTAGCTATCGCGATCTACCGGGCCCGATTACCCGCGACGACGTAGTAGTGGTAGCGCCCGCGCGCCACCGATGCGGGCAGCGGCTTTTCCTCAAGGTGTTCGGAAGACAGCGGTTGATCGCAGAGAATGACACCGCCTGCCAGCATCAGGGCCGGCAGCCACCGTGCCAGGAGCGATGCGGTCGCGGCGTCGATGTCGGCGTTGCCGCAGCCGATGTCGGCGTGGGCGAGGCAGGCCGGGGCGCCGATTCGCAGGCGCGCCCGTGGCAGCGTGTCGCCGAGGTTGCCGAGTATCAATCGCTCCGGGGGCGGCGTGCTGGTCGGGTGTGCCGCGACCTGGCGCTCGAACACGAAGATATCCCGCCCCGGCATGCGTTCGCGCAGGTGGTCGTAGGTGCGGCCGTTGCCGAGACCGATTTCCAGAATCGGCCCGGCGAGCTCGCCGATCTCCCGCGTCGCCGTGGCAATGCAGTCGCGCTGCGCTTCGAGTCGTCGTATGGCGCTGTCGAGCCTGCTCATTGAGCCTCCCCGGTCGAGGTGCATTGCGAACGTTTCCACCGGCTGCGCACGCGTGATGGCTGCCTTCACCGTTCGCTGGGGATGCGACGGCCCGAACGAAAGGTCGCTTCGATCGCGGCTTTGGCGCGCGCCGGGCTGTTGGATCGTTACTGGACCGCCACGATGAAGTCCTTCTTCTGGTGGGTCTCGAGGTCGTACTGGGACCGGTTGGTGTGATTGACGTGCTTGCCGTAGGTGTGCAACGAGACGCTGATCGAATCCGTCTCGTTGCGCACGAGGTGAATACCGCCGTTCTTCATGCAGACGACGTCGCCCGGACCGGCGATGAACTCGTCCTTGACCTCGAGCCGGGCGTAGCCGTCGCGGGCGCGATCGTCCACGCGGCGGTAGCGCACGTTCAACTCGTCGCCCTCGACGCCGGCCACGACGGCCCAGGTACCGTGGTCGTGTGGCGGCGTACCCCGGCCCGGCAGCCACGAGACGGCCAGCACCGCGAGGGAGTGGTCGGGTTCCTCGTGCAGGAGGTGAACGCCGAAACCCTGCCCGGGATGGGTGTCGTAGTACCTGGCGTCGAACCAGTTCCGCTCGGTGGCGAGACGTTGCGCCAGCGGCTCGACGCGGGACAGAATCGCATCCTCGTCGGTTTCCTCGCGGGCAATCTCGCGCAGGTCCTCGATGTACCGGGCGAGGGTGTAGGTGCTCGTCATTCGCCTGCCTCCTGCCGCGTTGGGTTGTTGCGGCCACGATGGGATCGGGTTCGAGTCTACACTGTCGGCGCCGTGACGCCACGCGGCAGCATGACCTCGGGCTCCGCGCGGATTTTCGTTACACTCCGCGGATGGGCCCGATACCCGTGAGACCGAGCGCATGATCAAGCTGGGGTTCCTCTACCCGCCCACGGGCGCCGAGCACGAGTACTACACCGCCGCCGCGATGATGCGCCCGGCGGTGCGGGCCTATGTCGTCGGCGTACGAATCGCGGGCGGCGAACGAGAGCACGAGCCGCGCCACCTGCGCAAGACGGCAGCCGTGGACAATCTGCTGCTGTCGGCCGCCTCGCTCGCCCCGATCGGACCGGACGCGGTGATGTGGGCATGCACCAGCGGCAGCTTCATCGACGGGCTGGATTTCGCGCACCGGCAGGCACGATCTCTCTCGCGCCGCCTGAAGGTGCCATGCTCCAGCACGTCGCTGGCGTTCGTGAATGCCCTGTCGCACCTTCGCGTCAATCGCGTTGCCGTGTTGTCGAGCTACCCGGCGCGCACGGCAAGGGCTTTTCACGAACTGCTCGGCGCCGCGGGCGTCGAGGTCACGGATCATGTGAGCCTCAACGCCATGTCCGGGCCCGCCGCAGCGCGCCTGGGCGACAGGCGCCTGGCCGCGGCGGCACGCTGGCTCGATGTACCCGTCGACGGCGCGCTGCTGGTACCGGACACGGCCATGCCCACGCTGACCCTGCTGGACAGGCTCGAGCGCGAACTGGACCGTACCGTGCTGAGCGCCAACCAGGTGACGCTGTGGGAAGCCCTGCGCCTGGCCGGCGGCCCGATGCGGCACCGATCGCTCGGCCGCCTGTTCTCGGGAAAACCGGTACAGGCGATCTCGCGGCGCCGATCGGTCACGCCCTGACGCCGCGCCCGCGCGGGGTCAGCTGCTCGCGCACCGCGCGGGTGACGGAGGGAAAGACCAGGGAAGCGGCTTGCCACACCGCGGGCGGCGGCGGAAAGGACTCGAACAGCGGCAGCGCGAATTCGAATCGTTCCCTGACGTTGCTCGACAGATCGTGATCGTCGTCCTGGAACGACGAGCCCGGACCCGAGATGGCCCGCATCGCGTTTGCATCCGCCACCTCGTCGAACCGCAGCGCGAAGCGGGCGGCGAGCGCGCGACGGTACTCGGCATGGACGACGAACCGGTTGTAGTCAATGCGCGTCGACTCGGGGGACGCCGCCCACAGGCGGTAGGCGCGAAGCCACCGGTGCCAGTATTGCCGGTGGAACGTAGCGAAGTTGTCGCGGGTCTGCCCGAAGCTCGCGCGCTCCCCGGCATCGACGCCGTGAACCTTCACGGAGGCCTTCATTCGCGCGTAGCTCGCCATCCAGTTGAAGGGGTCGCGCAGGATGTGCTGGTGCCACGCCGCCGACGGCTGCAGGTGACGAGCCGCCGCGTCGAAAATGCGCTTCACCTCGTCCGGAACGAGCCGGCCTGGGTATTCGAAGGAGATGATGCTGAGCGGCCGCCCGGAACGGACGAGATAGGCCATGGCCGATTGAAGGCTGGTCTCGAACTCGGCGGCATCGGGTTCGGGCCGAGGCGCGTCGACGTCCTCGTCGACCCGGTAGAAGTAGTTGTTGCAGTGCGCGAGCGCGCCCGCCTGCGCCGCGAGCCAGTCGACGAAAAGGTGGTTGCCGGAACGCTTCGCGCCCTCGAGAAAAATGAAAATCACGGCGCATCCGCCTGCTGACATTTCCGGTCGGACTATAGACGACGACGTGGCCTCGGCCAACCAGCGATTTCCCCGCCGCGGGACGATAGCCTATGATGGCGGAAAAACCGGTTCAATCATCGCCAGTGGAGTGAACTCGGGCACCGACCTGACGCCAGCCGCCATGTCCAGTACGACGCGCACGTTGAGGAAAATCCGCCGCCGGCAGTGGTGGGGCCGGTTGAAGCTTCGGCGTCGAAACGAACGCCTCGCGATCAACCGCGCCGAGTACCGCGTGTTCTCCCAGCACCGGGAAGACGGCATCATCGAGTACCTGCTCGATGCGATCGGCGCCGGCACCGGCACGTTCGTCGAGTTCGGCTTTGCGCCGGACGTCTGCAACTGCCTGAACCTGGCATTGAATCGGGGATTCACCGGGCTGTTCATCGACGGTTCGGAAACGAAGTGCCGGCTGGCGCGCGACGTGTTCGAACACCTCGGGCGATCCGATCTCGGCGTCGCCAACGCCTTCCTGACCACCGCCGACATCAACGACGTCATCGCCAGTCATGGCATGAAGCGCGAGATCGACGTCCTGTCGATCGACGTCGACGGCAACGACTACTGGTTCTGGGAATGCCTGCACGTGGTGAACCCGCGCATCGTCGTGATCGAATACAACGCGAGCCTTGGCGCGGAACGTTCCCTGACGGTACCCTACGATCCCGCCTTCGTTCGCTACGAGAAGCATCCAAGCGGCTTTTATCACGGCGCGTCGCTGGTCGCACTGAACCGGCTCGGCATACGCCGTGGCTACCGACTGGTGGGGTGCGACACCACGGGCGTCAACGCCTTCTTCCTGCGCGCGGACCTCGATGCCCGCGATGTCGAGACGCTGTCGCCCGCCATGGCCTTCAGGCCGCACCGGGGCCGAACGAAGTTCAAGAAAGTCGGGCAGGCGGAGCAGTTCGCCCGCATTGCCAACCTGCCCTTCGTGGAAGTGGCCGGGTCCGATTGAACCGAGCGACCCCGTGCACTAGAAATCGATGACCACCGTTACCGTGTCCCGGTATTCACCGGCGGGCACGTTCTGCCCGCCGGGTATTCGGCCATAGCCGAGCACCTGGCGCGTGCTGGTGAGCAATCCGCCGAGAAATTCGAACAACAAGGATACCGCCCCACCCGATCCGTCGCCCCAGACGAGCTGTCGCGCCGCATCGCGGTAGACCTGGTATTCCAGATCGTAACCGCCGCCCACGCGCGTCAACGTGCGCGTGCCGCCGCCCGGGGCGGGGTCCAGCGACACCGTCAGTAATGTCGGCACCGCATTGAGAATGTTGAGGACGAAGCACTCGATCTCGACCTCGAGCTCGGAGTCCGCGTGCTCGGTGCCGATGGGGTCGTAGTCGGGAAACTGCAACACCGACGCCGTGACATGGACGCCGAAACAGGCGTGGGCCGCGCCCGCGGGCGCGAGCAGAACGAGCAGAACAACTGCCAGTCTTTGCGCGTAACGCATCATGTCGGCCTCAGTGCGGTACAGGTCAGCGGACCGATCTTCGGTATGTCGTCGTCAGCGGCCGCTACCGCGTCCACCGAGACGGTGCAGCGTCGGCCGTCGGGTAGCGTGGCCGTGAAGTCCGGCCCGACACCAAGGTCTTCAATGTACACTTCGCCGCGCATGGCGACCAGGTACGCCGGTCCGCCGGCGTCCGGCACGAGACGCGTGCCCGGCGGCAGGTCCTCGCCACCCTCGTCGACCAGGACGACCAGCGCGCTGCGTCGACGGTAGATGCCGAACGTCGCCGGCACCGCGCCCTTGAAATAGGGCACGACGGTGACCGAGCGATCGTCTATACGTGCCGACAGGGGCAGGTCGTTCTCCCGGATACTGAGCGTGTTGGCCTGGTAGGGCAGCAGCGCGGGCACGATGGCCATGCCGCGGCGGTCCGAGCGCGTTGCCAGCTGGTTGTTACGATAGATGTCGACGCCCGTAAAGTCGCCGGTGTTGACGACGGCAAAGCCTTCCCTGAGTGGACGCTCGAGGAATATGCTGCCGCCGGCGACCACGAGCGAGCCGTCGACGTTGGCGAAGTAGTCAGTACCGTGCTCACCATGGCTGGCGCGTGCGCTGATATTGCCGTTGCGCGTGTTCCAGTCGATACCCGCACTGTATCGCGATACGTCGTCGTAGTCGTACTGCAGTTCGTAACCGACACCGATATCGCGCGGCGCATAGCGTTGGTATTCGACCGTGGCGCGGTTCTTCCGCACGCGGCGATCGGCACGCCGCTCAACGTCCTGCGAGTGGGAAACACCGAGGCTTTGACGCGAGCCAAGATACTTGCGCACCGAGACGCCGATACGGCGTTCCTCCACCGATTCGTACGCGTCCTCGCCATCGCCACGCGTGAATTCGGATCGTTCCCCGACCGAGGCGGACACGGTCAGGTGCATGCCGCGCGGCAACTGCCGCGAATAGCCGGCGCTGAGCAACTGAGAGCGACTGTCGTTCACGCGTTCGCGATCGGCGTAGCGAAGCGAGAACGCGCCTGTTCGCATCGACCAGCCGAGTTCGGCGGTGTACACCCGGGCCGTTTCCCGACCGGTGTCACGTCGTCCCAGCTGTGTGAATCCATCGTCCATGACGCGCGCGCCGATGCTGGCGCGCCAGCGCGCGGCGGAGCGCTCGAACGTGGCGCCGAACGCGGTGCCGGAGCCTTCCTCGTCCCGGCTGGCTGCGGCCGTGAACGAGGCCACGCCCACGCCGGGTACCAGCACCACGCCGGCGCCGCCAATCGCCTGCTGGTCCGGCGTCGCCTCGGCCAGCAGCTGCCCGGTAAACCGCTCGCTCATGCCGCGGCGATAGCGCCCGGCGATGAAGCCGTCGCCGTACCCCCAGCTCTCGGCGCCGAAGGACTCCCGAATCGCACCGGCGTTGATCTCGTAATCCGCCACGCCCTGCTGCAGCAGTCGCGTGCTGACGTAGTACGGCGCCGTGTACACGCTCTCGCGGCCGGTCACGTCCCGCACCACGATTCGCACGTCGCCGCTGCCGTCGGACAGCGGCGGCGAATCGATGACGAACGGGCCGGCCTCCACCTCGCTTCGAAGCCGCAACGACTGGTCGATGTAGAGATCGAGCACGGAGCTGCCAGCGACTTCGCCATACAGCGTCGGCAACGGATAGGGCTGGTAGTCGGGATCGTTTTCGAAGTTCGTACCCCACTGCACACCGGCGAATGCGTAGGGCAGACCGGGATCGCTCACATCGGTGGGTCGCGCGATACTGTCTCCGAGAATCAGTCGGGTGCGCGTGCGCGGCCGATCGTGGATCAACGACGATTCCAGGCGCACCCATTCGGATTCGCCGCCAACATCCGACACCACGCCGCTCGTGCGCGCCACGTACTCTCCACGGGTCAATCCGGCCTCCAGCAGGGTATCGACCTGGTCGTCGTTTCCCCTGCCGACGGCCGTGGCGTTGTAGTTGAGAAACAAAGCTGTTTCGCTCGGCTGGGGGAGTCCCGGATCGAGGCGATGGCCGGACAGATGTTTGACATTGAATGCCGAGGCGCCGGCCTCGAGATGCAGCGATTGCGTCGCCGGATCCGGGGTGGCCTCGACGCCGACGAGATCGCCCGCGTCGGCATAGTCCACGCCCTCGAATACCACCGCCTCGAAACCGGGCGACAGTGCGAGATCCATGTCCTGCACCAGCGATACGGGCAGAAAGTAGCGACTGCCCTGCTGCAGGACGACCAGGCCCGTGGATACCGGTTTGTCATTCATCGACACCGCGTACACGACCGGCACGCGGGCGTTGGCTGGCGGCTGCATTCGGCGGCGCAGTTCGGCAACTCGCGCGGCCTGCGCCCGTTCCTCCAGGGACCCGACGCCATGGTCGATCCGCGTGCTGTACACCAGCACCATCTCGGCAACGACGGCCCTCGCGACGACGTCGAAGTACGCCGTGTCCAGTGCGCCATCGGGCGCGACCACGCGCACCTGCCATCGCGCCGGCCGCGTGCCGACGGCGATGTCGTAGTGAATACGCGTTCCGTCCTCACTGACGAAGCCGGGGCGGCGAACATACCGACGGCCCGAGCCGTCGATGAACTCGAGGGCGTCGCGCCCGGAGAAATTCCTGCCATGGATGACGAGCGCCCGTCGGCGCGGCAACGCGGTCGGCGGCAGAACGGCAGGCTCGACCGATTCGATGACCGGACCCTCGACCCGGCCGCGCGCGTCGCCGGCCATGGCCGCGGACGACACCGTACAGAGGGCGACGGCCAGCAACAGGCCGGCGACCGGATCGATACACCGTGCCACGAACGGGCCACAGGGCATGGGCCGTCTCAGCCGCACCCATCGTCCACGGGTCGGGCCTTGAGCACGTGTTGATGGCGACCGTCGTCGGCGTCGACAGTGAGGCTTACGCTGGCAGGCAGCGCGCCGTCCGGCGTCAATGGCCAACCGACGCTCGAACCCGCGAGCAGGTAGGTCGGTCGGGATACTTCGCCCACGCGCGGCCCGGCAGGATACGCTTCGATGTCGATATGTCGAAGTCGGGTGTGGGCGCGACCCGTGTTGAACGCGACGAGTTGCGCCGTCTTGCACCCCGGGCGGTACTCGAATCCGACCTCGGCCGTCGCATCGTCGGGGGCGACGAACACGGGCACGCCAAGGCGCAAGCCGACCCGCACCCCGGAAGCTTCCCGGCCGCCATCGAGGAAGACCTCGCTCAGGTAGACGCGATACGTCTCCTCGCGAGCGAGCGCGTCAGCCCCGCGAACCGCGAGGCGGACAACCTGTTTCTGGCGCGGCGGAATCTCGAAGATCGGCGGCGACACGGTGACGCGATCGGTATCGGTGTACAGCGACTCCCCATCGACCTGGCGCCAGGAGACGGCGCGTGTCTGGACGAACACCGACGTATCGCCCGGATTCTCGACGACCATGCTGGCGATGGACGCGGCTGACGAGAGGAATATACGTACCGGCGCGATGCGCAGGGAAGCCGCGCGGGCATCGCCATGAACGACGACGCCCATGGCCAGGACGAGACCGACCGCCGCCACGCGCAGGCGCAACCGGTACAGTCGTGGATGCAATGTCGGCATGGTGCCCCCGGGAAACTGGCGCGAGGGTGGGTCGGCATCGCCGGTACGGCGCCGTCGTCGCCGTACCGGTGGTCGGACGCTATCTCACCATCGGCCCGCTGATCAGAAATCGACCGTGGCGGTCACCGGGTTGTCCGTGTACGACCCCGACTCGACGTTCTGTCCCGGCGCAATCGAGCCGGTCAGGACGATGTCCATATCGGCCCCCGTCCCGATACTGGTGAACACGCTACCCTCACCGATATCTCCCCAGTTCAAGGCGCAAGCCGGGACGCCGACACCGACGCAGTTCAGGGTGTAATCGAGCAGGTGATTGGCGTTCTGATCGTTACCGCCCGTTTTCAGCATCTTTCGGTCCGTCGTGGACGATCCGTGCTGCCCCTGGTCGATACCGACGCTGAAAACCGTCAACAGCGAGCACTTTACCGTGATGTTCGAGGTATTGGTCAGCGGCACGATGTCGAGGATATTGTAGGTGCCGAAGTCAAGATCATCGGCGGAGATTTCACATGCGTCGCTGACGCCGACCCTTACTTCGAATTCCGCGGTCTCCTGTCCCGCGTACGCTGTTGCGATACTGTTAAGTCCCCAGGTGACGGCCGCCATCGCGACTGCTGTCTTCTTCATACTCATTGCCCATGTCTCCGGTTTCTTGACCTTCGTTTCACGATGGGATGACGTATCCCCTTCCCCCGCGCCGATTCTCGTCGAGCGCTCGGTGACGACGATCCACGAACATGGCGAACCCGGATCGCAAGCGCGACGTCACGACTAGGTTTATCGTCACTTGCGCAAGGAACTTTAGTGACAAATATTCTCTGGCCGCAAAGGTACTGGAGAATTCACCTGAAGCCCTCGCGCCGACACGCGATTCAATCGACCGGGCGATGCCAGCGATTGATGCAATACGCAGGACAAACCGTGAAGAAATGTCGTTGTTCGTGCGAATACGTGCAGTCAGGGATTTCGACTACCGGATTCATCTTCGAAATCCCCAGTGCAGAGCCGACCAGGGAACCGGTGCGGTGACAACACGCGCCGACTCGTTCCGACTCGACGAATACCGCTAACGTTTAGCCCTGAACTTTTCACGCTTGAAACAAAACCGCCCATCGTTGTCGCGTGGCACCGAGGTGATCGTCGACACGCTCACCCAAGACCGTCACCCGGGTTCTTCTTGTCGCTTCGCAAACGTATCGGCGTACTTCTGCCGCAGTGTGTTCTTCTGCACCTTGCCCATGGTGTTGCGCGGTAATTCGTCGGTGAAGAAAACGCGCTTGGGACGCTTGAACGCGGCGAGTTGTCCGGACAGGGAGTCGATGACGGTGGCCTCGTCCAGCGCAGTCGAAGATTGCTTGGAAATCACCGCCACCACGCCCTCGCCGAAGTCCGGATGCGGTACGCCGATCACGGCCGACTCGCGCACGCCGGGCAGAACGTCGATCATCAGTTCGATCTCCTTGGGATACACGTTGTAACCCCCCGAGATGACGAGATCCTTGGCCCGGCCGACGATGCTGATGCGGCCGTCCGCGGCCATCGTCGCATTGTCGCCGGTGATGAAATGACCGTCGGCGCGAAACTCCGCCGCGGTCTTCTCCGGCATGCACCAGTATCCCCTGAAGACGTTCGGTCCCTTGATCTCGAGCACGCCGACCTCGCCGCGCGGCAGCTCGTTGCCGTCGACGTCCGCCACGCGACCGGACACGCCCGGCAGGAAGTAGCCGACCGTGCCGGGCAGGCGTTCGCCGTCGAGCGGGTTGGAGGTGATCATGCCGGCCTCGGTCATGCCGTAGCGCTCCAGGATGCGGTGCCCGGTGCGCGCCTCGAAGGCATTGAACGTGTCAGGCAGCAGCGGCGCGGAGCCGGCGACGAACAGGCGCATGCGGCGCACCGCATGGCGATCGAAGCGCGTGTTCTCCAGCAGGCGCACGTAGAACGTCGGTACGCCCATCAATACCGTGGCGCGCGCCATGGCGTCGATCACGGCATCGGCATCGAATCGCGCCTGGAAGATCATCCGCGTACCGTTGAGCAGGGAACAGTGCAACGCGACGAACAGGCCGTGGACGTGAAAGATGGGCAGGGCGTGTATGAGCACGTCGTCCGGCGTGAAGCCCCAGTGCGCGTGCAGCACCCGCGCGTTGGAGGACAGGTTGCCATGGCTCAGCATGGCGCCCTTCGACCGACCAGTGGTGCCCGAGGTATAGAGAATGGCGGCAAGATCGTCGTGCGAGCGGCTTTCCACGCGCTCGTCGTCGGGCGCGTCCGCGAAACGATCCATGAGGGTGCCGTCGCCGTTCGCGCCAAGGGTCTGAACGCGCGTGCCACCCCCGGCGGCGGCCAGCGCCTCGAAGGCCGTGGCGTCAGCCGGACGGCAGACGGCGAGACTCGGCGTCGCGTCGCCGATGAAATACTCGACCTCGCGCGCGGTGTAGGCGGCATTGAGCGGGAGGAAGACCGCGCCGGCGCGCAGGCAGCCGAGGTACAGCATGACGGCCTCCGGCGACTTGTCCACCTGCACCAGCACGCGGTCGCCAACGTCGACGCCGAGGGCGCGAAGGAGTCCGGCCATTCGACCGCTGCGGGCGTCGACATCGCCGAAGGTCAGTTGGCTGCCGTCGGACAACTCCATGCAGCAGGCCGAGTCGTCGGCCGGGAAGTGGCTCTTCAGGATGGCGTAGAGGTTTTCGTTGTGATTCAAGGCGATGATTCCGGACAAGAAAGAAAAATCCGCGCCTGGCGGACGCTGAACGTCGCGAATTGTAACAATGACGCGCCGGGCGTACTGAATGATGCCGGTCGCCGCACGCCTGCGGGCGCGACGCGCGCAGGTACAATGGCAACGCAGTGAAGACTGGAGCATCCCGATGGCCGACCTGTTCGACAATCCCATGGGCCTTGCAGGCTTCGAGTTCGTCGAGTTCGCCTCGCCGAAGCCGAACGTGCTCGAGCCGCTGTTCGGTCAACTCGGATTCACGAGGGTGGCAGACCACCGGTCCAAGGATGTTTCCCTGTATCGGCAGGGCGACATCAATTTCGTGATCAACCGCGAGCCCCGCAGCCTGGCCGCCTATTTCGCCGAGGAGCATGGACCCAGTGCCTGCGGACTGGCGTTCCGGGTGCGCGATTCGCATTCCGCCTACCGGCGCGCGCTGGCACTCGGCGCCCAGCCCATCGAGATTCCCACCGGGCCGATGGAACTGCGCCTGCCCGCCATCAAGGGCATCGGTGGCGCGCCGATTTATCTCATCGATCGGTACGAGGACGGTTCGTCCATCTACGACATCGATTTCGAGTTCATCGAGGGCGTGGACCGGCACCCGGTCGGCTGCGGCTTTCACACCATCGATCACCTGACCCATAACGTCTATCGCGGCCGCATGGCGTTCTGGGCTCGCTACTACGAGACGCTGTTCAACTTTCGCGAGATGCGCTATTTCGACATCAAGGGCGAATACACCGGCCTGACGTCCCGCGCGATGACGGCACCGGACGGGAAGATCCGCATCCCGCTCAACGAGGAGGCCTCGGGCGGAACCGGGCAGATCGAGGAGTTCCTGATGGCGTTCAATGGCGAGGGCATCCAGCATATCGCACTCGCCTGCGACGACCTGCCGCGATGCTGGGACCGGCTGAAGGCCAACGGCGTGCCGTTCATGGAGCCGCCGCCGGATACGTACTACGAGATGCTGGACGAACGTCTGCCCGGCCACGGCGAGCCGGTAGAGCAATTGAAGCAGCGCGGGCTCCTGCTGGACGGCTCCACCGCCGACGGCGACCCGCGACTGCTGCTGCAGATTTTCTCGGCAACGGTGCTCGGTCCGGTGTTCTTCGAGTTCATCCAGCGCAAGCGCGACGACGGCTTCGGCGAGGGTAACTTCAAGGCGTTGTTCGAATCCATCGAGCGCGACCAGGTGCGCCGCGGCGTCGTCGGGGGCTCTCCGCCGGGCGGGGCGGCGGAATAGCCGTCACCCGATAAATAGTTTCTGTCGATTTTTAACATTAAAATAAACGATTTCTCCTATTAATCGTGGTTGGCTAGACTGCGTTCATCGCGTTGACAACCAGCGCACCGGTTTCCCTTCCAACCTGATCCGAGGAGCAAATCATGCACAAGATCGACATTGGCATCGCCGAGGAAGACCGCCACGCGGTCGCCGACAGCCTGTCCCACCTGCTGGCCGACAGCTACACGCTGTACCTGCAGACGCACAACTTTCACTGGAACGTGACCGGGCCGCAGTTCCGCGAATTGCACCTGATGTTCGAGGAACACTACACCGAACTCGCCACCGCCGTGGATGACATTGCCGAGCGCATCCGCACCCTCGGCGTTGCCGCGCCGGGCACGTACAAGGCCTTCGCGAAACTGAGCTCCATCGAGGAGGTGGACGGCGTGCCCTCCGCCGACGAGATGGTCCTGCGCCTGACCCGGGGCCACGAGCAGGTCGTGAAGACCTGCCGCGACGTGCTCGCCAAGGCACAGGGTGCCAACGACGAGTCCTCCGTTGCGCTGGCGTCGGATCGCATGCGGATCCACGAGAAGACGGCATGGATGCTGCGCGCCCTGCAGAAGGCCGCCTGATCGATAATCGCGCGTGGGGCGCGGGCGACATGCCGCCCGCGCCCCACGCGCAGGCCCGGGGTCGAAGTCGCCCTTCCCGGGTGCCCGCACCGGACCCGGCACCGGCAAGTGGCAACCGACCGCCTCGGCTAGCCGGCCTCGCTGACGGCGTAATCGGCGTCGTCCAGCCACGCCTCGCTCACGGTCACGCCCCATCCCGGGGCATCCGCCAGGGTGACATGCCCGTCGTTCACCTCGTAGGGCGACTCGACGAACAGCCCCTCCTGCCAGGGATAATAGTCCGTTCCCTCGATGGAAAATTCCAGGTACTTGCCCGCGTTGGGAACGGCGCGCAACAGGTGCATGGTGAACAGCGTCACCATGCTCAGGTTGGCGCAGTGCGGCGTGCACGGCAAGTCGGCGGCATGCGCCATGGCCGCGACCTCGAGGGCGCGCGTGAATCCGCCGACGTAACAGACATCGGGCTGCACCACGTCGACCGCCCGCATGTCGATCATCCGCCGCCAGTTCCACAGGTGACAATCCTGCTCACCGCCGGTGACGTCGATATCGAGCGCCTCGGTCACCCTGCGCGTCTGTTCCAGTTCCCAGTAGGGGCAGGGTTCCTCGAAGTGACCGACGCCGTTCGCCTCGAGCATTCGACCGACGTCGATGGCCCGCTGCGGCGAGAATCCCGAGTTGGCGTCCACCAACAGGTCGACGTCGTCGCCGAGAGCCGCCCGCACCGCAGGCACGATGGCCTCGGTGCGCCCCGGCCACTCGTCGACGTCGCGGCCACATTCGGCACCGACGCGAAACTTGAACGCCGTGTAGCCATACTCGTCGCGCAGACGCGCCAGGCGCGCGGCCTCGTCTGCGGGCGATATGTCACGGCGCATGGACGAGGCATAGGTTCTTAGCCGGCCGGGTGATCCGCCGACGAGCGCGCACACGGGCTTGTCCTCGAGCTTTCCGCGCAGATCCCACAACGCGGAATCCAGCCCGCCCAGCGCGCGCGAGAGGTAGGATCCGGGAAACTTGTGCTCGCGCTCGGGGATGATGTCGACCAGCGCACGAATGTCGAGTGCATCGCGACCGAGTGCGTGAGGCGCCACCTGCCGGTGAATGACCTGCGCCGTGATATCGGCGCAATAGGGCGCCGCCTGGCCCCAGCCCTCGGCGCCGTCGTCGGTGCGAACGCGAACGAAACAGACGAACTCGTTGGTGAATGTCTCGATTCGGGATATTTTCATCGGGTAATCCGGCTTTGGAATGAGGCGTCGACGCGATCCGCTACCGCCGCGGAACGATCGTGTCGCAGCGCTTGCGCGCGTGATGCGCGCGCCGACATAATGCCGTCGCCATCGGATCGCCCGGCTGCGTCCCTTCAACCCCGTACTTGCGCCCGAAACTGATGACGGTAGCGGATAAAGATAACCTGTTTACCGACGACTTCAAGGGGCAGCCCTACTGGTGGGATCGCACACCGCCCCGTCACTTCGAATCCGATCTCCCGGGCGACGTCGACATCGCCGTCATCGGCGCCGGCTACACCGGTCTGCATGCCGCGATCCAGGCCGCCCGTGCGGGTCACTCGACCCTGGTGCTCGAATCCAGTGCCGCCGGGCACGGCTGCAGCACGCGCAATGGCGGTCACCTCTCGACTTCGGTCAAGCCGACGTTCGCCGAGCTGTCGAAACGTCACGGCGAATCCCTCGCCCGCGACATCCTGCTCGAAGGTCAGGCCTCGCGCGACTACGTGGAGCGCTTCGTAACCGAGGAAGGCATCGACTGCGACTTTCACGTACCCGGCCGCTTTCATGGCGCGCACTGCCGCGGCGCCTTCGAGCGCCTGCGCCGCGAGGGCGAGACACCGCATCCCGTGCTCGACACCGGCGCCTTCGTCGTGCCACCGTCACAGACGCGTACCGAGCTCGGTACCGCCCTGTATCACGGCGGCGTCGTGTACCCGCACACCGCGTGCCTGGATCCGGGCCGCTACCATGGCGGGGTCACCGACACCGCACTCGCCACCGGCGCCATGCTGGTCACCGGCTGCCCGGTACGGACCCTGGAACGACAGGCCGGGGGGTTCACGCTCGACACCGCGCGCGGCCGCGTGAACGCGCGCAAGGTCATCGTCGCCACCAATGGCTATACCGGCGAGGCGACGCCGTGGCACCGACGGCGCGTGATACCGATCGGCTCCTACATCATCGCCACGGACGTCGTCGACGCGGCGCTCATGGACGCATTGTTCCCCACCCCGCGCGTCATCTGCGATACCCGCCGGATGGTCTACTACTATCGCCCGTCACCGGACCGTCGGCGCATCCTGTTCGGCGGCCGCGTCTCACTGGCCGAAACCGATCCCAGGCGCAGCGCGCCACGACTGCAAGCGGAACTCGTTCGCCTGTTCCCCGAACTGGCCGGGGTGAGGATCAGTCACTCCTGGGGCGGCTTCGTCGCCTACACCTTCGACACCCTCATGCACACCGGCCACGACAACGGCCTGTACCATGCCATGGGCTATTGCGGATCCGGCGTCGGCATGGCCAGCTACCTCGGCATGCGCATCGGACGTCAGGCAGCCGAGGTGCCCGGCGGCGCGACGGCCTTCGATCGCATCCCCTTTCGCACCCGCCCGCTGTATACCGGCAAGCCCTGGTTCCTGGCACCGGCCATCGCCGTCAACCGGGTGCTCGACCGCATTGCCGCCTGAAAGATCATCGTGATGTTCGCGGCATCGATTCACGTGGCGTTCATTGCCCGTGGCGTTAATATGTCGCCTGTCATGTTCAACCCGGCGGAGGCCACTTTCGTGAAACGAAGCATTCGATTCGCACTCGGCATCATCGCGGTCTTTCTCGTCACGCCCGGCATCGCGTTGGCGGCTTCGTCCTCGCAGTGCGAGAGCACCGCGTGGCAGAAGAGCAACGGGCGCACCTGCGCGTCCATCGGCCTCGACACCAGGCGCGCCACGTGCCGGGCGCAGGACGAGTTCGCGATGTTCTGCGACGACTCCAGCACGCGCATCCGCACCTGTGCCAGCGACGAGCGCTGCCCGAAGGCAGAGGCGGTTTCGTGTCCCGGCGCGCTCAAGCGCGCACACGGCGAGCGCGGCTGCGATGCCTACGTGCGCGGCTACGGCCTCGGAAAGCGCGATGCGGGAGACAGGAAGCGCGGCGACTACACGCGCCACGCCGGCGACTTCGGCGGCGCCGAGGAACCGTTCAAGCAGGGCTACAACGCCGGCTACGCGCGCTTCAAGTAGCGTCGCGGCCGTCGAGCAGCACGCCGGCGCCAACCAGGCCGGCGTGGGGCGTGACCACGACCGACGTCGCGATGGTGGCGGTGTAACCGGCCATGCGACCCTTGTCGGCGAAGCGGCGGCGAAAGCGCGCGACGTCGATCAGCCCGGCGATGCGCGGCACGATGCCGCCGGCGATGTGCACGCCGCCGGTGGCCCCGAAGTACAGCGCGACGTCGCCGGCCAGCGCGGCGAGCATGTCGAGAAACAGGGCGACGGTACGCTCGCAGGCCGACGAGCTGCCGTCCAGCGCCGCACTGGTGATCGACGCCGGCGTGACCGATCCGGCGTCTCGACCCTCGATGTGCGCCAGGGCGTGATGAATCTCCACCAGCCCCGAGCCCGATAGCAGGCGCTCGTTGGACGTGCGGCCGTGTCGTTCGGCGACGCGTGCCGCCACCTGCCGCTCCAGCGCCGTGCACGGCGCGAAGCCGGTATGACCGCCCTCCCCCGGCACCACCACCCAATGGTCTCCCGCGGGCACCGCCGCGGCGATGCCCAGACCCGTCCCCGGTCCGAGAATGACGCGAACCGCCTTGTCGGCGCGACGCGCGTCTCCCAGCGGCAGCAGGTCGTCGCCGGCGAGCTGCTGAAGCGATGCCGCCTGGGCGGCGAAGTCGTTGACCACGCGCAACGAGTCCAGCGCCAGGTCGCGCCGCACCTCGGCGATTGAGAACGCCCACGGCCCGTTGGTGAGGGCAATCGCGTCGCCGTCCACGGGCGCGGCCACGGCGAAGCAGGCACGGCGCGGCCGCGGACCGTCGCGGCCGTCGAGATACTGGTTGACGGCCTCGACGATATCCGGCGTGTCGGCGCAGCGCACCGAGACCACGTCGCGCGGCCGATCGCCATCGACCAGGGCGAAGCGCGCGTTGGTGCCGCCGATATCGGCCACGAGGGCCGGCGGCGGGATCGCCGATGGCGCGGTCACCGGCGCTCTCAGTCGTCCCGGGCGACGGGCGGCACGTAGTCCTCGAGATCGTCCACGGGAAAACGAACCGTCTGTCCCGTTTCCGCCGAACGGTACAGCGCCATCAGGATGCGCACCACGTCGAAGCCGTCGTGCCAGGTCTCGATTGGCGTCTCGCCGCGCCGGAAGCAGTCCACCATGTGGCGATTCTCGCTGGTGTAGCCGTAGATGCCGGCCTCGTCCTCCACCACCGGCATCTGGCCCTGCTCGGCGTTCTGCTTCTCCACCAGGTCCTCGCCCTCGCGGCCGGTGACGTTGCGCGACAGGAACAGCTTCAGTCCGGTGTTGAGCGAGCTGAATTCCATGGCGTACTCGGGACCGAGCAATTCGAGCTGTATACGCAGGCCGGCGCCGACGTAGGCCCACGAGGTGGTGGTCTCGATGATCACCTCCCGGCCCTCGGGATCGCGTAGCACCAGCGTGCCGCGAGCGAAGTCCTCGGCGGGTCGACGGGTGTAGTCGACCCCCTTCATGCGTTCGCCGAGCTGCTTCGCATACTCGGGGCGCGTCCACTTGAGATGGCCGATAGTGGCGTTGGCGCTGACGAGTTCGAGCGCCGACCGCTCCTCGCCGGGCGCGGCGAGCATGAAGCGCGCCACCTCCACGCTGTGGCACATCATGTCCGAGAGCACACCGCCGCCCTGGCGCTTGCCCTGCCAGAACCAGGGCTCGTGGGGACCCGAGTGCTCCTCGGCGGCACGGGCCAGGTAGGGCCGGCCGCTGGCCGGGACGGCGCGCTGCCAGATGATCTCCTTGCCGCGCTGCACGGCGGTCGAGAACACCTGGTTCTCCAGGTAGCCGTGATTGAGGCCGGCGTCCTCGGCCAGCGAAAGGAATTCCCGCGCCTCGGCGATGGTGCGCGCGAGCGGCTTCTCGCAGGCGACGCCGACCAGCGACGCGGCCCGTTCCTTGACCAGCCGGTGGATGGTGCGCATGACGTCGAGGCGCGTGTCGTTGGGGCTGAGAATCCACAGGGCGTCGACATCGTCGGCGCGCACCAGGTCCTCGAGCGTGTCGTAGGCGATGCAACGGCCGAGATCCATCTTCGCCACCGCCTCGGCCAGCGCCGCGCGGTTCGCCGCCGTCGGGCTGTACACGCCGGTCACTTCCACGTTGCGCACCCCGAGCATGGACTTCAGGTGGAAGTGGGCGATGAAGCCGCTGCCGACCATGCCGATGCGCAGTGTCTTGAGGGGTTCGTGGCTGGTGTTCATCGATTGCTCTCCTCGTGAATGGGCAATGGGTAGACAGGCAAGGGTTCGTAATTCAGTTCGCCCGGCGCGGTACGGGACCGGTGGACTCGCGCACCCTGAGCGTCGTTTCCAACACGTCGTCGCCGTTGCGGGTATCGTCCCCCGCAAGCAGGTCGGCCAGCCGGTCCATGGCGCACGCGCCCATCTCGTCGCTCGGCTGCGCGACGGTGGTCAGCGCCGGGTCCCACGCCGAGGCCATGTTGATGTCGTCGAAGCCGACCACCGAGAGTTGGCCGGGCACGTCGAGGCCGGCCTCGCGGGCGGCCTTGATGGCGCCCATGGCCATCTCGTCGTTGGCCGCGAAAATCGCCGTCGGCCGTCTCCGCCGCCGAAGCAGGGCGGCGGCGGCGGCATGGCCGGATCTCGTGGTGTAGTCACCGCGCGCGACCCATCGCTCGTCCGGCTCGATCCCGGCGCGCCTCAAGGCACGCCGGTAACCCTTCAGCCGGTCCCGGCTCAGCACCTCGGGCAGCGGTCCGGTGACGTGCGCGATGCGCTGGTGGCCCAGGGTAACCAGGTAATCGACCGCGCCCGCCGCCGCGGCGACGTTGTCGATGCGCACCGTGGGCAGGCCGCTGCGCGGCAGGTACTCGGAGACGACCACCATCGGCGGCAACGCCGGCGCGCGCCCGCGACGCGACGGCAGTGCGCCGGTGGCCAGGATCACACCGTCGGCGCGGCGCTCGCGAATCATGTCGAAGTAGGCAAGTTCGCGCTCGGGACGGCTTTCGACGTTGCTCATCAACACGTTGTAACCGCGCGCGCGCGCCGCCGACTCGACGCCGCGAAACAGCTCCAGGTAGAAAGGATTGACGATCTGCCGCACCAGCAGGATCACCGTGGAGGTGCGCATCTGGCGCAGGTTGCGCGCGAGCGCGTTGGGCGCATAGCCGATGCGCTCGATGGCGGCCATGACGCGCTCGCGGGTCTCGGCGCGCACCTTGTCCGGGGAAACCAGCGTGCGCGAGATGGTGGCGGTGGATACCCCGGCCAGCCGCGCGACGTCCTTCATGGTACCCCGTGACACTATCGTCCCGTCCGATGTATGGCCGCCTGGTATCGGCGCGTGTCGCGACCGCTGAAAAGCGGCGACGGCGAGTCATGGCGGATACGTGGCGAGGCGTCGCACCGCCGGTCGGCGGACGCGACGGGCATCGATACGCCACGCGGATGAATCGGGCAAGACACTAGACTCTCAGTCTCTGCTGCCGGCCGTAGAAGAACATCAGCAGCAGGAGCGTGCCGCCGAAGATCATCGCGCGCCCGGACGGGTCGATGTTCAGCGTGGTCAGGATGCTCTGCAACAGCACCAGCACGATGGCGCCGGCGACGGTACCGTGGTGCCCACCGATGCCGCCCGCCAGCGACGTGCCGCCGATGACCACGGCGATGATCGATGGCAGCATGTACTGGTCGCCGACGCCGATGAAGACATTGCCGGAGAAGCCGAGCACGAAGAAACCCGTCAACCCCGCGCACATGCCGGACAGCGCGAACAGCAGCACGCGGGTGCGACGAATGGCGACGCCCGACAGCGCCGCGGCGTTCTCGTTGGCGCCGATGGCATAGATGCGCAGCCCCAGCGTCGTGGATCGCAGCATCCACACGATGATGGCGGCGAAGGCAACCCAGGCGAACAGGATGCCGGGAATGCCCGCGACCAGCGGCTTGTTGACGAAATCCGACAGCATCGGCGCGGCGCGGCCGGACGGCACGCCGCGGGTGATCACAATCAGCAGTCCCTGGATGACGCCGTACATGCCCAGCGTCATGACAAGCGGCGGGATGCGCAGGAACGTCACGCCCAGACCGTTGACGGCGCCCAGCGCGAAGGTGCCGGCCAGCGTGGCCAGCAGCGCCGGCAGGATGGCCGCGTTGCTGGCGTCCATGACGTTGCCCGCGATCACATTGGCAATCACACAGATGGGCATCATCGCCCGCATGACACGCTCGTCGATGCTCGACGTGCTCAACCAGGATTATGTTCGCACAGCGCGCGCCAAGGGCATGCCGGGCCGGACCATCGTTTTTCGGCACGCTCTGCGCAATGCCATGGTGCCGATCCTGACGACAATCGGCGTAACCACGGGCGTACTGCTGAGTGGGGCAGTGATCATCGAGACGGTCTTTTCGCTTCCGGGCGTCGGGCGGCTGATTGTCGGATCAATCCAGCGGCGCGACTTTCCGATCATACAGGGCGGCCTGCTGATCACGGCTGCGGTAT
>JAUIDF010000016.1 GCA_030429125.1 Gammaproteobacteria bacterium | reverse complement strand
CCTGGATGAGGTCCTGGATGGGCAGGCCATAGCCCATGAAGCCGCGGGCCACGCTGATCACGTAGCGCAGGTGCGAGAACACGAGCTGGCGGGCGGCGTCGAGATCGTCCTCGTCGCGCAGGCGCACGGCCAGCGCACGCTCCTCTTCGGCGGTCAGTATGGGTGCCTCGTTGACCTGCTGCAGGTACTGGGCGAGGCCCTGGTTTCCCTTGGTATCGAGCATGACCGGTAATGTCTGCGACATCGTCTTCAATCCTCCGCTGGTCGGCGGCCCACGAGCAGGATGGCCGGGCCGCTTAGCACTCTGTCACTTTGAGTGCCAGAGTATATTAAAGTTCCCTGATATTCAAGTTCTGCGGCGACGCGAGCCGTCCGCGTCGCAGTAGTGGAAATGCCGCAAATCCCGGCAATTTCAAGTGATTTGCCCGCAAGGTTACCGGGTTTTAACGAATTCTGACTGAAATACTCAGAAATTTAATGATCGCGGGCTCACCGCGGCAGCACGTCGCGCAGGAAGCGCGACACGGTCAGCCACGAGGCCATCCAGCCGATCGCGCCGGCCGACACGACGACCTTGAGCAGCATCGATGGCGGCGCAAAGGAGACCCCGGCGCCGCCGAGGTAGGCCTCCATCAGCCGCGACAGGGCGGGCGCGACGAGCATGTGAACCGCCAGCGCGAGCAAGACCGCCACCAGGGCGCCGATGCTGCCCTGCAGCATCCCGGCATACAGGTAGGGTCGGCGTATGAATGCCTCACTGCCGCCCACCAGGGCGATCACTTCGATCTCGTCACGCGCGGTGACCAGTGACAGGCGCACGGCATTGGAGATCACCATGGCAACGCCGGCCAGGAGCAGCACCCAGAACACCTGGACCACCACCGACGCGAGGTCGGTCACCGCGCGCAGTCGCGACACCCACTGCAAGTCGATCTGGACGTCCTCGACGCCGTCGCGGGCGGCGATACTGGCGGCCAGCTCGCGATAGCCGTCGGTGTCCAGTCCCGCCGCCGGACGCACTTCGATCACGTCGGGCAACGGATTCTCGCCGATACGCCCGCGCAGACCGGCGAGGGCGTCGTGGCGAAGCAGTTGCTCCAGCCCCCGGTCACGCGGAATGACCGTCAGCTGCGCGATTCTCGGCTCATCCCGGAGGGATGCGGCCAGCGCATCGGCGGCGCCCTCGCCCGCACCACGTTCGACGTACACGGACAGCCGCGGGCTGTCGTCGTAGTCCGCGAACACCGACGACAGGTTCTGCACCAGGACGTAGAGGGTCAACGGCACCGCCAGCGCGACGCCGATGCCACCCAGCGTCAACGCGGAGGAAACCGGTCGCCGCGCCAGTCGGCCGAGACTCGCCAGCAGGACCTGGACGTGGCGCAGCAGCAGCGATTTCATGCCGGCGTCAACCGGTTGGCGACCAGGCGGCCCGAGTCCAGCGCCAGGTGGCGGCAGGGCGCGTAGCGCGCCACCTGGCGCAAATCGTGCGTGGCGACGAGCACCGTCACGCCGTGGCGATGGAAATCGTGGAACAGGTCCATGATCTGTGCCGCCATGGCATCGTCCAGGTTGCCGGTGGGTTCGTCGGCGAGCAGCACGTTGGGCTTGTTCACCACCGCCCTCGCGATCCCGATACGCTGCTGCTCACCGCCGGACAGCGCCGCCGGCAGGCGTCGCTCGGCCCACAGCAGGCCGACCTTGTCGAGCGCGGCGCGAACGCGTCGACCGATATCGCGGTGCGTGACACCGGACACGACCAGCGGCAGTGCCACGTTGTCCGCGACCGTGCGGTCGGCCAGCAGGCGGTTGTCCTGGAACACCACGCCGACACCGCGGCGGTACGACGCGATCCGTCGTCGCGACAGCTTGCCGAGATTGATCCCGCCGATGACCAGTTGTCCTCGCGTGGCCCGCTCCATGAGGAGTATGAGCTTGAGCAGCGTACTCTTGCCGGCGCCGGAGTGCCCGGTGAGGAAGGCCATCTCGCCGGGCTCGAGGTGGAATGTCACGTGGCTGAGCGCGTCGCGGCCGCCGCCGTAGCTCTTGCTGACCTGGCTGAAGCGGATCATCGATTCGGTGTCTGCCTTGCCGTCGCGCGGGTCGGCGCGCCGCCTCGGCGCCGGCCCTGCCGGCGCGCGGGAAGCGCCGACCCCGGCCATCGCGCCCGCATGACCTGTCGGCGCGCCGCGACGTCGAACGCGACGGGCGCCGATACCGTCAGGCGACCCACCGCAGGCAACACTATCTCTCCACCGCGACGAGGGCGTCGGCGAAAGACGCCGCGTCGAAGGGTCGCAGGTCCTCGAGGCCCTCGCCGACGCCGAGGAAGGGCACCGCGAGTTCGAATCGCTCCGCCACCGCCACCAGCACGCCGCCGCGGGCGGTGCCGTCGAGCTTGGTCACGCACAGGCCGGTCAACGGCACGGCGCGGGCGAAGTGCTCGATCTGCGACAGCACGTTCTGACCGTTGCCGGCGTCCACGGTCAGCCAGACGTCGTGAGGCGCGCCGGGCGCGACCCGGCCCACCACCCGTACCACTTTCGAGAGCTGCTCCATGAGGTCGGCGTTGACATGCTGCCGCCCGGCCGAGTCGATGATCAGCACGTCGACGGCGCGCGCGCGCGCCGCCTGCACGGCGTCGTGGGCGACGGCGGCGGCATCGGCGCCGTGTCCCTGGGCGATCACCGGGACCTCGAGCCGATCGCCCCAGCGTTGCAACTGTTCAACCGCGGCGGCGCGAAAGGTGTCGCAGGCGGCCAGCATGACCCGCTGCCCCCCGGTCTTGAAGTGATGGGCGAGCTTGGCCACCGTGGTGGTCTTGCCGACGCCGTTCACGCCGACCATGAGCACGATGTACGGGTGGTGTTCAGCGGCCGGGACCGGCGGCGCCTCGGCACGGGCGAGCACCGCCGCCAGTTCGCGGCCGAGCAGGGATCGCAGTGCCTCGCCGTCGGCGGTTTTCTCGCGTCGGGCCGCGTCGCGCAGTGCCTCGACGATGCGATGGCTGGCCGCCGCACCCATGTCGGCCATGACGAGCTGGTCCTCGAGCTCGTCGAAGTCGTCGTCGGTGAGGGTCGTACGACCGCTGAACAGCCCCTTCAGGCCGTCGGCGAGCGAGCGCCGAGTCTTGCCTAAACGGGAAAACAGCCCGTCGCCGCGGGATTTGAAAATCATGATCGGATGACATTCCAGGGGGTGGGCGGCGTGCTGGCGGCGATCGCCGCGCGGCGGTGCCCGCTGGCGCGCCGGCCGTGTTGAGGCGACAATGTCGCGCCCATGTACGCCGCAGACTGCAAGAACCCCTATTGTACTGTATGCAACAGCGACGGTCCGAGTGCGCGCGGCGCCGGACACACCGCGTGGCCGGCGCGCGCAGCATGAGCGCGTCGGCACGCGCCGGTCACGGCATGGTGCGCATCATCGGCGGCGACCTGCGCAGCCGGCGAATCCGCTTCGAGGCCACCCGCGGCCTGCGTCCGACCCCGGACCGGGTCCGCGAGACGCTGTTCAACTGGCTCGCGCCGCACATCCGCGGCGCACGCTGCCTCGACCTGTTCGCCGGCAGCGGCGCGCTCGGCTTCGAGGCGGCATCGCGCGGCGCCGCCTCGGTGATCCTGGTCGAGAGCAACCGGCGGGCCTGTCGTCACCTCGAGGACAATCGCCTCGCGCTCGGCCTCGGTGCGGGGGTCTCGGTGCGATGCGAGAGCGCTTCGGCATTTCTCCGGCGCCCGGCGCATGCGTTCGACATCGTCTTTCTCGACCCGCCTTTCGACGCCGACGGGATCGACCCGGCGCTGGATCAACTGGCCCGGGGCGATCGTCTCGCCGCGGCTGCCCGGGTCTACGTGGAACGGCGCGCGACGCGCAGCAAACAGGCGGACCCGCCGGCCTGGGAGACGGTCAGGCAGGGCGTGTGCGGCGATGTCGACTACCGCCTGCTGATGCGCACCGGCGAGCCGGCACCGTGATCGCGATCGATGCGTGCCCGGGGCACGGCCTTGCGCGGCGCGGCACACCGCAGTATTCTCGGGGACTTGTTGCAGTGCAATATCCCGCCACCAGACCACTCAGCCCATGATCAGACGCGTCGTCTACCCGGGGACGTTCGACCCCATTACCAATGGCCATATCGACCTGGTCAAACGGGCAGGTCAACTGTTCGACGAAGTCGTGGTGTCCATTGCCGCCAATCCGGGCAAGAAGCCGATGTTTACGCTGGGCGAGCGCGTCGAGCTGACCAAGATGGCGCTGTCCGACGTCGGCAACGTCAAGGTACGCGGATTCACCGGACTCCTGGTTCACTACCTCGGGGAAGTGGACGCACGCATCATCCTGCGCGGACTGCGCGCGGTGTCGGACTTCGAGTACGAATTTCAGCTCGCCGCCATGAACCGGCGCCTGAACGCGCGCATCGAGACCGTGTTTCTCACGCCCGCTGAAAACTACACGTTCATTTCCGCCTCGCTGATCAAGGAAATCGCGAGCCTGGGCGGCGACGTCTCCCCCTTCGTGCACCCCCGGGTCAACGAGGCCATCAAGGTCAAGCTCAACCAGTAGCGAGGCGATCACCGACGATGGCGCTCTTCATCACCGACCAGTGCATCAACTGCGACGTCTGCGAACCCGAGTGCCCGAACGACGCCATTTACCAGGGCGAGGAGATTTACGAGATCGACCCGGCCCTGTGCACCGAGTGCGTCGGACATTTCGATACCAGCCAGTGCGTCGAGGTCTGTCCGGTCGAATGCATCCTGGTGGATCCCGCCCATACCGAAACGCCGGACGAGCTGATGGCCAAGTTCAAACGCATTAATCCATCGGCCGGAATCACGAACAGCGGCTGATCGCCGCGCGTCGCGGACTTCGACCCGCCCCCTGCTACAATGCGCCGCGATGAATGCGCGGCTGACGGCCATCTTCAAGGCGTTCTCACGCCTGTCGTTTTTACTTCCCGCGGCCATGCTGCTGGCGGCGCTGGCGCTTCGCGCCCACGATCCGCATCTCGTCAGCGACCTGCGCGCGAAGGTGTTCGACACCTACCAGTCGCTGTCCCCGCGCCCCTACCAGCCGATGCCGGTGTACGTGGTCGACATCGACGACGACAGCCTGTCGCGGCTGGGCCAGTGGCCGTGGCCGCGCACCCTGCTGGCGCGGCTCACCGACCAGCTCGCGGCCAGCGGCGCGGCGGCCATCGCCTTCGACATCCTGTTCGCCGAACCCGATCGCACGTCGCCGGAGTCGATTCGCGAGCAGTGGCGCGACGAGCCCGTGTTCGGCAGCGCCATGGAGGCATTGGCGAGCCTGCCGACACACGACGCCCTGTTTGCTGACGCCATTGCCGACGCCCCGGTCATCCTCGGACTCGCCTTCTCCAATGGCGCCTCGACCTCGGCCTCGCCGCCGCGCGCGGGGTTCGCCGTCGCCGGAGACGACATCGGGCCGTTCGTGCCGCGATTCTCCGGCGCCGTCACCAACCTGCCGATACTCGACGAGGCGGCAACCGGTTATGGCGCGCTGAACTTCATTCCCGACCACGACGGCATCCTGCGCCGCGTGCCCATCGTGCTGCTGCAGAACGACAAGCTGTACCCCTCGCTCAGCGCCGAAACCCTGCGCGTGGCCCAGGGCGCGCAGACCTACGTGGTCAAGGCGGCCGGGGCGAACCAGGAGGAAAACTTCGGCGCCAACACCGGCGTCGCGCGCGTGCGTATCGGCCAGGTCGTCGCGCCCACCGACGCCGGCGGCAGCCTGATCCTGTACGACACGGGCCACCGCGAAGAGCGCTTCATCCCGGCCTGGCGGCTGATCGAGGACGGCGACACCGGCGGCGCGCTGGAGGGCGCCATCGTCTTCGTCGGCACCAGCGCCGCCGGCCTGCGCGACTTTCGCACCACGCCGCTCGAACAGGCCATGCCCGGCGTCGAGGTGCACGTGCAGATGGTCGAGCAGCTGCTGCTTCAGCAGTTCCTGTTGAGACCCGACTGGGCCGACGGCACCGAGATGCTCTACCTGCTATTGCTCGGCCTGCTGGTCATCGTCGTGACGTCGCGAACCGGCGCTGCCTGGGGCCTGGTGGTGTCGGCGACGGCGGTTTGCGGCGCACTCGGCGCCTCGTGGTTCGCCTTCAGCCGACTCGGCTTCCTGCTGGCGCCGGTCTATCCCGGCATCGTCATCCTGCTGGTCTTCGTCAGCGCCTCCGTCACCAGCTACCTGCACAAGGAACGGGAACGTCGGCAGGTACGCAAGGCGTTCAGCCAGTACGTCTCGCCCGATCTCGTGAAAGAACTGGAGCGCAACCAGGACCGTCTCAAGCTGGGTGGGGAGATGCGGAACATGACGATCCTGTTCTGCGACATCCGCGGCTTCACGTCCATCTCCGAGCGCTTCACCGCGACCGAACTGACCACGGTGATCAACCGGTTCCTGACGCCGATGACGGATCTCATCCTCGGTCGTGGCGGCACCATCGACAAGTACATGGGCGACTGCATCATGGCGTTCTGGAACGCACCGCTGCCCGAACCCGCCCACGCCGCCAGCGGATGCGGCGCCGCGCTCGCGATGCGCCGCGAGCTGGTCGCCATCAACGAGGCGTTCCGTGAAACGCTCTTCGGCGACGACAATGCGCCGGAGCTGAAAATCGGCATCGGCCTGAACACCGGCGAATGCTGCGTCGGCAACATGGGATCCGAACAGCGATTCGACTACTCCGTGCTCGGCGACGCGGTCAACCTGGCCTCGCGCCTGGAGGGACAGTCGAAGACGTACGGTGTGGACATCGTCATCGGCGAGGCCACCGAGGCCGCCGCCGACGGATACGCCACGCTCGAGCTCGACCTCGTGCGGGTCAAGGGCAAGGACAGGCCGGTGACCATACACGCCCTGCTCGGCGACCGCGACATGGCCGTCGAGC
Organism: Gammaproteobacteria bacterium; assembly: GCA_030429125.1. Taxonomy (GTDB): domain Bacteria; phylum Pseudomonadota; class Gammaproteobacteria; order Arenicellales; family CAJQKF01; genus BQJD01. Next base: position 20,367 of record JAUIDF010000016.1, on the reverse strand, counting down.
CGAACTTCATCGCATTGCGGTCACATCACGATGAGATGCTGGCGGTGTACCGGGCGCAGGACTGGGACGAGGCAGAGCGCCGTATCGACGCGCTCGAAACCGAATCCGAACCGTGGGCACTGGCGACGCTGTACGCGCTCTACCGCCAGCGCGTCGCCCGCTATCGCGAGAACCCGCCCGGTCCGGGCTGGGACTACGTCACGGTCGCCGAGACCAAGTAACGGCGATTTTGTCGATTCCTCTCCAGGTGTGGTACGGTTATCCGCAGAGAAATCGGAACTTCACGTCAAACACGGGGGACAAAACCATGAAAAGGACAACTATCCCACCGGTGCTCTTCGCAGCGCTTTTCTCCACCACCGCCTTCGCCGCCGACGAAATCGGCTCCGCCCGGCAGGTCAGCGAAAGCGTTCATGGCACGCCACCCGGCGAACAGCGCATGATCGTTCAACGCAAGGACCCCGTCTTCGCCGGCGAACTCGTGGAGACCGATCCCACCGGCTGGGCCTTCCTGCGATTCGACGACCGTTCGCGCCTGAACATCTCCAGCAACACGTCGCTGGTTCTCGATGAGTTCGTCTACCGAAGCAAGACGGCCGACGACGCCCTCGGCGTGAACATCTCCAAGGGTGTGCTGCGATTCATCAGCGGCAAGATCAAGGACGAGGGATACCGCATCGAGACGCCCACCGCGCTGATCGGCGTACGTGGCACCGACTTCATCGTTGCCGTGGCCGACGACGGTGCGACCACGGTAACGGTGCTCGAAGGCGCGGTATCGGTCACGTCGGTTGCGACCGGTCAGGCAGTCAGCGTCGGCGCGCAGTCGGCCGTGGGCGTCGGCGCCGGCGGCGAAATCAGCGATACCGCGTACGCCGTGCCCAGCGATGCCGGCCTCGACACGCTGCTGGGCGGCGTGAACCTCGACGGCGGCGGAGGCGGCGGCGGCGGCGGCGACTGACGCCGTAACGGATCGACGCGCGGCGCCCGCCGGCGCCGCGTGGCGCGAGAGCGCGGAGCAGGGAATCACGAGGGGATAAACCATGATGCGACAGACCATCATCGTCGCGGTGTCGCTCGTTGCCGCCGCGCTTGCGTTCAATGTCTCGGCCGCCGAACGCATCGGCAAGGCTCGTCACGTTCACCTGCAGGCCTACGGCACGCCGCCGGACGCCTCGCGCCAGGAAGTCCATCGCGGCGATCCGATCTTCGAGAACGAACTCATCGAGACGGTGGAGCGGGGCTGGGCCTACTTCCGCTTCAACGACCGCTCGAAGCTGCGCGTTTCCGGTGGCACCAGCCTCGTCCTCGACCGCTTCGTCTATGACAAGGGCGATCGCACCGGCGAGATGGGCGTGGAAATCACCAAGGGCGTGATGCGATTTATCAGCGGACGAATGAACCCGACCGGCATCGAGTTTCGCACGCCCACCGCCATCATCGGCGTTCGCGGCACCGACCTCGTGATCCTCGTCGGCCGCCGGGGCGAAACCACGGTGTACGTCCGCAAGGGAGAGGTCGTCGTCAAGGCGCTGGCATCCACCGAGGAAGTGATCCTTCCTCGGTACGAGGCGGTGACGATCAACGACGACGGCGAAATCGACCCGGCACCCTACCTGCCGCCCGCCGCCCCCGGGCTGGACATCGATTCCGCCCACCCGTCGGGCGGTGGCAGCGGCGGCAGCGGCGGACACGGCGGCGGACAGAGCGGCGGACAGGACTAGGGCCTGTTCACACGACGCTGAGCGAGTGAGATTTCGTGCCCCGAGAAAACGACCCGTCTCGCATCCGACAAGGCGCATCGAGGCGTCATGGTGGTTCCATGGCGACGAGAGGCAACGCCGTCAGGGCGAAAAAGGGCCGAAGGATCGCCGCGAAGGCGTCGTGTGAACACGCCCTAGGCCGGTACCGCGCGGAAACCGGCACCATGACTCCGCGAACGCAAGGGCACGGCGTCGAACCCGGGGTCGTGACGAGTCGCCGACGGTTCTTTCGCCAGTGCGCGGCCGTGATGGGCGCCGCGCTGGCGCCCGTCACGAGTTCCACGAGCGCATCACCCGCGGCCGGCGCCTGGCTCGTGCCCGGCTATCACCCGGCCATGGCCTGGCGTCGCGGACGGCGGATTTTCGCCGACGAAGACCTGAGACGGGCAATCCCCGGCGACTACTCTGACAACATCACCCTGATCACCCGCGTCGACGCCGCGTCCGATGCCGTTACGCGCGCGCTCATGCCGCTGCGGGGACATGCGGTCACGCCCTACCCCGATCGCCGGCGCGCGGCGTTCATCGGCATGAACCATCGGCGCGCCGTGGTCTTCGATACCGACAGCCTCGACCTCGTCGAGCCAATCGAACCGGCATCGCCGTCGCTGCAATTCGGCGGTCACTCACTGTTCCTCCCGTCCGGCGAACTGGTGATCGCGGAGCGCTCCGCGAGGCCCTACGCCGACGGGGACGATCCCGCTGCGCATGCCGGTGTCATCAGCGTGCGCGATCCGGATACGACGCGCGTGATCGAGACCTGGCCCTGTGGCGGGGTCGGCCCCCACGAACTGTGCCTGTTTGCCGACGGCCGCCATCTCGCGGTGGCCAACTACGGGTCGGTGCCATGGCCCGACGACATGGACCCGCCGGACCCGCCGATGCCACTGAATCTCGAACCGTGCATCACCGTGATCGACCTCGCCAACGGTCGCGTGGTCGACAAGTGGCTGGGACCCGATCGCGAAAACGAGATCCGCCATCTCGCCGGCATCGGCCGATCCCGGCTCGGCGCCATACAGACCCGTCTGGCGGACTTTCTCGACGCACAGAAATCCTATGCCTCGTCCGACGCGGTCTACGAACCCGACCTGACCGACCGTTTCGAGCGGGGCTACCTGCCGTGCCCGCTGCTGTTCGCCGACGGCTCCGGTCTCGCCGAGTCCCGCGTTCCCGATCCGGTGAAGATGATTTACGGCCAGAGCATCGTGTACGACGAGCGTCACGACGAATTCCTCGTGACATACGCCACCTCGGACGCGATCGGCGTATTCGATGGCGCGACGGGGCGGGTCAAGTCGCTCGTCGACACCGCCGCCGAGGGCCTGCGCCTGCCCAGGGGCATCGCCCTGCTCGACGACGAGCACCATTTTGCGGTGACCGGCTACTGGGAAAACCTGTACGTGTTCGAGCGCGGCACCCACCGCCTGGTGCGCGAGCGCTGCCGCTATCATCGCTGGTTCGGCCACAGCCACATCGCGATGGCGTGAAAATGAGACGCGGTCGCGCTTTTGGGCGATCGTTGTCTTTTGTTAATATGCCGAGTCAGTGGAATCGTGCAGGTCGCGTCGACTGCGCCGACACAACGAACAATTCGGGGCATGCCCCGGCGACAAGGTTTTTCGTACAAATGCTTTATGGAGGAGATCGCGACATGACCACGCTAGCTGTATCGCGCACCCGCGCCACGACGGCCGCCGGCATCGGCGCCGTCCTCTTCGCCCTCTCGACGGGTGCCGGTGCGGAAGGATTCAACATCGGCGCCTACCAGTGCGGCGAGGAGTGCCACCAGCCCGAGTTCGAGATCTGGGAGGCCAGCCCTCACCAGGCATCGTTCTACAAGTTCGACGCACCGAGCGACGAACTGCAGGAGAAAATGGACGCCATTCTCGCCGCGGTCGGCGACGAGTACATGAGCGACAGCGAAACCTGCACGACCTGCCACTTCACGCTGGTGCAGGAAGAGGAAGGGGAGATCCCGTGGGTCGACAGCGGACCCTCGTGCGAAAGCTGTCACGGCGCCGGCTCGGAGCACCAGCCGGTTCACAGCGAGAAGGAACGCGACTACGACGAACGCATGGCCGAAGCGGAATCGCTCGGCATGATCCGTCCCCACATGAAGTTCGCCATTGCCGAGAATTGCAACGGCTGCCATGCCATGGCTCGCGACGAAGTGGACGGCGACACGATTTCGTCCCTGCTCGATGCCGGCCACCCGATCAATCCGGATTTCGAGCTGGTCCAGTACAGCCAGGGATCGGTGAAGCACCGGTTCTATCCGCCGGACACCTCGGTGAATGCCGACATGACGGAACCGGAACTGGCCAACCTGTATGTCCAGGGGCAGGCGGCGGCACTCGTCGCCGCGACCGCTTCGCTGGACAAGTCGGGACACGCCGACTACCAGGCCGCCATGCAGCAGCGCATCGATACCGCGCGTGCCGCCCTCGCCGGCGTGCCTGGGGCCGACGCCTTCCTCGCCGACCCGACGGCGTCGAACGCGCAATCCCTGATCGACGCTCTCGACGGACAGGACCTGACCGGCGCCGTGGGAGACCGGTTACCGTCGCCGGACAGTTACATCCAGACGGAGTAGCGCGGGCAGTTTCGCCAACGGCCGGAGAACGGTATGAACGCCCGGAATCGGGACGTCGCTCACCTCGAGCGCCCGCAACGCTGGCAACAGCCGTTCGGGCCGGACATGAGCGAAGCGGACGTCGAGCGGGTACTGGCGACACCGCCCTTCGACGCCATGGACGCCGATCGCTTTCCCGCGTCGACACCGCTGAACGACATCCTGCGTTACGACGCGCGCGTGCTCATCGCGCGCGAGGGCGAGATCATCGTGCGCGAGGGCGACTACGGCAACTCCGCGTTCGTGGTACTCGCCGGCCGCGCCCGCGTGATTCTCGGCGACGGCCTGCCGGCCGCCCTGCTGGGACGCAGCCAGCCGCGCCGGCGCAATGTCGTCGAGGCGCTGGCACAGCTGTGGACCAACAGCCGGATTCCCGAACGGCGCCAGTTGTCGCGCTACGCCGACGTCGAGCTCGGCCGCGAGGCCGATCCCGCCGCGCGCGTCGTTCTCAGGAATCCGGCCCGGCTGTTCGAGCAGCACAAGACCGCGCCCATCGAAGCCGGGCAGATGTTCGGCGAGTTGGCGGCCCTGGGACGCATACCGCGCGCGGCGACCGTGGTGGCCGAGTCCGAGTCGCGGATCCTCGAGATCCGCTGGCAGGGTCTGCGCGAGATCAGTCGCTTCGACACCGCCTTCAGGCAGCGGGTCGAATCGCTGTACCGGCAGAACGCCCTGCGCCACTACCTCGAGGAAACCGACCTGTTTCGGGGCGTGTCCCCGGACGATTTCGACGAAGTCGTCCGCCAGACCCTGTTCGAAACCTACGGCAGCTTCGACTGGCACGTGGGCTTCAAGCGCAACACCGGCAACGAACCCGTGATCGCCCGTGAAGGCGACTACCCGGACGGCCTGCTGCTGATCCGCGCGGGCTTCGCCCGCGTATCGGTGGGCTACGGCGCGGGACGGCGCACGCTCACCTACCTGAGTGCCGGCGACTACTACGGACTGCACGAGATCCTCGAGCAGAGCCGGGGCAGCGAGACGACGCTGGAGACGACGCTCACGGCGCTCGGCTACGTGGACGTACTGCGCATTCCCGCGCCAATCCTCGAGAAGCACGTGTTCCCGGCGATGACGGCCGCCCCCGCGCAACGACTGATCGACCATGCCCGGCGACCGCTGTCGCTCGACCGCGGCGAGGAATGGCTGGTGGAGCACCGGTACATCAACGCGACCCAGGCGATGCTGATCGATCTCGACCGCTGCGTTCGCTGCGACGACTGCGTGCGCGCCTGCGCCTCGACCCACGACGGCAATCCCCGCTTCAAGCGCCACGGCAGGACTTTCGACCACTGGATGGTCGCCAACGCCTGCATGCACTGCATCGACCCGGTGTGCATGATCGGCTGCCCCACCGGTGCGATTCATCGATCCGAGCAGGGCGGCACGGTGGTCATCAACGACGACACCTGTATCGGATGCGGCACCTGCGCCGCCTCCTGCCCCTATGACAACATCACGCTGGTGGCAATCAATGACCCGCGCGGGCGCCCGGTGATGGATCCGCAAAGCCACAAGCCCATCATGAAGGCCACCAAGTGCGATCTGTGCGCGAACAACCCGGGGGGCCCGGCGTGCGTTCGCGCCTGTCCCCATGACGCCCTGTCCCGGGTCGACTTCGACATGGTCAATCCCATCGCGGCACTGCCGTCAAGCTACGCGGCGCGGGCCGCCGCCTCGTGAACCGGACCTTTACCTGGGCGGTTCCCGTCGCCGCCGCCGGGCTGGCTGCACTTGCCTGGCAGGCGGGACAGATGCGGGCGCAGCTGCTCGATCCGAACGCCATGACCGGCTGGACACTGCTCGCGGCGATGCTGTTTCTCGGATTGTTCAACGCGCGCAAGAAGCTGTCCATGGTGCCGCTCGGCACCGCGGCCACCTGGCTGAAACTGCACGTGGTGCTGGGCGTGGGCCTGGCACCGCTTTTCTGGTTGCACACCCGAACGCTGTGGCCGACCGGCTTGTATGAGCAGCTCATCGCCGCGCTGTTCTATCTCGCCTTCCTGTCCGGGCTGGCGGGGTACGCCCTCTCGCGCATCGTGCCCCGACGCATCGACCTGATCGACGGCGAACACATTCTCGAACGCATCCCCGCCGAGGTGGTCCGCATCCGCGAATCCGCACGCGCGGCGGTTCGCGACGGCGTCGAGGCATCCGGCAACGAAACGCTCGCTCGCCAGTACGAGGAAGCGCTCGGCTGGTTCTTCGCCCGCCCGCGGTTCGCCCTGAGCCACGTCACCGGCTCGGCACGGCCCCAGGCGTGGGTCGAACAGCGCGCACGGGCCATCCGCGACTACCTCGGCGACGAAGAACAGGATGCCTTCAGTGCGCTCGTCGGGTTGATGCACTACAAGAACCGTGTCGATGCGCATTATGCGAACCAGCGTCTGCTGCGGCTGTGGCTGCTGTTGCACCTGCCGCTGTCGGTGGCGCTGATCATCCTCGGCCTGTGGCATTCGCTGCTGGTTCACGTCTACGTGTACTGACCATGGCCCGATTGCCCGACCCCGGCAGATTCCAGCACGGCCAGAGCCCCTACGAGCGGCCCAACGGTCGCTTCCAGTGCGGACGCGCCGCGTTGTGGCGGCGCCCGTGCGCCGCCGGTCCGGGCGTCGACGGTCGCTGCGGCGGCATCAGCGACTGTGAGCCGGTAAGGGAGAACGACCGCTGGCAATGCCGTCGCTCGCCCATGGCCGGCGGACCCTGCACATCGGGTCCGCTGCCGGACGGACGTTGTGCGCACCGCCACCCGCCCTGCGCCCCGCTACCCACCACGCGCGTATTGCGCGGCCGGCTCACGGTGGCGGCCGCCATCCTGGCGATTGTCGTCATCGCGCTGAACTGGTGGCCCACGGCTGCCGATGACGCCGAAACGCGCGGCGGCACCGCGATGATGGATCCCGGTCCGCTCAGCCACCAGCACCACGCCTTCACGGCCGAACAGGGATGCGTCGCCTGCCACCAGGCCCACGACGCATCGGCCGGGGCGTGGCTCGCCGAGACATTGCGCGCACCGGCGAACGGCGCCGCCGGATGCACCGACTGCCACACCTTTGCCGGCCCGGCGACCGCGGCACACAACCGCAATGCAGACGGCCAGGGCGACATCGGCTGCGCCAGCTGCCACGTCGAGCACGAGGGCCGGCGCGCGCAGATCACGCGAATCAGCGATCGACAGTGCGCCAGCTGCCACGACGAACCGTTCGACAGTCTTGCCGCCCATCGCGACTTCGGCGAACGATTTCCGCACGAGGCCGCCGGCGCCATCGTCTTCGACCACGTTCGGCACTTCGAGTATCACTTCGTCGACCGCGAGGAACACGCCAACGTCGCGCCCGAGACCTGCACCACCTGCCACCTCGCCGACGACCCCGGCCGGCGCGTGCCCGCTTCCGGCTTTGAGGCGTCTTGCGCCGCCTGCCACGAAGCGGGCATCACGGCATCGAGCCAGGGCGAGCTGACGCTCCTCAGCCTGCCGCAGATGCGCCTGCGCGAGCGCGAGCTCGAGGCCTTTCGGCATTGCGGCGCGACGCCGGGTGAGAAGTTCCGGCCTGCCGGCCGCGGCAAGGCGAGCGACTTCATGGTCTGGCTGCTGGGCGTCGACGAACGCAAGCCCGCGTTCAATCGCGCCGTGTGCGACCTCGTCGCCGACCTGGCGAAGCGCGGTCCGGCGGTACTGGCCGACGGCATCGAGGCGAATGGCCTGGACCTGGACGCGAGGCTGTTTGCCGGCCTCGGCCTCGAGACCATGCAACAGCTTGGCCTGGCCTGGGCGGCCAACGAGCGCTATCGCCCGCCGAGTTACAAGATGCCCGGCGACGCAGAGGAGAATGGCTGGTACATCGACCGCCGCGGCGACATGAAGTACCGCCCGGTGGCCCACGCCGACCCGGTCATGCGCGCCTGGATCGAGCTCGGTGCGGCGCTTCAGAACCGATCGGTCGCGGCGGGAGAGCGCGACGACGCCACCGACGACTTCATCGACTCGCTGCTGTCACCCGAGGACGGCGCCGGCACGTGCATGAAGTGCCACACCCTGTCCACCGGGGAAGACGACCGCGTGGCCGTGAACTGGCGCTTCGCGGCCGAGCCCGACCGGAACCGTTTCGTGTTTCGCCATGCCAGTCACCTGCGCCTGGTCGATGCCGCGGGCAACCGCCTGGTCGAGACCGACAGCGGCTGTGGCGTGTGCCACCGGCCCGATCCCGAGGCCGCGTATCGCGACAGCATCCAGTCGCCGGACGCCGGCCCCTACCAGAGTAACTTCAGTGCCATCGATCGCGAAACCTGCACCACCTGCCACAACGAGGACGGCGTGCGAAACGATTGCCGGCTGTGCCACCAGTATCACGACGGCGCCGCCTTCACCGGCGCGGTCAGCCAGATGATGGGAGATGCGAAAGATGAATAGACACCTGTCCCCTGCCCCGTGGCTGCTGCTGCCGCTGTTGACCCTCTTGCTCGCGGCGCCGCCACTGGCGGCCGACGACGACACCGGCATGGCGCCCGGGGACCCGCACGCGGCGGCGTTCTCCGAAACCGATTTTCCCTCCGCCACGGTGTGCGCCGGCTGTCACGAAACCATCTTCGACGAATGGCGATCGTCGAGCCATGCGTACGCGTCGATTTCGCCGATGTTTCACAAGTTCGAGCAAAAGATCAGCGACCTCGCCCCGACCATCGGCGACTTCTGCGTCCGCTGCCACGCCCAGGTCGGCACCCAGCTCGGCGAACCGCGCGAGCTGCCGTTGTGGGAACGCGCCCAGGTGTCGCGCGAGGGTATTACGTGCGTCACGTGCCATCGCGTGAAGGACGCCTACGGCAAGGTCAACGGCGAACGCTCCGTGGTGCCCGGCGACATCTACCAGCCGATCTACGGCGCCGGCGACGGATCCGGACTGGACGCGGTGCTGGAAAACGAGGACCAGTACGCCATCAAGACGGCCGAGGGCGGCGGACGCGGCTCGCCGATCCACACGCAAGCGATCGAGTTCACCAATCTCTCGGAGTCGGAGTTCTGCGTCAGCTGCCACCAGGTGGCGGTCAACCTCGGCATCAAGCTCGAGGTGGTCTGGGAACAGTACCGGGACTCGCCCGCGTTCAGGCAGGGCATCAGCTGCCAGGATTGTCACATGAGCCAGTCGCCGGGCAAGCCGGTGGGCTTTGAGACGGGCCCCGCCGCGGTCATCAACGGCGAGGAGATCAACCCGGATCGCGTCCGGCACGACCACGCCTTTGCCGGACCGGGCTATCCCATCGCCCATCCCGGCATTTTCCCGCACGTCGAGGATTACCGCGGCGCGCTGCGCCAACGCACCATCGAGGACTGGCTGGAGTTCGACTACATCGCCGGCTGGGGCACGCGCGAATTCGAGAACAAGGTCAAAAAGGGCGAGATCGAAGTCGACTTCCCCAGGGCCTGGGCGCGACCGAGCACCCGCCAGGCGGCCGCGCGCCTGATCGACGACAACCTCGAAAAGATCGAGCAAAAGCGCGAGCTGCGCCGCCAGGTCATGGAGAACGGTTCGAGTATCGACGGACCCTTCATCGAGGGCGAGGCCGCGGTCGGCGAGCCGCTCGAGTTCGCCTATCGCATCACCAACACCAATTCCGGCCACAACCTGCCCTCGGGATCGCTCGGCGCCCAGCCGGAACTGTGGCTGAACGTGGCCCTGTCCGACCCGGACGGCGTCACCGTCTGGGAATCCGGGTACGTCGATTCGGCCGGCGACATGGCCGACCTGCATTCCGCCGATGTGCGCGCCGGAAAGATTCCCCACGATGACCAGTTGTTCAACCTGCAGACCAAGTTCCTGACCACGAACGTCAAGGGCACGGACCGCGAGATGTACCTGCCGGTCAATTTCGACGTCGACCAGCTGCCGTTCCTGCGTCCACCGCCGCAGCCGACCACGGTGATCAACCATCCGCCGGGCGTGCGCATGGAGGGCAGGAGCCTGCCGCCGCTGGCATCGCGCATGGTGAACTACAAGGTGCCGGGCGATTTGATCGCCAAGCCGGGCCGGTACCGCCTCGCGGTGCGCCTGCGCAGTCGCGCCGAACCGATCTATTTCATGCGCTTCGTCGAGGCCACCCGGGAGATGGAACGCGAGATGAACGCCTGGATGCTGGACATTCACCCGTACACGGTGGCATTCGACGTCAACGCGGGAGACCAATGATGAACAACCTGCTCGACGGACACATCGCGGCGCCCGCCCTGGCCCTGCTGATTGCCCTCTCGCTGCCGGCCGCGGCGGGCGCGGCAACGCCCCTGATGTCGCCGGGCGTCGAAGTCGTGCCCCACGACGACTCGATCTTCGGGCCCGACCCGGACTATGGCGAGCACGTCTACGACGCCGAGGCGCAAAAGGCCATCTACGGCGGCAAGCGCGCGGTGCCGACGCCGCGACCGCTGCTGGAACTCGGCCGCCCCCAGTACCAGGCCGGGCCGCTGACCGCCGGCCGCGACTGGTTCGGCGAGCGCAACCTCGCCTTCCCTGCATTGTCCGTCTACGGCGACTGGCGAACCGCGGTGGCCGACAACGACAACGGCGACCGCAAGCTCGGCCAGGTGGCGACACGCTTGAACCTCGACGTCGACCTCAAGTTGACTGCCACCGAGCGGGTGCACATGTTCCTGCGCCCGCTGGATCGCAATAACGAGTTCACCCGCTACGAGTTCTCCGGCGACACCGGCGAGGACGACGGCGAGTTCCTGCTCGACGGCAACCTGGAAACCCTGTTCTTCGAGGGCGATCTCGGCGCCATCGTCACCGGCGCCACCGGCAAGCCGACCGACTGGGACATGCCCTTCGCTGTCGGACTGATGCCGCTGTTGTTCCAGAACGGCGTCTGGCTCGAGGACGCCTTCACCGGCTTCGCCATCACCCGTCCGGCGCAGAACAGCCCGACGCTCGACATCTCGAACTACGACGTGACCTTCTTTGCCGGTTTCGACGAAGTCTCCTCGCTCGCCATCCGCGACGAAAATGGCGAAGTCGCCGACGAGGACGTCAACGTCTACGGTATCGCGTCCTTCATCGAGACGCGCGGCGGCTACGCCGAGATCGACTATGCCTTCGTCGATGGCCGCGACCGCTTCGACGAGTTCGACTACCACAATTTCTCGGTAGGCTATACGCGTCGTATCGCCGACCATCTCTCCACCAGCCTGCGAGCGGTATTCACCTTCGGCCAGGACACCGAGACCAGCGAGCGTACCGCCGGCGGGGTCCTGTGGCTGTGGGAAAACTCGCTGATCACCAGCAAGCCGAGTACCCTCGTTCCCTATTTCAACCTGTTCGCCGGGTTCAACCGGCCGCAGTCCGTGGCGCGCGACAACGGCGGCATCCTGAAGAACACCGGCATCAATTTCGAGACCGACGGCCTGACCGGCTTTCCACTGCTCGACGACAGCGGTCACGACACCTGGGGCGGCGCCATCGGCGTGGAGTACCTGTTCAACCTCGACCAGCAGCTCGTCGTCGAACTCGCCACCGTGCAGCTCATGGACGACGACGATCCGACCGGGCCGGCCCGCGGCGACCAGTACGCGCTCGGCATCCGCTACCAGCGCCCGCTCACCAACGCCTGGATCTTTCGCTTCGACGCCATGAAGGGCTGGCGAGACAACGACGAGGACATCAGCGGTGTGCGCCTGGAAATCCGCCGCAAGTTCTAACGCGGCGCGCCGCCCGGCGGCGCGCTACGGCACCACGGGACCTTGACCATGAACGAAACCGTCTCCGCCTTCCAACTCGCCGTGGTGGCAATCTTCGTGCTGCTCGCGCTGTACCTCGCCATGCTGGCCTTCGGTCGCGTGCAACGCTATCGCCTCACCGAGAAACTCGCCGCGGCGGAGCTGGCCGGATTCCGCGCCGAGCTCGACCTCGTGATCGAACGCAAGAAGCAGCAGGTGCGCGAGAGCGAGCTTTCCTGGAACGGCTACCGCAAGTTCGAAGTGTGGCGCAAGGAGATGGAAGGCGCCGACATCTGCTCGTTCTACCTGCGCCCCCACGACCGTCGCGATCTGCCGCCCTTCAGGCCCGGACAGTACCTCACCTTCCAGCTCGACATCCCGGGCCAGAAGAAGCCGGTCATCCGCTGCTACTCGCTGTCGGACTCGCCCCTGCACCCGGACTACTACCGGTTGACGATCAAGCGCATACCGCCGCCGCGCGACAATCCCGACGCGCCGCCGGGGCTGTCTTCGTCCTACTTTCACGACACCCTCAACGAGAACGACATCATCGATGTGAAGGCGCCCTCCGGGCATTTCTTCCTCGACACCGAGCGTCACCACCCGGTCGTCCTCATCGGCGGCGGCATCGGGCTTACCCCGGTGCTGTCGATGCTCAACACCATCACCGAGTCCGGCTCGCGCCAGGAAGCCTGGTTCTTCTACGGGGTGCGTAACGAGTCGGAGCACGTCATGAAGGACCACCTCGCCCAACTCGATCGCGAGCACGACAACGTCAGGCTGCAGGTCTGCTACAGCGATCCCACGGAGGACTCGCGCGAGGGCGAGGACTACCAGCACGCCGAGCGGGTCAGCGTCGACCTGTTCCGGCGCGTCCTGCCGTCGAACAACTACGACTTCTACCTGTGCGGCCCGCCGCCGATGATGAATGCCATTGTCGCCGGGCTGGAGGAATGGGGCGTGCCCGAGGAACGAATTCACTTCGAGGCATTCGGCCCGGCCTCGGTGAAGAAGGTCAAGGAAGCCCACGACGGCGGCGTCGCCACCGACACCGCGTTTGAAGTCACCTTCGCCCGCAGTGGCAAGAAGGTTGCCTGGAGCGCCGACTACACGTCGATTCTCGAATGCGCCGAGGACAACGACGTGGTCATCGACTTCGGCTGCCGCGCGGGCAACTGCGGCACCTGCAAGACCGCCGTGAAGGAAGGCGAGGTGGCGCTGTTGCAGGACGTCGGCGCCGACTGCGAAAAGGGTTCCTGCCTCACCTGCGTCAGCGCACCGCGATCGAACCTCGTGCTCGACGCCTGAGGCGACCGGCGGCGGCGCGTGTGCGCGCCGCGTCGCACCTGCCTACTGCGTCGTCAGGGCCGTGACCGGACGCTCCGCCGGCGCCAGCACGATCTCCAGCCGCCGGTTGGCGTTGCGGCCGGACTCCGTATCGTTGTCCCCCACCGGGCGGTGCTGCCCGTAGCCGACGATCCTGAGGCGGTCGGGCTCGATGCCGGCCGACTGCAGGTAGCGCGCGGCGCTGGCGGCGCGCGCTGCCGACAGTTCCCAGTTGCTCGGAAACTGATTGCGACGATCGAGGCTGATGGGCACCGAGTCGGTATGCCCCTCCAGGCTGACGACACGATCGGGATTGCGCTTCGCGTACTCGGCGACGAAGTCCAGCACCTGCTGCCCCTGCGGGCGAAGTCGGGTGGCGCCGAGATCGAAGACAATGTCGCTGTCCATGCGAATCAGGGTGACGCTCTCGCGGATCTCGCGCACCTCGGCGTTCTTGAGTTCGACCACCTGTTCGATCTCGGACCGCAATGACGCCACCTGCTCGCGCGCCTCGTCGCGCTCGCGATTCAGACGGTTGACCAGGCTCTCGCGCGCCTCGAGCTCCCGCACCAGCTCGTCGCGGCGCTGGTTGAGTTCGGCAAGTTCGGTCTCGAGCGTCGCCACCCGCGTCGCCTCCTGGGCCAGCGCCACGGTACGACGCTCGATCTCCACGTCGGCCTCGTCGAGGCGGGCCTGCAACTCGTCGGTGCGCTCGGCGCGATCCTCGGCCGCCGACAATTCGGCCTGCACCGCGTCGCGCGCCGCCTTCGCCTCTTCCAGGGCATCTGTCGCCTCGGCCAGTCCCTCGCGCTTGTCGTCGAGCGCCTGGGCGACGTCGCTGCGGCGCGCCTTCTCGCTGTCGAGCTGGCGCTTGAGATTCTCGTAATCCCGGTTCAGGGCCTCGAGGGTCGAGCTGGTGGCCTCGAGATCGCCGCGCACGACCTCGAGCTCTCCGCCGCGAGCCGACAAGGCCTCGCGAGCCGCCTCGAGCTTCTCCTCGAGCGCCGTCACCCGGGCCTGCAGTGACTCGACCTCCTGCTCGCGCGACCGCAGCTCGGACGACAATCCGTCGTTCCTGGCGATCAGGCTGTCGACGCGCTCGTTGAGGCCGGCGGCATGCGACTCGAGATCGGCCACCCGGGACTTCAGTGCCACGTTCTCCGCCTCGAGCGCCTCGCCGGACTGCGCGCGCGCGGCCAATCGGCCGCGTGCGTCCTCGAGTTCATCGGCGAGACCATCGTTCTTCGCGATCAGGGTGTCGAGGCGTTCGTTCAGGGCTGCGGCATGGGACTGAAGTTCGTCACGCACGCGCTCGTGGCGGGTGGACAGCGCGGCAAACTCGTTTCTCACGTTCTGCTCCGCGCTCTTCGCCTCCGCGACCGCCGCTTCCAGGTTCGATACGCGGGACTCGGCCGCCTGCAGCCCGGCCTCGACGTCGCCCATGTCGGTGATCCGCCCCTGCAGGGCGGCGACCCGGGACTCGGCCTCGGCGAGAACTTCGGCAGCCTCGGCACGGGCAGCGGAGAGTTCTTCCATCCGCGATTCGCCCTCGGCCACGGATTGCTCCAGTGTCTCGATGCGGGCAGCCTGCTCGGAGACCTCGCTTCCCTCGACGAAATACAGAATCCAGCCGGCCAGGGCGACGATGACGGCGACCACGGTCGCCACGTTGTTTTGCGACATACTATCCTCCTCGCACTGTGCACCACTCCGATGGGCCCTTGTTCACCACGTCCCGGCAATGTGTCACTGCCAACCGCCGGCAGGAGCCCTTCCGCCGGCCGGGAGATGATGAGAAATTTGCGTGTTCGATTATCCTATCCCGATGTTTCCGACAGGCGCAAGCAAGGCCCGCAAGCGTCGAAGATCCGGGACAACCGCGCTCGTGGATTGGCCGTCGACACCTCGATGCTGTTATGTTAGCGACACTGGGCGGCAGGAAAATGCCTTAGCCCGAAGCGCCATATCCAGGTCCCCTCGTTGAACAGGAAAACCGGCTTCGTCATCGTCGCGGTGGTGATCGCGATCATCGCCGTGTACGCCGCCACGCGTGGTCATCTCACCCTCGATTCGCTGCGCGAGCAGCAGGCGCGTCTTTCGATGCTGCTCGAGGCGCGGCCATTGGCCTCGGCGCTCGCCTACTTCGGCATCTACGTCGTGGTCACCGCGCTGAGCGTGCCCGGCGCGGCCGTCATGACCCTGGCCGGCGGCGCGCTGTTCGGGTTGTGGTGGGGCACCGTGCTGGTGTCGTTCGCGTCCAGCCTCGGCGCCACCCTGGCATTCCTCATCGCCCGCGTCGTCTGTCGCTCACTGGTGCGCGACCGTTTCGGCGAGCGGCTCGAACGCGTGCGGCGCGGCTTTGACGAAGATGGCGCCTTCTACCTGTTCTCGCTGCGCCTGGTGCCGGTCATCCCGTTCTTCGTCGTCAACCTGGTCATGGCATTGACTTCCATTCGCACCATGACCTTCTTCCTCGTCAGCCAGGCCGGCATGTTGCCGGCGACCCTGGTCTACGTGAACGCGGGCACGCAGCTCGCCAGCGTGGAATCGGTCTCGGATGTCCTGTCCCCGTCGCTGGTGATCTCATTCGCCCTGCTGGCCGTGTTTCCCTGGATAGCACGTTTGTTGCTGCGCGCGGCGAGGAAGTCCTGATGGCCCGCCGGAACCAGCGGTTCGACGCCGACGTCATCGTCATCGGCGCCGGCTCGGCCGGACTGGTCAGTGCGTACATCGGTGCCGCGCTCAAGGCGCGCGTGGTGCTGGTCGAGAGCGGCGAGATGGGCGGCGACTGCCTGAACACGGGCTGTGTGCCGTCGAAGGCGCTGATTGCCGCCGCCCGGCGCGCGCACCATGCCCGCGACTCGGCCGGGTTCGGCGTCGACGTGAGCGGCGTCAGGGTCGACTTCGAACGCGTCAAGGCCCACGTCCGTCGCGCCATCGCCAGCATCGCGCCCAACGATTCGGTCGAACGCTACACGCGCCTCGGCGTGCGCTGCCTGCGCGGCGAGGCGCGACTCGTCGATCCGTGGACCATCGACGTCGAGGGCCAACGCGTACGCGGGCGCAACATCGTCATCGCGGCGGGCGCCGACCCGGTGATGCCGCCGGTACCGGGCCTGGCCGATTCTCCGTGCTATACCACCGACACCATCTGGGACATGCCGGAACTGCCGCAACGCCTCGCCGTGCTCGGCGGCGGGCCGGTCGGCTGCGAACTGTCCCAGGCCTTCGCGCGACTCGGTGCGAGGGTCAGCCAGTTCGAGATGCAGCCGCGCCTGCTGGGCGGCGAGGATCCGTGCGTCGGCGACCTGCTGAAATCGCGCTTCGAACGCGAGGGCATCGCGGTACACACCGGGACCCGGGTGGAGTCGGTGTCGGGGACCAGCCTGTGCTTCGATCCGGGCGATGGCCGCGTGGAGTCCCGCTTCGACGCGATACTGGTGGCGACCGGCCGGCGGCCGCGCGTCGACGGATTCGGACTCGAGGCCCTGGGCGTGGAAATCCGAGCCGGGCGCGTGGGTGTCAACGCCTTCATGCAGACGAACTTTCCGCACATCTACGCCTGTGGCGACATCGCCGGACCCTACCAGTTCACCCACGCCGCCTCGCACCAGGCCTGGCATGCGACGGTCAACGCCTTGTTGCGACCGTTCTGGCGTTTCCGGATCGGCTACGACCAGATGCCGTGGGCCGTCTACACCGACCCGGAAATCGGCCGGGTCGGACTCGACGAAGCGGCCGCCGCCGAGCGCGGCCTGGCGGTCGAGACCACCCGCTTCGACCTGGCCGACCTCGATCGCGCGGTAGCCGAGCACGAGACCGACGGCTTTCTCAAGCTCGTCACCCGGCGCGGCTCGGATCGCCTGCTGGGCGCCGTCGCCGCCGGTGCGCACGCCGGTGAAATCGCCTCGATGCTGGCGCTCGCCATGAAGCACCGGGTGGGGGTGAACGGCCTGCTGTCCACCCTCGTGCCCTACCCGGCCTGGAGCGAGGCGATCAAGCGCGGCGCGGGCCAGTGGAAACAGGCACACGCACCGGCCTGGATCTTTCCGTGGCTGGCCCGCTATCACCGGTTTCGACGGGGCAACGAGTAGGCCCGATCCGCGCCGCCGCGAATCGAGGCCGGTCCACACCACGCGTTCGCGGCGATCTCCCGGCCCTTTATCGGTACATCGGCGTTGCGTCGCGTCGCCATGGCACCACCGGGACGGCTCGATGCGCCTTGCCAGGTGCGAACAGTCCGCGACGTCTCACGTGCCCGGCGCGGTGTGAACCGGCCCTGGCGATACGCCGCCGCGGACCCCGGTCGACGCCCTTCGGTATCGCGGAAAAAGCGACAAATAAATGGCGGAAAGGGGGTTGACGACCCCCAACCTCATGAGTATTATTCGCGGCCTTCGATGCTGCAACGCAGCATCGCTGGTTTTTATCCTCCTCCTTGAATTGGCCGCCACACCCTAGTGGCGGCTTTTTTTTGTCCGCGCGAGGGTTGCGCGCCTGCGATGATCGCGACCGGCCGCGCCTGTCAGTGGTCGTCGCCGCCGCCCGAACGGGCATCTTCGGCGTCCGCCGCCGCCTCGATTCCGGTGGGTTTGCCGTCGATGCTGGTCGCATTCTTCAATCGCCAGTAGGCCCGGACTCCCTCCGCCCCGCGCTCCTGCGACCAATGATCCAACTGGCCGCGCTCGCCGGCGTAGTCGAAGTACGGCACGCCGAACCCGCAGGACGTCATCACGCTGTCCACCGACAAGTCGAACAGCTGCCGCGCGCCGACATGGCGTTCGAACAACTTGTAGGTGGGCTCCCAATCCACGTCACCCGGCTGTATCGTTCGCGCGCTGCCGTATACCCGCAGGATCTTCGGCGACGCTTCGAAGGCGCAGAACATGAGCGTCATGCGCGGACTCTGAAGGAGGTGCGCGGCGGTCTCGTTGCCGCTCCCGGTCAGGTTGAGCCACACCACGCGCGACGGCGAAACGACGCGCAGGCAGTCGCCGCCCTTGGGCGACACGTTGACGCGGCCGTCAGGGGCCGCCGTGGCGCAGAAAAAGAGTTTCTGGCGTGCGATGAACTCGCCGTGCTCGGGCGAGATTTCCTGGTACTTCTTTCCCATCTTGGTCCTCGACACCGACCATCGAATGCGCCGCCAGGCAACCGCGCAACCGGTCAGTCGGCTAAAATCAGCGTTTTTCCGACAACCCGACCCAAGGATCCCCGATGGGAATCGAGCACTCGACAAACGACCTGCGGAACGTATTGTTCGTCTTCCCCGGACAAGGTTCGCAGTACCGCGGTATCGGCCGCGACCTGCACGACAACGAGGATGCCGCACGGCAAGTGTACCAGAGAGCCGGCGACGTCCTCGGCTACGACATTGCCCGGCTGTCCTTCGAGGACGAACACGACCGGGTCAACCTGACGCGATACACGCAGCCGGTGCTGCTCACCCACTCCATCGCCTGCCTTCGAGCTCTCGAAGCGCGCGTGGGACGCGAACTGTCGCCGGGATTCGTCGCCGGACACAGTCTCGGCGAGTACAGCGCGCTGGTCGCGGCGGGCGCGATGACGTTCGAGGACGCTCTCTCGCTGGTCAATCTGCGCGGCGAGCTCATGGGCACCCTGGGCGAAGGCGAGATGGAAGCGCTGCCGGTTGGCGAAGCCGACGCGCGAACGTATTCGGACGCGTATTTCTGCGGCATCGCCGCCTGCAACATGCCGGACCAGACCGTGGTCGGGGGCAGCAGCGCCGATCTCGACCGGCTCGCCGCGGCCTTCGCCGAGGCCAACCCGCGCCGGCGCTCGGTCAGACTGAAGACCGAGGGCGCCTTCCACACGTACTACATGGTCGGTGCCGCCCGCGAATTCAGGGCCCACCTCGATGCCGTGCACATTGCCGCGCCCGCGTCGCGCGTGCTGTCGAACTACGCCGGCGGCTTTCACGACGCCGACCCGGGTTCGATCCGTACACGATTGTTTTTCCAGTTGTTCCACCCGGTCCTGTGGCACCAGAACCTGGTCAACGCGGTCGAGGCCGGGGCCGCGCACGTGGTCGAGTTCGGCGGCGGCATCGGCAAGGGAGAGACCGCCGCCGAGAAGCGTCCCAATCTCGAGGGCACCGTGAAGAAGACCTTCCGGGGCCACGACGCGGCGCCGACATACGCCGCGGTCATCAATCGTGAGACCCTCGACGCCGTGGCCGAACAGTTCGGCTAGCGCAATGTTCGCCGCACGCCAGGCAAGCGCGCGCCGCGGCGCATCCCGGCGCGGATTCCGGCGACCGGGCGCCTGGCGGCTGCGCCATGAAGCGCGCGTTCGCGGCAGCACGGACTGACGATCTCGGCGCGCGAACCGACCCTGAGCAACCGCACCCACGCCCGCCGCCATGTGTTTCGTGCTAGTCGCCTTCCGCGTATTGCCGTCGATACCGTTGCTGGTCGCGGCAAACCGCGACGAGTTCTACGACCGCGCCGCCGTCGCCGCGCACTGGTGGCGCCGGCACACGCCGATCCTTGCCGGGCGCGACGAGTCCGGCGGCGGCACCTGGTTCGGCGTGCGCGGCGATGGACGATTCGCCGTGGTCACCAACCGCCGTGCGCCGGCGACGCCGCGCGGTGGTCGCGTATCGAGGGGCAACCTGCCGTTGCGCGTGCTCGACCACGAGGGGTCGCCCGACGCCCTGCACGCAACGCTCGCCGCCGAATCAACCGATTTCAATCCCTACAACCTGCTCCATGGCGGACCGGACTCGCTGTTCTACTTCGATAACCACCGGCGCCGCGCGCAGGCACTCGAACCCGGCATCTACGTCCTCTCCAACGCCTACCTGGACACGCCCTGGCCGAAGGTCGAATCGGGACGACGACGCTTTGCCGCACTGCTCGAAGCGGGGGCGCCGCAGGATGAAGCGGTGTTTTCGCTGCTGGCCGACGACACGGTGTACG
>JAUIDF010000299.1 GCA_030429125.1 Gammaproteobacteria bacterium | reverse complement strand
TTCACGTGTTCGGTATGGCGCCGCCCCTGATTGCAGAGCGGACGACTACGCCGCAAGCCCGCGCGATGGCATCGCCGACGGTCGTCTCGTCGCACCGCACGATGTCGTCGACGTGCGCCTTCGACGAGTCAAAGGTATAACGGTTGCCGCGACGAATGCCAACCCGACGACTGTCGGCCTGGCCATCGGCCCCGGTGGATCGCACCGGTCGCTGGCGGCAGGACCGGCATTTCCCGCCTCGTGGCGATAGTGGGTGATTGTCGTGGAACGCGCCGGCACGCCGCGGCGTGCCGGGGTCGACGCACGGATTCGACGTCGCGCGTCATGCAGGCGCGCGACGCCGGACTTCACTCCTTGACGATGAGCTGGCGCGGTACGTGTGCCAGGCACTCGGCCGGCCCTTCCTCGCGGATCAGGATGGTCTCGGTGATTTCCAGTCCCCACGTATCCATCCACAGGCCCGGCATGAAATGGAACGTCATGCCGGGCAGCAGCACGCTGTTGTCGGTCTGGCGGAAGCTGATGGTTCGCTCGCCCCAGTCGGGCGGATAGGAAAGCCCGATCGGATAGCCGCAACGACCCTCGCGCTGGATTCCCGCGCGTTCGAGCGCCGCGTAGAAGGCATTGGCGACATCGGCCGCCCGGTTGCCGGTACGCGCCGCCTCGAGACCGTTCTCGAGCCCCTCGACGATGGCGTGCTCGGCCTCGACCATTTCCTTCGGCGGCTTGCCGAGGAACGTGGTGCGGCACAGCGGCGCGTGGTATCGCTTGTAGCAACCGGCAATCTCGAAGAACGTGCCCGCGCCCTGGTTCAGTTCGCGGTCGTCCCAGGTCAGGTGGGCGGCGGAGGCATCGATGCCGGTGGGCAGCAGCGGCACGATGGCCGGGTAGTCGCCGCCATAGCCATCGGCACCCGAGATTGCCTGCCGGTAGATCTCCGCCACCAGGTCATTCTTGCGCACGCCGGGCTGCATCTTCTCGTTGATGCGCGCGTGCATCTCCTCCACGATACGGGCCGCGCGCCGCATGTAGGTGATCTCGGTTTCCGACTTCACGCCCCGCTGCCAGTTCACGAGCCCGGTGGCATCGATGAAAGTGGCGTTCGGCAGGTTGTGCCTGAGCGATTCGAATGCCGCCGCGGAAAAATAATAGTTGTCCATTTCCACGCCGATGCGGACCACGTCCCACATGCGGTCGCGAAAGTAACCGGACAGGTGATCCATCGGGTGACGGTCGGTGGACATCACGTAGTGATCGGCATACTCGAGGATGCTTTCCTCCGGCATGTACACGGTGCGGCGGGCGCCGTTGGCATCCATGGCCCGACCCCACCAGTAGGGACCGTCGCTGAGCGAGACGATGACGGCCTGGTGCACGTAGAACGACCAGCCGTCATAGCCGGTCAGCCAGGCCATGTTGGAGGGATCCACCGTAATGAGTACTTCGATACCCTCGGCTTCCATCGCGCCGCGGACCTTGGTCAGCCGCTCGCCGTACTCCTCGCGGGTAAACGGCAATTCGACATCAGGCATGAGGCATGAACTCCATTGACGTGGTGACGGAACCTGGAGCGCCGCGGCGCAAAGCGTTTTAGTTTATCAACGCATTTTCGCAGGGAAATCACGCGATTGCGACCCCGACTGCATCGATAGCGAAGTCGGTCCGCCGGGAATTGGATCACGTCGATCATGTGGGTACAATCGGCCGGCTTACACGCAGGCTGACCGATTCAATGACCGGACCCGTCCTCGTCGACGTGTTGCGCGCGGCACGCAACATCGCCGGCACCGCCATTCGCACGCCCCTCGTACCAAGCGCCGTCGATGCCGGCGCCGAGGTGCTGCTGAAACTGGAGACGCTCCAGCCGTCCGGCGCGTTCAAGTTGCGCGGCGCGGCCAATGCGCTGTCGCAGCTCGACGAGAACGCCCGGCGCCGCGGCGTCGTCTGCTGTTCCACCGGAAATCACGGCCGTGCCGTCGCCTATGCGGCGCGGCGCCTGGACATACCGGCCACGGTGTGTCTTTCGGAACTGGTGCCTGACAACAAGGTGAAGGCGGTCGAGGCTCTCGGCGCGACCGTGTGCCGTATCGGCGCCAGCCAGGACGAGGCGCAGCGCGAAGCGACGCGACTCGTCGACGAGAGGGGAATGACCGACATTCCGCCCTTCGATCACGCCGACGTGATCGCGGGCCAGGGCACCGTGGGCCTGGAGATTCTCGAGCAGCGGCCGGATGTGCGCTGCATCGTTATTCCGCTTTCCGGCGGCGGCCTCGCCGCCGGCATCGCCCTCGTCGCCAAGACCGTCGATCCGGCGATCCGCATCGTCGGCATATCCATGTCGCGCGGCGCGGCCATGGCCGCCTCCCTCGAAGCCGGCCAACCGGTGGACGTCACCGAGGTGGCGACACTGGCGGATTCGCTCGGCGGCGGCATCGGCCTTTGCAACCGCTACACGTTCGAGCTGTGTCGACGCTACATCGACGACGTCATCGTGCTCGACGAAGCGGAAATCTACGCGGGCATGCGCGCGCTGTTCACGGTCGACCGGCTGGTTGCCGAAGGCGCCTCGGCGGTGTCCCACGCGGCGGTGCTGGCCGGCAAGCTCGAGCTCCACGGCCCGACCGCCTTCGTCATCAGCGGTGGCAACGTGGACATGCAGCAGTTCACCCGCATCGTCAACGGCGACCCGGTCGAGGTCGGCGAACTGACCGTCGGAGGCCGGCAGCATGCGTGACATCTACATCCTGACGGAACGACAACTGCGCGAGTGCGTTCATCTCGACGCCGTCGTCGTCGATATCGTGGAGTCCGCCTTCGCGGCCCTGGCGAGCGGCCGGGTGGTCATGCCGCCGATCCTGTCCATGGAGATTGCCGAAGCCAATGGCGAAGTGGACGTGAAGACCGCCTACCTGCCCGGCTTCGACGGATTTGCCATCAAGGTCAGTCCCGGTTTCTTCGACAACCCGAAGCTGGGTTTGCCGAGCCTGAACGGCCTGATGATTCTGTTCTCGGCAAAGACGGGACTGGTGGACGCGCTGCTGCTCGACAACGGCTACCTGACCGATGTGCGTACGGCGGCGGCGGGTGCGGTGGCGGCGCGCCACCTGGCACCCACGGAAGTCGACACGGTCACGGTCTTCGGCACCGGTGTGCAGGCTCGCCTGCAGGTCCAGGCAGCGCACCTCGTGCGCCCGTTTCGCGCCGTCCGGGTCATCGGTCGCGACGCCGGACGCGCCGCCCGGTGTGCCGCGGACATTGCCCATGCGATCGGCGTCGAAGCCTCGGCCATGACGGAACCCGGCGCTGCCGTGGCCCAGAGTCAACTCGTGATCACCACCACGCCGGCGCGCGAACCCGTGTTCCGGGCCGACTGGCTGCACCCGGGGCTTCACGTTACCGCCATGGGTTCCGACCAGGCGGGCAAGAACGAGATCGACCCGAGGGCGATCGAGCGGGCGAGTCTCTATGTCTGCGACCGCGTGTCACAGGCCGAGACGCTCGGCGAGCTGCGCAGCGCCCGCGCCGCCGGCGTGCTCGCCGATGCGACGCCGCCCGAGCTCGGCGCGGTGATCACCGGCACACACCCCGGCCGCACCGACGACGACCAGGTGACGATCTGCGACCTCACCGGCACCGGCGCCCAGGATACCGCCATTGCCACCCACGCCGACCGCGCGGCGCGCGCGGCGGGACTCGGCAACGTCATCCAGGCCTGAATCGCCGGCGCCCGGCATGCCGGCTGCGCGCGGCCCGGTCGCACGCCATTGAGCCCGCCGTCGCCACTTCACCTGGCCGCCGCCGACGCGGTGCTCGTCATGCACGCACTGTTCGTCCTGTTCGTCGTGGGCGGCCTGGCGGCGGTCTATACCGGTCGCCTGCTTGGCTGGTGCTGGATTCGCAACCGCGCCTTTCGCATCGTTCACCTGGCGGCGATCGGCATCGTCGTCGGGCAGTCCTGGCTCGGCGTGATCTGTCCACTGACCCGGTTCGAAATGGCGTTGCGCGAGGCGGCCGGCGACGCCACCTACTCGGGAGCCTTCGTCGCCCACTGGGTCGAACGCCTGCTGTACTTCGACGCACCGTGGTGGGTGTTCGTCGCCGGCTACAGCGTCTTCGGTGTCGCGGTCGCGGCAGCCTGGTTCATCGTGCCGCCGCACCGCGCGGGGCATCGCGACCGCGACCGGGAGCTTTAGGGCCTGTTCACACTACGCTGAGCGAGTGAGTTTTCGTGCCACCGAGAAAACGACCCGTCTCGCATCTGACA
>JAUIDF010000298.1 GCA_030429125.1 Gammaproteobacteria bacterium | reverse complement strand
CGACGCGGCGTCGGATGAAACCACCGCACGTCATTCGTCGGATTACGGCTTCGCCTAATCCGACCTACACGTCGCCACGGTTTCAATCCGGGGCACCGTCCACCGTAGGTCGGATTAGACCCCGCGACAGCGGGGGCGTAATCCGACGCGGCGTCGAACGAAACCACCGCCCGTTCTTCGTCGGATTACGGCTTCGCCTAATCCGACCTACACGTTGCCGTGGTTTCGATTCGGGACACCGTCGCACCGTAGGTCGGATTAGACCCCGCGACAGCGGGGACGTAATCCGACGCGGCATCGAACGAAACCACCGCCCGTCACTCGTCGGATCAGGCTTTCGCCCGATCCAGTCAGGCCACGTGCCGACGTTCGAAAGACAGGTGCCGTCCGAGAATGATCTAACGGCGACCGCTCTGCTCCCAGGCGCCCTCGGCCGGCCCACCGTCCCCGGAAAACAACTCCTGAAGCCAGCGGGTCACCGCGCCGCCGTCGCCACGCCGGACCGACGCCGCGTCGCCGCAGCCGCCGCGCGGCGGCAGCGGTCCGCCGTCGACGAACGGCACCTGCAGCGCCGTATCGCAGCGCCGCCCGACCCGGTACCCGGACACCGAATCGACGGTGTGCCATTCGACATTCGCTGGCACCTCGAACCCCGGCCGGCGCAGCGGCAGTGCGCGCATCAGGTCACGCCACACCGGCAGCGCGCCGCTGGCTCCCGACAGCCCCGTGGGCTGATTATCGTCCCGACCGACCCATACCACCGCGAGATAGTTGCCGGAGTAACCGGCAAACCAGCTGTCGCGGAAGTCGTCGGTGGTCCCGGTCTTTCCCGCCAACCCCATGCTGCGACCGAACTCGCCCAGCACGCCGCTCGCCGTGCCCCGGTCCACCACGCCGCGCAACAGGAAATGCACCAGGTAGTGGGAATCGGCGCTGATCAGTCGCTGGCTTGACGAGGGATTGCGACTCAGCACGCGCCGCCGCTCGTCGGTCGCGGTGACATAGGCCCGCGGCACGAAGCCGAGCCCGCCGCTGGCGAACGGCAGGTACAGGCGCGCCACGTCCAGCGGCGACATGTCCACCGCGCCGAGCAGGGCCGAGGGAAACGGCGAGGGCGCCGCGTCCTGCGACAGCTGCCCGAGGCGGTTGACGAATGGCCCGACGCCCACCTCGATGCCTAACCGTGCCGATGCCACGTTATAGGAGCGTTCGATGGCGGTAAGCAGCGGCACCACGCCGTGAAATTCTCCGTCGTAATTGCCGGGCGCCCAGGTCTTGCCGTTCTTGAGCTTCATCGACAGGGGCGTATCCTCCACCGGCGTGGCGAGGTGGTAGCCGCGGGGGGATTCCAGCGCGGTGAGTGCGATGACCGGCTTGAGCAGCGACCCCACCGGCCGCCGGGCATCCAGGGCGCGGTTGAACCCGGCATAGCCACGTCGCCGATCGCCGACCAGCGCCACGACCTCGCCGTTCTCGGCCCGCAGCACCACCGCCGCGCCTTGCAGCGTACCGGCCGCCATTTGGCGCTGGGACTCGATGCGGGACAGCGTTTCGGCCAGTGCATCCTCGGCGGCGCGCTGCACCACCGGGTCCATGGTCGACCAGACCTTGAGCTCGGAGATGCGCGAGGTGTCGGCGACGCCGCGCGCGACCACCTGCCGCCGCACCAGGTCGAGAAAACCGGCATGGGACTGGCTGGTGCCGCGCTCCGCGTCGATCACGCCGAGCGGCTGCTTGCGTAGCGACGCGAGTCGACCCACGTCGATCACACCCTCTTCGGCAAGGATGTTCAGCACCAGGTCGCGACGTTCGCGGGCGCGCTCGGGATAGCGTCGCGGGTTATACGCGGACGGCGCCTTGACCATGCCGACCAGCAGGGCGTAGTCCGCGGTACCGAGTTCGGAAAGCGAACGGCCGAAGAAATAGCGGGCGCCGAGTTCGAATCCGTGAATGGCGCGATTGCCGGCCTGGGCGAGAAAGACTTCGTTGATGTAGGCCTCGAGGATCTCGTGCTTGTCGAAGTGCAGTTCGAGCAGGAGCGCGTACAGCGCCTCCACGGCCTTGCGGCTCAAGGTCTGCTCGGGGCTCAGGTACAGGTTCTTGACGAGTTGCTGCGAAATGGTGCTCCCGCCCTGGGTGACCCGGCCGGAGAGAATGTTGTTCCACAGCGCGCGGACGATGGCGAAGGGATCGATACCGATGTGCGACATGAAGTGCCGGTCCTCGACCATCAACAGCACTTCCAGGAAATGATCCGGCACCTGGTGCAGGCGTAGCAGCTCGCGGTCCTCGTGGCGACGATCCGCCAGCGAGCCGACGACGGCAGGATCCAGCGTCAGGACGGCCCGCGCATTGCCGTCCTCGGTGATACGCTCGATCGTTCCGGCCGCGAAGGAGACACGCACTCGCGCCGGGGGTATCACCTCGTCGGAGTACTCGAAACCGCGAGTGGCGATCTCGACGACCGACCCACTGGTCGCGAAGTGGCCGGCGGACAGGTTTCCCGATGCCTGCCGGTAACCGATCGCGCGCAGCGTCGCCACGGCCCGATCGCGGTCCACGGGACTGCCGGGAAACCATTCGACCGGTCGCGAATACACGCGCACCGGCGCCGCCAGGTGGCGTTGTCGAAAGCGATCGACGAGTTCACGGTCGACCCACACGAGAGCCGCCGCCACCGCCACCACCACCAGGCCCAGGGCATACAGGGCGATCCTGATGCGCATGCGACGACGCGCGGCCGCGCCGCGTTTCGGGCGTGAACGTTTTCGCGCGGTCTTTTTCCTGCGCACCGCCACGGCTAGTCGATCAAGGCGGCGCGACGCCGGTGTTGGTCGGACGGGAAGTCTCGAATCATAGGATTCCGGTCAGGTTGCGTGCGGCGCGACCACGGCGCCGGGTGCCGGCGATCAGCCGTCGAGCGATCGGCCGCAGTGCCAGCAGATGTCGAAGGTTGGCGGGCTTTCCTCACCGCAGTTCCTGCACGGCCGGGGTGGCGCGGTGTCGTCGACGGCGCGCTCGAAGCCCAGCACCAGCGCGCGCGCACGATGGTACTCGGCCTCTTCCCGAACCCACAGCTCGGGCAGCGCCTCGTTACAGGGCAGCTCGCCGACGGCGCCCACGCTGTGCTCGTTGAACACCACGGTCGCAATGCCCTCGGCGTCGAGAAAGTCGCGCAGGAGATAGGCCTCGGGCAGGCCGGAGGCCGTGTAGAGGCGTTTCATGGCCCCCTGGACGCCTTCGTCGACGCCTGCCGACCCGGCCTGTCGCGGTCAACCGGCAGGATACACGTGCTCCCGGGTCCAGGGAATGGCGTTGTCCGTGTCGCGGGCGAAGACCACCTGGAAGAGTTGCAGGTTGCCGGACAGAAACGCCGCGATGGAACCGGACAGGTACAGGCGCCAGGCGCGCACGAAGACCGGGTCGAACATGGTCCTGACCTTGTCCTCGGCCTTGTCGAATCGATACAGCCAGTGCTCCAGGGTGCGTGCGTAGTGCAGCCGCAGGTTCTCGACATCGAGCACCGAGAAGTCGTTCGGCTCGAAAATCTCCATCATCTCGGCGAGGGACGGGGGGTAGGCGCCGGG
The DNA here is from genome assembly GCA_030429125.1 of Gammaproteobacteria bacterium. Taxonomy (GTDB): domain Bacteria; phylum Pseudomonadota; class Gammaproteobacteria; order Arenicellales; family CAJQKF01; genus BQJD01. The sequence goes on along the minus strand of JAUIDF010000298.1, from coordinate 682 downwards.
GAATATACGCTTCTCGATCCACGAGTTCATGGCACGGGGCCGGTTGCGGCCGATACTGTGGACGAGGCAGCGGCCGTTCGGTGCGAGATGCTCGTTCACTACCTTGCCCAGCACCGGGTAGGCCTGCCGGCCGACGTGCTCCAGCATGCCGACCGAGACGAAGACGTCGTATTCGCCGGCGATGTTTCGGTAGTCGTCCTCGACGTACTCGACGCGGTCCTTGTAACCTTCGCGCTCGGCGCGTTCGCGGGCGTAGCGTATCTGTTCCGAGGAGATGTTGTAGGCGGTGACGCGCGCACCGTAGTAGAGCGCCATGTGGCGCGCCAACCCGCCCCAGCCGCAGCCGGCCTCGACCACGCGATCGCCGGGCTGCAGTCGAAGCTTGCGGCAGACGTGGTCCATCTTCGCCAGCTGTGCGTCTTCCAGCGTGTAATCGTCCCCTGCAAAGTAGGCGCAGGTGTACTGCATCTCGTGATCTAGCCAGAGGCGGTAGAAGTCGTTATTGATGTTGTAGTGGTGGTGAATGTTCTCCCTGGAGCCGGTCAGCGTGTTGACCCGCGGCCGGCGGGCCATCAACCGCGACACCACGCCGAGCAGACCTTCCTGGTCGGACATTCGCGGGAAGCACTCGGTCATGACGTCGACGAGGTCGCCATCGACTTCCACCCGTCCGGCACAATAC
>JAUIDF010000015.1 GCA_030429125.1 Gammaproteobacteria bacterium | reverse complement strand
GCCCCCGCGAGAGCGGCTGGTACCCCGCCGCCGCCCGAACCGCCCGAGCCCGCCAACCGGCCGCGGCCGATGTCCCGCGCACCAGCGCCCAGCCGATCATCGACGCCCCAACGCGAAAAGGGCACAGGATAGCGGTCCCGGGGTGCCGCATCCGCCTGTACCTCGCTGTGGGTAGAGAGGCCGACGAACACGAGCTTGTCGCGCAGGAAGTCCTCGCGCAGGAAACGGTCCGGTTCCAGTGCCTGGTAATAGGAGACGGTCTCGAGGTGCCCGGGGGGGCCGGCGAAGTTGATCAGGCCGCCGCCGGCCGCGTCTTCGAGGCCAGGGGCGTGGAGCCTCGCGGCGACGCGGGAGAAGGCCGCGAGCGGCGCCTCGTCGCCGGCAAGGCGGCGGACGAAACCGTCGTTGTCGACGGGCAGTGAAACGAGTCCGGACGCGGCGCCGCCGGCGGTGAACGCGGGCAACGGATTAACGTCGATGTCGCGCGTGAAACCCGCGCCGCGACTGCTGGAGCGATCGGACGCAAGCACCACGTTGCCGCGTCGGGACAACGATTCGGCGAGACGGGCGTCGTCCGCCGCGTTGGAGGGTTCGGCAAACAGGATATCGAAGGCCACGGTGCGCGCCCCGGCGTCGAACAGCGCCTCGAGGAGGTCGGCATGCAGCCGCCTCGGCCAGGGCCACTGACGCTCCAGCGCACCGAAGGACGCCTCGTCGATGGCCACGACGACGACGTCGTCCCCCACCGGGAGCGGGCCCCTGAGCAGGAATTGCAGGTCGTAGCCGAGCCGTTCCAGCGCGCCGCCCCAGGGGGTGGCGCAAAAGGCCAGCGCGAGCACCACCGAGGCGGCGGCGCTCAGTCGCTTGACGAGACGGATGCCGCTCGGCCCGGCAGTGAACGACATCATGGCGCAACGACCCTCGTCGGACCCCGAAGGGCTCGCAACGCCGTCATGACATCACGAAGACAGCGGAAACACCGGGTGCGGGCGATCCTCTCGATACAGCGGCAGCATCTCTGCTTCGAGGGCGGAGAGTCGTTCCTGTCGCGTCCCCGACGACGGATGCGTGCTGAGAAACTCCGGCGGCGACTTGCCGCCGACGGCGCCCATCTTCTGCCACAACGTCACCGCGGCACGCGGATCGTAGCCGGCGCGCGCGGCCAGCTCGATGCCGATGCGGTCCGCCTCGTTCTCCGCCGTGCGGCTGTTCGGCAATTGCACCGCGAGGATCGCCGCCGCGGAGGCCGCGGCCGCCGACCCGGGACGATCCGACGCCAGCGCGATGGCGGCAACGCCGAGTGAACTCGCCAGCGCCACAGACATTTTTTCCGCCGTGTGATTGGCCAGTGCGTGACCGATCTCGTGGCCGATGACCTGCGCCAGTTCGTCGTCGGTGGGCTCGACCTTCTCGACCAGTCCGGTGTACAGGGCCATCTTGCCACCCGCCATGCACCAGGCGTTCACCGTATCGGGTTCATCGATGACCTTCATCGACCACTCCCAGTCGCGCGTTTCCGGCCGCATGGCGATGGCCTCGTGAATGAGCCTGCCGGTAATGCGCTCGACGCGCGACTTCAGGGCGGGATCGTTGTTGATCTTGCCCTGCTCCGCCAACGGTTGAATGACCTGCGTGTAGGCCAGTGCGGACTGGCTGATGGCCTGTTCTTCCGATACCAGCATGAGCTGGCGGCGGCCGGTCGGACTGGTGGCACAGGAACCGAGCGCGACGGCGAGAACCGCCAGGCAAAGAACCCTGCGAAGCGTCGTCATGGTGCGGACCCGGGTTGGAATTGGTCGATGAACACAGTATCGCTCCGCTGAGCCGTTTCAGTCCACTGCCGCTGCCGCGCCGACACGCGCGCCGCCGTCGCTACGCGGGTCCGCCGCCGCCTCCACGCGGCCGTCGCCATGGCGCACGATCATGCCCGCGTGGCCCATGCTCTCGTTGCCGTCGTCGACCGTCTCGACGGCGTGCCCGCGCGATGCCAGGGCGTCACCGACGCGCGTGGCGAGCGAACGTTCGAGCTTCAAGCTGGCGCTCTCCTCCCCCCAGGTGCGGCCGAGCAGCCAGCGCGCCGAGGCGATGGTCGACCTTGGATCCTGTCCGGACACCGCGTAGCGCCACCAGATCGCACCCTGCGTCTGCGGCTGACCCTCGCCGCCCATGGTGCCGTAGACCATCCGCCGGCCGTCGCCGAAGCAGGCGGCGGCGGGATTCAACGTGTGACGCGGTACGCGGCGAGGTGCGATGGCATTGGGACCCGAATCGGCGTCATCGAAGCACAGTCCGCGGTTGGTCCACAGCATGCCGGTCCCGGGGATCACCACGCCGCTGCCGAATTCCCAGTACAGGCTCTGGATGTAACTCACCATGTTACCGGCCCGATCGAGGGCGCCGAGCCACACGGTATCCGCGGGACCACCGCCACGAGGCCATGGCGCCGCGCGGCCCGGATCGATGTCGTCGGCGAGTGCGGCAAGGCCTTCATCGGAGAACGCACTTGCGTAGTCGAGCGTGGTCGATCGCGGGTCGCCGATATGACGATCGCGGAGCTCGAACGCGCGCTTGGTCGCCTCCACCAGCAGGTGCACGTGGTCGGCGTCGCTGGTCGCGTTGCCGCGCAGCCGGTGATACAGCGCGAGGATCATCAACGACGCCGCGCCCTGGGTCGGTGCCGGCAGATTGAAGACGCGGTCGGCGCCGAGATCTACGCGCAATGGCGTCACCCGCCCGGCATGACAGTCGGCCAGGTCGTCGCCATCGAGCACCGAACCGAGCGCCGTCAATTGTGTCGCCAGGTGACGCCCGACATCGCCACGGTAAAAGTCGTCCAGCCCGGCATCGCCGAGACGGGCGAGCAGTGCCGCGAGATCGGCATGGGTCCCGCAATCGCCGGGTGCCGGCATTCCGTCGGCCAGGAACCGCTCGGCGAAGCCCGGCACATCGCGAAGCACCGACTCGCACTCGGCCAGGTTTCGCGCGAGGCTTGCCGATACGGTGGCGGTACGCCCGGCGAGGGTGACGGCCGGCCCCAGGAGTTCCGCGACCGGGCGGGGTGCACGGCCCGAATCGCGTTGCCAGTCCAGCGCCGCCTGCCATCCCGCGACCGCGCCGGGCACCGTCAACATGGCCCCTACCCCGCGCTCGGCACGTCCGTCGGCCCAGCAGTGACGACCGACCCTGTGACCGGATCGACCGCCGGCAAGGATGCCCACGGGCTCTCCCGCCGCCGGCAGGATCAGCCAGAAGCCATCACCGCCGACGGAGTTCATGTGCGGGTAGCTCACCGCGATGGCGGCGGCGGCGGCAACCATGGCCTCGACCGCGTGGGCGCCGTCCTCCAGCAGGTCGGAGCCGACGCGGGTGGCATCGAGGCTGGGCGAGGTGAATGCGCTCGGAAACATGAAATGCGTGGTTGACCGGGTCAGGATGAATGGCACGTCGCCGCGATGCGGCGACCCGAGAGACTACCGGCTCAGCGGAATGTCGGGATAGACCGCCGAGCGCGTTTCGGGAATCGGATTGTTGTCGGCGGCACGATAGGTGAAAACCACCGACTTTTTCACCCGGTCGGTCTGGTTGCGGCCCGCCGCGTGATAGGTCTTGCAGTGAAAGAACAGGGCATCGCCGGGCGCCAACTCGACGGCAACCGCCGAGTCGATCATCTCCCGGTTCTCCGGCAAGTCGGTGCGCATGAACAGCGCGGCGTCCAGCCGTCCGCGACCGAGATCGCTTTCATGGGAGCCCGGTATCAGCAGCAGGCCGCCGTTGTCGGCGTGCTCCGCGTTCAATGCCAGCCAGACGCTGACCAGCTCCGGGCGATCGAATCGCCAGTAGCGGATATCCTGGTGCCAGCTGGTGAGACTGGAAAAGCCGGGATGCTTGGTCATGATGCAGTTGTGGTGATTCTGCGAAAGACAAAGCGCATCGGTTCCCATCAGCGAACCCAGCACGCGAATCATGTCGCTGGAAGTCGCCCAACGCCGGAACCGTTCGTCGCGCGTGTAGGCGTTGAGCAGCCGACGCGGCGTAAACCCGCCCTTCGATGTCTTGCTCATGGGCGCACCCGGATAGTGCACGTCCGCCTCGTATTCCAGCGGTGCCAGCGGCGGATGCAGCGATTCGTCCACGATCCGGTCCAGCTCAGCGCACGTCGAAGCGTCCGTGAAATGCCGAATGATCAGGTAGCCGTCGCGGTGAAACGTGTCGACGGCAATGTCGGGGCCGAGCGCGGGCCCGCGGTCGGTCGGGTTCATGGCGGGTTCTGGTGCTCCTGTGAAACGGGCAAAACGGCGGTATCGACCTGTGCGTCAGCAGGACGCGCGGGATGATGATACTGTACTTGGCGGCAAACGTTCAGCATTCACACCAGGGAGAGGGAGCGAAGCAGGAGCAGGCCCGCTGTCACGGTCACCAACGACATGACCGTCGTGAACGCCACGATCCCGGCAGCCAGCTTGTCGTTGCCGCGCACCGCCCTGACCATGATGAAGCTGGCCGCCGCCGTGGGGGCCGACGCGAGGAAGAAAACGACGCCCAACGTCTGCCCGCTCCATCCTGCGGCGATGCCGGCCGCCGTGAACAACAGCGGAGAGACCACCAGCTTCCAGGCGCAGGCGCCGATCATGGTCGAGCGCGCGGCGCGCAGCGCCGAGAGGTCGAGCGACGCGCCAATGCAGAACAGGGCCAACGGCAGCGTCATGGCGGCGAAGTAGCGGATCGCGTCGCCCGCCACGTCCGGCAGCGGCAGTCCCGTGGCCCGATAGCCGAAACCGACCAGGAGCGACAGGATCAGCGGGTTGGTCGCGAGGGAGCGGGCCATGCGCACGGTCGTTTTCTCGTCCGCTCGCGCCGATGGCGATCCGAACAGCATGACCGCGACCAGGTTGTACAGGATGGTCAGGATACCCATGGGTACAGCCGCCTGGGCCAGGCCGGCGTCGCCGTAGGTATTGGCACAGTAGGCCAGACCGACGATACCGAGATTCCCCCGGAATACGCCCTGGACGAACACCTTGACGTCCGGCGCGGGGACGCGCGTCAAACGGGCGTAGAGCCAGGCGAGCGCCATGATCACCAGGGTCAGCGCGACCATGAACCCGCTCAGGTACGGGTCCATGCCCTGGCCGTCGCCGCCATCGTAGACGCCGAGGAAGAGAATGGCCGGCAATCCGAACCGGTAGACCAGGGTCGAGGCAGTCTGCACGAAGGCGGCGTCGATGGTACCGCGCCGGCGCAAGACGAACCCCAGCGTGACGATCACGAAGATCGGCCCGGTGACGGAGATGGCAAAGGCAAAAACGCTCATGTATCTTGGCAATGGAACCTGCGCGGTAGTTCGGGAATCATAGCAATACAGGGCCGACCATCCCGCCCGGAGGTATCGAATGCGCAAATTTTTCCGAGTGCTGGCTGCGCTGGGCCTGATCGCATCACCCCTGGCCGCCGATCAGAATGACCCGGCGCTGGACCCCCTGTTCGCGGAACTGAAGTCGGCGCCGGGCGCCGAACGCGGCCGGTCGATCACCCGCGAGATCTGGAATATCTGGCACGACGTCGACGACGCGGACACGGCCGCGCTGCTCAGTACGGGCGTCGCACTGATGACTGCCGGCTTCCACGCCCGGGCACTGGAAGTCTTCACCCGCGTGACCGATCGCGAGCCGGATTTTGCCGAAGGATGGAACAAGCGGGCCACGGTACTCTACATGCTCGACCGCAATGACGAGTCCCTTGCCGACATCCGTCGAACGCTGGAGCTCGAACCGCGCCACTTCGGCGCGCTCTCCGGCCTCGGTCTCATCTATCTCGAAACCGGAAAGTACCGCGCCGCACTCGTGGCTTTCAGCAACGCCCGGAATCTCAATCCGTTCATGCCAGGTGTAGACGAGAACATAGAAACGACGAAACGACTGCTCCGTGGCAATACGATCTAGACTCCCGTTCCGTGAACGATGTTACCGGTTGCCTGCCCGGCTCTCGAGGTGTTCGCGAATGGCCTGCAGCTGTTCGTGCACGTCCGAGAGGGTCGGCTCGCCCCGCGACGCCGCCGCCTTCGCCTGCATACCTCGATGCTCCTCCTCCATGACATTGACCACGATACCGATGATCATGTTGAGAAAGGCGAAAGCCGTGAAGAAAATGAACGTCACGTAGAACACCCAGCTCAGCGGATAGACTTCCATGGTCTCGTACATGACGTCTGTCCAGTCCTCGAACGTCATTACGCGGAAAAGCGTGAGCATCGATAGCGCGATGTCGCCCCACAGGCGCGGGTTGATGGTCTCGAACAAGGTGCTGCCGATGGCGGCGTAGATGTAGAAAATGATGAACAACAGCAGCATCACGTAGCCAAGCTGGGGCAGCGCCTTGACCAGCGACACGAGCAGCAGGCGCAGCTCGGGAATGAACGAGACCATGCGCAGCACGCGAAAGACGCGTACCAGCCGCGCCACGAGCGCCATGTCCGAGTTGTCCACCGGAACCAGGCTGACGACGACGATGAGTGTATCGAAGATGTTCCAGAAATCATGGAAGAATCGGCGACGATTCTCGCTGGCGATAAAACGGATGACGATCTCGGTGACGAAGAACAGGGTCACCGCGAGGTCGAGTGCATCGGTCAGCCGCCGCATCCCGGGCGAGATCTCGTAGGTCTTCACTCCCACCAGCAAGGCCGAGGCGAGGATCACGGAAATGACGAAGATCTCGAACAGCTTGTTGCTTCGTACCGCGACGAACGCGGCCTGCAGGGATCGGGCATCCATCGGTCGGCTCCGTTCAGGCTGTCGATTCGGTCACTGCCATCGCCAGTCGGGATAGGCCTTGCCCGGCTCCCAGAGGATTTCCTTCTCGTCCAGCGTCGCGCTGACCCAGCGCCCGAACACGAACAGCGCGTCCGACAGTCGATTCAGGTAGGCGACGAGGTGCGGATTCACGGTTTCTTCCGCTGCAAGGCGCAGCACGTCGCGCTCGGCGCGACGGCACACGGTGCGTGCCTGGTGCAATGCCGCATTCATCGGGCTGCCGCCCGGGAGGATGAAGCTGAACAGCTTGGGCAAGTCGTCGTTCATGGCGTCGATGACCTCCTCGAGCCACGCGGCATCGGCGGCGGCCAGGGTGATCTGCCCCTCGTACTCGTCGCCAGGGTAGGTGGCGAGCTCGGCACCGAGATCGAACAGCTTGTGCTGCACGGCCTCCAGGATCAACTCGAACTTGTCGCGCCTGACCCCCGGCGCCTTGGCGTCGTTGTGGCTACGCACGATGCCGATCAGGCTGTTGAGTTCGTCGACCGTGCCGTAGGCCTCGATGCGCGGGTGCGTCTTCGGCAGCCGGCGTCCGCCGACAAGGCCGGTTTCGCCCTTGTCGCCGGTGCGCGTGTATACCTTCGTGATCTTGACCATGTATTCGCTCCCGGATTGTGCGTGGTCCCGCGTCCTGTTGCGGACGCGGCGGCGCCGCATTATATCGGCAACCGCGGCGCGACGCGTGGCGCGGCGGACAGATTCGCCGCGGCGTTACAATGCGGCATTTCCCGCCATGAACGAGCCATTCGACCCAGGACACTCCCCGCCATGACTCTTGAACCCGACAACGACGACAATCCGCGCAGCGAGGGCGACGTCAACACGTCGCCACATCGCGCCGCGTGGATGGAAAACCACCTCGATCCGGCGGCACGCGACCTGCTGGATCGCGATGCGCGCGTATTCATCCACCAGTCCCTTTCCACGCCCTGCCTCAACGGATTGTCAGGGGCCGACGGCATCTGGCTCACGGACCTCGGCGGCCGGCGGATCATGGACTTTCACGGCAACAGCGTGCACCAGGTGGGCTATGGGCATCCCCGTGTCATCGAGGCGGTCAAGGCGCAGCTCGATGCCCTGCCCTTCTGCCCCCGGCGCTACACGAACGAAACCGCGGTCCGCCTCGCCGAGCGGCTGTGCGGTATCGCCCCCGATGGCCTGGACAAGTGCCTGCTCGCGCCCGGTGGTACCTCGGCGATCGGTATGGCCATGAAGCTTGCCCGCTACGTCACCGGACGGCACAAGACGTTGTCCATGTGGGACGCCTTCCACGGCGCGTCGCTGGACGCCATATCGGTGGGCGGCGAGTCATTGTTTCGCAAGGGTGTCGGCCCCCTGCTGACAGGCACCGAGCACGTGCCACCGCCGTCGTGGGGGCGCTCGCATTTTAACGACCCCCGGGGCGCGGAGCAGTTCTGGGCCGAGTACGTCGACTACGTGCTCGGCGTGCAGGGCGATGTCGGCGCGGTCATCGCCGAGCCGATGCGCTGGACCACGGTGGAACCGCCGTCACGTGATTTCTGGCAGTCGGTGCGCGAGTCCTGCGACCGTCACGGCGCGCTGCTGGTGTTCGACGAGATCCCCTCGGCGCTGGCCCGCAGCGGCCGCATGTTCGTCTGCCAGACCATCGACGTCACGCCCGATATCCTGGTGATCGGCAAGGGCCTCGGCGGGGCGGTTTTTCCCATGGCCGCGGTGCTGGCACGCGCCGACCTCGACCGTGTCGGCAACGTCGCACTCGGCCACTATACCCACGAGAAAAGCCCCGTGGGCTGCGCCGCCGCGTCGGCGACGCTGGACGTGATCGAGGAAGAGAAACTCGAGGACCGCGCCCGGGAACTCGGCGACAGGGCGATGGCGCGGCTGCGCGACATGGCGAGTCGACACGCGGTGATACGCGACGTGCGCGGACTCGGCCTGCACCTGGGCATCGAACTCGGCGAGCGATGCGGCCCGCCAGCCGATGCCGCCGACCGCGTGCTCTACCACTCGCTGTCGGAAGGGCTCAGCTACAAGGTGGGCGGCGGCTGCGTGCTCACCCTGTGCCCGCCGTTGACGATCTCGCCCGCGGAACTGGACGATGCCCTGGATATCGTCGAGCGCGGCATTGCCGCGCTTGGCTGACGTGCCCGGCCCCTTGCGACGGCCGGCGAAACGGTCGCAGACCGGGGCTTGCCGACACGATTGCGAACGAGCGGGATCTCGGGCTGTTTTTCGCATCTGACAACGCGCATTGAGGCGTCACGGTGGTTCCTTGACGACGAGATGCAACGCCGTCGGGTCGCCCTTGGTCATTCCGGGGGAGCCCGCAAGCTCGCCGCGAATGCATAGCGTTAACAGGCCCTAGGCGGCAGCCTCGGGGGTCGCGCGCGAGAACAGTCGGAAGAAGTTGTCGGTCGTTACCTGCGCCACCTCGTCCAGCGATTCGCCGCGCAACTCGGCGATGAAGGCGGCCGTGTGGCGAACGAAGGCGGGCTGGTTGGTCTTGCCGCGATTCGGCACGGGGGCGAGGTAGGGAGAATCGGTTTCCACCAGCATGCGGTCGGCCGGGACCTTGCGCGCCACCTCCTGCAGCGCCCGGGCGCTGTTGAACGTCACGATGCCGGAGAAAGAAATATGGAAGCCGAGGTCCAGTGCCCGGCGTGCGACCGGCCAATCCTCGGCGAAGCAGTGCATCACGCCGCCGGGTTCGTCGGCGCGATGCTCGCGCATCATGTCGATCGTGTCGTCGGCGGCGTCGCGCATGTGGATGATGAGCGGCAGTGAGGCTTCTCGCGCGGCCGCGATGTGTCGCGCGAAGCGATCGCGCTGCCAGCCGAGATCGCCCTCGCTGCGAAAGTAGTCGAGACCGGTTTCCCCGATCGCGACCACGCGCGGGTGTCGCGCCGCCTCGACCAGTGCCTCGACCGACGTCTCCGCTTCCTCGCGCTCGTTGGGATGCACCCCGACCGAGGCGAACACGCCGCGATGGGTTTCAGCCAGCGCGCGGACGGCGGGGAAATCCCGCCAATTGACGCTGACGCACAGGAAGTGGCGCACGTCGTTGTCGCCGGCTGCGCGCAACAGCGCGTCGACATCGTCGCCGAGCGGCGGAAAATCGATATGACAATGAGAATCGACGAGTTCCATGAAAGGGAGCGATCGGTAGCGAAATGACCGCTACATCGTGTGGGTCATGCGACGCGATTTCAATGCCCCGCCGAGGATGCCCTCGATCTTGGTTCGCACCTTGCCGGCTTCCGGACCGGTAAACTGGATGCCGATGCCGGCCACGCGATGGCTCATGGCGCCCTCGGGCGTAATCCAGACGATCTTGCCGGGGATCGAGATGTTCTCGGCGGAATCCACCAGCTTGAGCAGGAGAAAAATCTCGTCGCCAATCTTGTACTGGCTGTTGCTGGGGACAAAGATGCCACCGGACTGCAGGAACGGCATGTAGGCGGCGTGCAGCGTCTTGCGGTCCTTGATCGTGATCGACATGACCTTGGGACGACCGGGTGCCGGCACCTGGACGGTGACTTCGTCGAGACCGCTGTCGAGGCTCAGCGAATCGCCACCGAGCGTGGAATCCAGGAACGCGGAATCGCCATCGAGCGATGCCTCCCGCTCGCGGCGACTGTCGCGCTTCTCCTCGTCCTTGCCGGACTTCTCTTCTCGCTCGCGGTTGCGATAGCGGTCAGACTTCTTGCCAAACAGCAATGAGCACGTCCTCCAGGAAAAGCTGCGGGTCGACGACGCGCTGTTGGCGTCGCCTGTAAACCTGCAATTTTTCAATGATATCCCAAAGCGGTCGGGAAATCAGCCGCTCGGCGAGGCGACGGTCTGCAACGCCTTCTCCGACCAGCAATGCAGGATCGCGCCGGCCGTGATGCCGCCGCAGCGTATCGCCAAGGAGTTTCTCGAGCCAGAACAGGTAGCCCGCCGTGCTATCGCCACCGATCGACGCCGCCAACGACAGCGGCAGCAGTTCGCCGTCGAGAAGCCGTTCGAGATCGCGACGCCATGCCGGCAGCCGCTCGGCGATTCCCGCCTCGTACAGGCGGGCAGCGGCAATGGGCGCGCCCGACGAGAGGGCGAGCAGCGGGTCACGATGCTCGGCGGGAACACCGTGGGTTTCGAGCCAGGCAAGCGCCTGGCAATGCTCCGGAGGCAGGCATTCGACGACGCTGACACGACTGAGCACCGTTGCCGGCACGGCGTCGCGGCCGCTGCACACCAGCAGGAACCGCGTATTGCCGGGCGGCTCCTCGAGAATCTTGAGCAATGCGTTGGCCGCGTTCACGTTGAGGGCCGCCGCCGGCGCAATCAGGGCGACTCGCGCGCCGCCGCCGTAAGAGTGCGTACCCAGTCGTTCGATCAGTGCACGAACCTGGTCGACGGAGATGACCTGCTTCGGCTTGCGCCCACTGTCGTCGTCCAGGTAGCGGGCCGCGGCGCGGGCGGTGAGCTCGTCGAGACCGCCGGCAAACAATCCCGACGTCAACAGGTGAAGATCGGGATGCATGCCCTTGTCGAAGGCGAGGCACTCGCCGCACTCGCCACAGGCACCGTTCGCTCCCGGCTTCGCACACAGCAGTGCCCGCGCCGTGGCCATGGCCAGGTCGAGCTTTCCGAGCCCCTCCGGTCCGACGAACATGAGGCCTGGCGGCAATCGCTCGAGACCATCGCAAATTCCCTTCCACGCGACGTCGAGCCAGGGATGCATCAGGCATGCCTCCATCGCGCCAGTCGACCGCGAATCACCCCGGCGACGGCCTCGTTCACGGACTCCATCGACTGCGTGGCGTCGATGACCTCGATGCGCGACGGAAACCGTGCAGCAAGCTCGAGATAGGCGTTTCGTATCTTTTCCTTCGCCGAGTCGTTCAAGGACTCGAACCGGTCCGCTTCGCCGCCGCGATGCTCGGTGCGCGCCCGGCCGACGTCGACCGGCACGTCGAAGACAAGCGTGAGATCGGGCCTGAGGTCGTCCTGCACCCAGTTCTCGACGACGGAAACGGCGTCGAATCCGAGCCCGCCTGCCGCGCCCTGGTAGGCGTAGGTGGCATCGGTGAAGCGATCGCACAACACCCAGGTTCCTCGCGCCAGGCACGGCTCGATCAGTTCGGCGAGGTGCTGGGCGCGAGCCGCGAACACGAGCAGGAGTTCGGTCGCCGGCGTGGCCGGCAGGTTGTCGCGGTCAAGCAGCAGCGAACGAATCGCCTCGCCCATCGGCGATCCACCGGGCTCGCGGGTACGAATGCATTCGACACCGTGCTCGCCAAGCATTCTTTCGACGAATGCGCCCTGGGTGCTCTTCCCGGCACCGTCGGTGCCCTCGAAGGTGATGAAGCGGCCGCGCTCCGGCTTCTCCATGTCGATTCAGCCTTCGGATCGTTGCCCGAGCTGATACTTTCGCACGGCGGCGTTGTGTTCCTCGAGTGACCTGGAGAACTGGTGTGATCCGTCGCCGCGGGATACGAAGTACAGGTAGGGGGTTTCTTTCGGCCGGACTGCCGCGCGTATGGACTCACGGCCCGGCATGGCAATCGGCGTCGGCGGCAGGCCGGCGCGCGTATACGTGTTGTACGGCGTGTCGGTCCTCAGGTCCCGGCGGCGGATGTTGCCGTCGAATTGATCGCCCATGCCGTAGATCACCGTCGGATCGGTTTGCAATCGCATGTTGCGCCGAAGTCGATTGGTAAACACACCCGATATCGTGTCGCGCTCGCCGGAGCGCCCGGTTTCCTTTTCGATGATGGACGCCAGAATGAGCGCCTCGTAGGGTGTTTGGAGCGGAATGTCGTCGGCCCGTTCCGACCACGCCTCGTCGAGCACGGTGCGCATCGCGTCATGGGCGCGCCGGAGAATGTCGAGGTCGGAATCGCCGGCGATGAAGTCGTAGGTGTCGGGGAAGAAGCGGCCTTCCGGGTGCTCACCTTCCCGGCCGAGCGCCGACATGATTTCTTCGTCGGTTTGCCCGTCGGTGGAGTTCACGAGCTCGGGATGAGCGTACATGGCTTCGCGCAACTGGTTGAAGGTCCACCCCTCGATGAACTGAACCCGGTATCGGACCACGTCGCCGGCGACGATTTTTTCGAGAATGCCGAGCAGGCTGATACCGTCTTCGAACCGGTACTGTCCCGCCTTGATCTGCCCGGACACACCGGTCAGGCGTGCGTGCACACGCAAGCTGTAGACCTCGTCGATCACGCCGGCACGCTTGAGCATGCGGGCGAATCCCTGCAGGGACTCACCGCGCTCAATGGTGTAGAGGGTATCGCCCGGCGCGAGTGGCCGGTTCATCGCCGAGCGGACGTAGACGTACGCCGCGGCGGCCGCAATCGCGGCGGCGAGAACTATCAGCATCAGCGCCAGCAGAACGGCGCGGCCCTGTTGGCCGCGCGGTGCCGCCGGGGGATGCGTCATGAGCCCTGCGCGGCCGGCGGTGTCATCACGCGCGCTGGAACACCAGCGTGCCGTTGGTGCCGCCGAAGCCGAACGAATTGGACAGCGCCGCGCCGATCGCGACCTCGCGCGCCACGTTCGGCACGTAGTCGAGATCGCACTCGGGATCGGGATCGTCCAGGTTGATTGTCGGCGGGATGACGCCGTGATGAATACTGAGCACGGTGGCTACCGCCTCGACGCCGCCCGCTGCGCCGAGCAGGTGCCCGATCATCGACTTGATGGAACTGACGGCGAGCTTGCCGGCATGATCGCCAAACGTACGCTTGATGGCCAGTGTCTCGGCGACGTCACCGAGTGGCGTCGACGTACCGTGGGCGTTGACGTAGTCGATGGCCTCGGGCGCCAGTTCGGCGTTGCGCAAGGCATTGTTCATGCAACGCGATGCGCCCTCGCCACCGGGCGCCGGCTGGGTCATGTGGTTGGCGTCGCCGCTCAATCCGAAACCGGACAGGATGGCGTAAATTCGCGCACCGCGTTTCTTCGCATGCTCGAGTTCCTCGAGCACGAGCACGCCGGCGCCTTCGCCGAGAACGAAGCCGTCACGCCCGGCATCCCAGGGACGACTGGCACCCTCGGGATTGTCGTTGTGCCGGCTCAGCGCGCGGGCTACGCCGAATCCCGCCATTGCCGTAGGCGTCACCGCCGCCTCGGTACCGCCCGCCACCATGACGTCGGCATCGCCGTACTCGATCAATCGGGCCGCTTCCCCGATGGCATGCGTTCCCGTGGAGCAGGCCGTCACCGTGGCCAGGTTCGGGCCCTTGAGGCCGAACATGATCGACAGGTTGCCGGACACCATGTTGATGATGCTCATCGGAATGTAGAACGGCGACACCCGCTTGTAGCCACGTTCGTAGTAAGACGTCGTCATGCGCTCGATCGTGCCGACGCCGCCAATACCGGCGCCGATGTAGACGCCGCTCGCCAACGCCAGCGACTCGTCGTCGAACGACAGGCCCGAATCCCGGATCGCCTCGATGCCCGCCACCATGCCGACCTGGATGAAACGGTCCATCTTGCGGGCTTCCTTGGCCGGAATGTCCTTCTCCGGATCGAAGTCCTTTATCTCGCCGGCGATCAGGCCGGTGGCATCGAACTGGGTAATGGTACGGATGCCACTGACACCCGATACCATGTTCTTCCAGGACGTTGGGGAATCGTTACCAACGGGAGTGACCATCCCCAGACCGGTAACGGCGACACGGCGTTTGTTCATGATGACAACCAGGCGTTAAAGTGAAACCGCCGCCGCACAGTCGAATATGCGGCGGCGGTTCTTGTTCTGCTCGGAGCGGGTTCGATCAAGTCGGGTCCGGGGCCTTTCGCCAACCGGATGGCTTCCCTGCTACGTTGGCAATTCCTTCGACACCTGTGCTCGTGGGCGCCGGTCAGCGATCAGGCGCTGGCGTTTTCCTGGATGAAGGTAATGGCTTGCTTGACGGTGGTAATCTTCTCCGCTTCGTCGTCCGGAATCTCGGTATCGAACTCCTCTTCGAGCGCCATCACCAGTTCCACAGGACGTGACCTGGTCCTCACTGACACCAAGCTGCTCGACGACGATTTTCTTGACGCGTTCTTCAATGCTACTCATTATTGGTAAAACCTCCAATTAGGATGGGTCGGGACCCAGACTCCGGTTAGTGTCCTGATCATGAAGAACCGGCAGGTTCCAGCCAATTCTCGGGAGCGCAAACTTACCACTATTCACGCTGGCAAGTCCACCATGCTCAGGGCCTGTCGGGGCCTGGAAACGGATACCTGAAAATTAAAAACTATCAGTAAGTTACCGATGCATTTGTCGAGCCCGTCGAGTGTCCCGACGGGCCCTGCCGGAGCCCGTTGCGTCGCCGCCGGGCTCACCCCATAAACATTCCACCGTTGACGTGAATGGTCTGCCCGGTCACGTAACTTGCGGCCGGTGAAACCAGGAACGTCACCACCGCGGCGATCTCTCCCGGCAGTCCCAGTCGACCCATGGGCACGGCGCCCAGCAGCTTGTCTTTCTGGGCCTCGGGCAGCGCGGCCGTCATGTCGGTCTCGATGAAGCCGGGCGCAACGGCGTTGACGAGTATGTTGCGACCCGCCAGTTCGTGAGCCAGTGACCGGGTGAAGCCGAGCATACCCGCCTTGCTGGCGGCGTAGTTCGTCTGGCCGGCATTGCCCGTGGCTGCGACGACCGAACCGATGTTGACGATTCGTCCGTAGCGCGCCTTGGTCATCGGGCGCACGCAGGCCTTCGTGACCCGGTACAGCGACTTCAGGTTCGTATCCATGATCTCGTCCCACTCGGACTCCTTCATGCGCATCAGGAGGTTGTCGCGGGTGATGCCGGCATTGTTGACCAGCACCTGCACCGCGCCATACCGCGACGTGATTTCCTCGACGAGGGCGTCGACGGCTGCGCCGTCCGCCACGTCGACGACCATGCCGGCCCCCTCGACGGACGCGGCAGACAGCGCTTCGTCGATGGCGCCGGCGCCGGCGCTCGACGTGGCCGTTCCGACGACGGTGGCACCCTCGGCGCCCAGCGCCAGGGCGATGGCTCGACCGATTCCCCGGCTGGCGCCGGTAACCAGGCAAACCTGCCCGGAAAGCGTTGCGTCGTTCATGCGTCAGTTACCCCTCGTTCGCATTTCAGTATCTGAGCAGCACCGAGCCCCATGTGAACCCGCCGCCGAAGCCTTCAAGCAGAATCAGATCGCCGCGACGAAACCGCCCGTCTCTGACCGCCACGTCGAAGGCCAGCGGCACGGAGGCCGCCGACGTGTTGCCATGCTCGGCGACCGTGACGACCACCTTGTCCGGCGGCAGTCGCAGCCGCTTGCCGATGGCCTGGATGATGCGCACGTTGGCCTGGTGCGGCACCAGCCAGTCGAGATCGTCGACCGACAGGCCGTTGTGTCGCAGCGCCTCCACCGCGATATCGCTCATGGCGGTGACGGCCCAGCGAAAGACCTCGTTGCCCTTCATGTGCGTAAACGCCTTTCCGGCTTCGACCGCGGCATTGCCCGTGGATACGCCCACCGGCACCCACAGCAGTTCCTTGTACGCGCCATCGGCATGAACATGGGTCGACAGGATGCCCGGCTCGTCGTCGGCCCTGATGACCATGGCGCCGGCGCCGTCACCGAAAAGAACGCAGGTCGTGCGGTCGGTCCAGTCCACGATGCGCGAGAAAGTCTCGGCGCCGATCACCAGTGCGCACTTCGATGCGCCGGTGCGAATGTACTTGTCGACGACGTCCAGGGCGTAAATAAAACCGGCGCAGACCGCCTGCACGTCGAATGCCGGGCAGCCGCGAATACCGAGACGATGCTGCACCAGGGTGGCGGTGCTCGGAAAGACGAGATCCGGAGTGGTCGTCGCGACCACGATGAGATCGATGTCGGCAGCGTTTATCCCGGCGTTGTCGATTGCCTCGCGGGCGGCTGCTTCCGCCAGGTCGCTGGTGAACTCCCCTTCGGCGACTATTCTTCGCTCGACGATGCCGGTACGCGCGCGGATCCATTCGTCGCTGGTATCCACCATGCGCTCGAGCTCGTGATTGTCGACACGGCGCTCGGGCAGGCAGGAACCGGTACCGACGATCTTCGAATGCATCGATCAGGTCTCCCGGGCGTCGGGGCCGAGGGACAGTTCGAGCTGCTCCACGACGTTGTTGCGCACCTCCGCCAGGGCGACATCGATGGCGCGCGCAAATCCGAGCGCGTCGGTCCCGCCATGACTCTTGACCACGGTGCCTTTCAGGCCGACGAGACTGGCGCCGTTGTAACGGCGGTGATCCATGCGCCGGCGCAGGGATTTCAGTACCGGAATCGAGAAGGCTCCGGCAAGACGCGTGAAGACGTTGCGGTTGTATTCCTCTTTCAACACCCTGGATATCATCTGCGCCAGGCCTTCGCCGGTTTTCAGTGCCACGTTGCCGGAGAATCCGTCACAGACGATCACGTCGACGGTCCCGTTGAAGATGTCATCGCCTTCGACGAAGCCGGTGTAATTGAGCGAACTGCCGCGGAACAGCTCGGAGGCACGCCGGATGGTTTCGCTTCCCTTGATGTCCTCGACACCGACATTGAGCAGGCCCACGGTCGGGTTGTCCTTGCCTGACACGCAGCGTACCAGTGTCGATCCCATGACGCCGAACTGGAACAGGATTTCAGCCGGCACGTCGACATTCGCACCGAGGTCCAGCACGTGCACGTGGCCGCGGGCGCGCGGCAGCGCGGTGGCGATGGCCGGTCGATCGATACCGGGCAGCGTCTTGAGAACGAAGCGCGCCGTGGCCATGAGCGCCCCCGTGTTGCCGGCGCTGACGCAGGCCTCGGCCCGTCCCGACTTCACCTGGTTGATCGCCACCCGCATCGATGAGTCCTTCTTCGATCGCAGCGCCTGCGCCGCGGACTCGTCCATGCCGACGACCTCGGTCGCATGCTCGATCTCGACGCGACCGGCCGCACCCTTGCCCGCCAGCCGTTGCTCGAGCACTGGCGCCGGGCCGACCAGGACGAGACGTGCGTCATCGACGCGACTGGCGACATCGAGTGCCGCGGGTACGGTCACGTCGGGACCGAAGTCCCCGCCCATGGCGTCGATGGCGATGGTGATGGCCACGATCAGTTATCCGGCCGTGCTGGGTAAGTCAATACGCTGTAGCCGCACGGCGGATGGCATCCCGTGCGGGTCGCTGCGTCGAGTGCGAAGGTCGGGCGCTGGCGACGACCCCCCACCGGACGCCGTCATGAGTCTGCCAGCCGGTCCATGAATCCGTTGCAGGCCGTGCCCTGACCGCCGACTATTCGTCGCTGTCGGTGTCCCGCTCGACGATTAGCTTGCGGCCACGGTAGTAACCGTCCGCGGTGACATGATGGCGGCGATGAAGTTCACCGGACACCGGATCCTCGGACAATGTCGGATTGCCCAGCGCGTCGTGGGCACGTCGCATCCCGCGCTTGGAGGGGGTCTTGCGATTCTGTTGAACAGCCATGAAAAAATCCTCTGCGAAAACAACCGTGTATCGGCAACGGCACCCGTGCGAGCCTGGCCGTTGGCTATGGTAACCGATTCAGGTGGCCGCAAAAAATCGGCGAATCATATAGATGTGATTGCGCGATGTCAAAACTCCGGGGCCGCCCGGTTACGGCCGATGTCCGCGTCCGCCGCGGTATACTCCCCGACCCGATCTTCCCGTCCCGGTCATGTCGTCCGCACCGCCCCTCGTCCTCGCCTCGTCCTCACCCTACCGGCGTGAGCTGCTCGCCCGGCTCGACTTGCCGTTCGAGTGCCGAAGCCCCGACATCGACGAATCGCCACGCCCCGGCGAGACCCCGATCCAACTGGTCGAACGACTGGCCATCGCCAAGGCGAAGGCCGTCGCCGACGACCTTTCGCACGGGCTCGTGATCGGGTCGGACCAGGTGGCCGACCATGACGGCGTCATCGTCGGCAAACCCGCCTCTCACGCCGAGGCCGTATCGCAACTGCAATGGGCGTCGGGCCGAACCGTGCGCCTGTACACCGGCCTGGCGCTGATCAACGTCGCCAGCGAGGTCGTCCAGAGCACGGTGGAACCGTTCGAAGTCGTGTTTCGCGAAATCGACCGAGAAACCATCGAGCGCTACCTGGCGCATGACCGCCCGTACAACTGCTGCGGCAGCCTGCGCGCCGAGGGTGCGGGCATCAGCCTGCTGAAGTCGCTGCGGGGCGACGACCCCAATGCCCTGATCGGCCTGCCGCTGATCAGGCTCTGCGACATGCTGGCCGCCCAGGGCGTGACGATCTTCGCATGACGTGACGTAATCGCCGGTCCGGCGCGTTACCGCAGCCCGAACCCCGATTCGGCGAGCCAGCGCGTGATCGTCGACGCGACGGCAACGCCGAAGCGGCCCACGACTTCGTCGAGCAAACTCTCTCGCGGCGTATAGTCGACCACCTTCTCTTCGCCGATCACGTCCCGCGCCAGCGAATCCACCGTGCCGAAGCCATCGACCAGTCCGAGTCGCAGCGCGTCCTCGCCGCTCCAGTACAGGCCGCTGAACAAGTCCTCGTCGCCCGGCTTGAGCCGCTCCCCGCGACCGGCCTTGACCGCCTCGATGAACTGCCGGTGGACGGTGTCGAGCATGTCGCGCGCGAATCGCTCATCGGCCCGGTCGACGGGCAGGAAGGGATCGAGAAAGCCCTTGCGGTCGCCGGCCGTGAGCAGGCGCCTCTCTATCCCCAGCTTGTCCATGGCTTCGACAAAGCCGAAACTGTCGAGACGCACGCCGATGGACCCGACGATGCTCGCCGGGTCGGCGTAGATCTCGTCGACCGCGGCGGCAACGTAGTATCCGCCCGACGCGCAGATTTCCTCGACCACTGCGTACACCGGCATATCCGGGTGCTCGGCCTGCAGCCTGTCGATTTCCCGGTAAATCCGGCTCGCCTGCACGGGACTGCCGCCGGGGCTGTTGATCCGGATGATGATGCCCTTGGCATCCTCGTTCTCGAATGCCCGGCGCAACCCGTCGTTGACGAGCTGCGCCGAGGCGCCCTGGCCCACGCCGATGATGCCGTCGAGGTCGACGAGCGCCGTGTGTGTCTCGCCCGCCATCTCACGCCCCGACGACGGGTACACCAGCGGCAGGGTGAAGATGACCACCAGGACCACCATCCACAGGCCGCGCGCTACCCAGCGCCCCCGACGGTAGCGACGGTATTCCGTCAGCACGTCCTGTAGCAGTCGTTCGATTCGTTCCTCGTTCATGTCGTCGTGTCCACCATGCATTGATTGTTGTCGCATGCGCCCACGCGCACGCGCCGTTCCACCGTGATCGAATCCGCACTCACCCGCAGCGGCAGCGACTCGAGAAATTTCCCGAGGCAAGGACCGGCCACGCAGCGCCCGTCGGCCGGGTCGAACAGCGCGGCATGTGTCGAGCACATGAGGAAGCGGTCGTCAGTGTCGAAGAACATGCCCGGGTTGAGATCGAGTTCCAGCTGCAGGTGAGCGCAGCAGTTGCAGTAGGCGCGAAAATCGTCGCCGTACCGCACCAGGAAGCCAGGCGTGCGGAAGGAACCCTCGCCGACGTGGAAACGAAGCCCGCGCGGTGGCGGCGGGACGTCCTCGATCCGGCACTTGAAAACGGACTCACTCACCGGTCTCGCGCCCCGCCCGCGACCGCAGGCTGTCGAGCACACCCGTGAGCACCCGGTCGAGCGGCGCACTGAAGCGCATCGGCCGACCCGACACCGGGTGCGGCATCGCCAACGCCGCGGCATGCAGGAACAGGCGGTGAAGCCCGTATTCCCGAAAGCGGCGATTCGCCCGGAAGTCGCCGTAGAGCGGATCGCCGAGAATCGGATAACCCAGGTGCCGGCAGTGCACGCGGGCCTGGTGCATGCGGCCGGTCAGCAGCTCCACGGAAACCAGCGTCGCATTCGGGAACACCTCGTCGGTCGAGACGATACTCGTGGACGCCTGTCCGTCGTCCGACACGCGCGCCCGCGACTGCCCGGTCGCGGCGTCCCGGTATCGCTGTATGGGCGCATCGATCCGGGATCGGCCGCCGTCCCAGGCACCGTGGAGCAGCGCCGTGTAGCGCTTGACGACGCCTGCCTCGTCGCGCCGGAACAACCGGTGCAGGCCGACCAGTGCCGGCCGGCTGCGCGCCAGCACCAGGCAGCCCGAGGTATCGCGATCGAGCCGGTGGCCGAGTTCGAGAAAATCCCGCGCCAGCCCGGACCGCTTCAGTGCCTCGATCACGCCGACGCGGATACCGCTGCCGCCGTGTACCGCCACGCCCGCCGGCTTGTCGATCACCAGCAGATGGTCGTCCTCGTAGACGATGAGGTCACGGGGCTGTGCCAGCGCCGGCGGTGGCGGCGCGGTATCGTCCCGGACCGCCACGCGCACCGGCGGTACGCGAACCGTGTCTCCTTCCGCGAGCCGGTCGGCCGGGCGGCACCGGCCGCCGTTCACCCGCACTTCGCCGCGTCGGATGATGCGATACAGCCGGGTTCGCGGCACGCCCTTCAGGCGCGAGGCAAGGAAGTTGTCCAGTCGTTGGCCGGCGTCGTTCGCGGTGACGCGAATCTGGCGAACCGTGGGCGCGCCGGAGGCGGGAATATCGAGAGACACGTCGTGGTCCGGGAAAAGTGCGAAGGCGATAGTAGGATCACGCGGGAGCGATGGCAACTCGGCCCAGCGAAGCCGCTGCACGCGACCCGGTACGCAACGATTGCGGGGCCGATACCTTGTTGATATATTTCGCCGTGGCGGAGTATGTAATGCCCCGCCACGATATTTTGACACCTGCCCTGCCGCCTCGCGGCGACTCGGGCGGGTGTAAAAATGACGACGTTTGGATTGGCCCGGCGATTCGGGTAGACACCCGATTACAGAAGACCACGCCATCGGCGAGAAGCGTCCTGGCCTGCAGGTTGGAAATAGGCCACTGCCAACGGGCAGCCCGGAGACGAACCCGGCACCCCGCGGACTGCAGACAATCACAGGACCGGCAACAAACGGCCGCTCGTCAAGGTCGATGAAATCGCCCGGCCGGGGCTCCGTGTTCCTCGCCCTCCGAAATGATGAAGGAACGCACTACAAGACAGTGCCGGATCGACACGACATGTCGACAGGCTCGTCTGGTGCGACGGACAGTATTTGTTGCTCTTAGACCAAGAATTTACTTGAGATACGTAAAACAAATAACTGAAATTATGTCTTAAGGATTCATCCAGACATAAGAACGGTGCGTTCCGAACCGGGGCGCCCCACCGTTGTTTCCAGCTTGCGTGACATGTTCGGGGCCCGGTCCGGCCGGAGAACAGACAAGCGATGAAACGAATGCTATTCAACGCGACGCATCCCGAAGAACTGCGCGTCGCGATCGTTGACGGACAGAAGCTGCTCGACCTGGACATCGAGTCCGCGGTTCGAGCCCAGAAAAAGGGCAATATCTACAAGGCCAAGATCACCCGGGTCGAACCCAGCCTCGAGGCGGCCTTCGTCGACTACGGCTCTGCCCGCCAGGGCTTCCTGCCGCTGAAGGAGATCTCCCGCACCTACTTCCAGAACTACTCCCCGTCGACGCCCATGGCCCAGGTCAAGATCTACGATGTCGTCAGCGAGGGGCAGGAGCTGGTCGTGCAGGTGGACAAGGACGAACGCGGCACCAAGGGTGCGGCGCTGACCACCTTTATCAGTCTCGCCGGGCGCTACCTCGTCCTGATGCCGAACAACCCCAAGGGCGGCGGCATCTCCCGGCGTATTTCGGGCTCCGAGCGATCGGACCTTCGCGATGCCCTCTCCGGCCTCGAAGTACCCACCGAACACGCGTTGATCGCGCGCACCGCGGGCATCGGCCGCAGCGAACAGGAGCTGCAGTGGGATCTCGATTTTCTCCTCCAGCTGTGGAACGCCATCGAGTCCGCCGCGGCGGAGCGCGCGGCGCCGTTCCTGATCTTCCAGGAGAGCAACCTGATCGTGCGGGCGCTGCGCGACTACCTGCGGGGCGATATCTCGGAAATTCTCATCGACGAGCCTGCCATCCACGAACGCGCCGCGCGTTTCATGGACCAGGTCATGCCGAACTCCAACGTCCGGCTCAAGCTCTACGAAGACAACATTCCCCTGTTCTCCCGTTTCCAGATCGAGCACCAGATCGAAACCGCCTATGCGCGCGAAGTGCGTTTACCCTCGGGCGGCGCGCTGGTCATCGATCACACCGAGGCGGTGGTCACCATCGACGTCAACTCGGCGCGCGCGACCAAGGGCGCGGACATCGAGGAGACGGCGCTGCAGACCAACCTCGAGGCCGTGGACGAAGTGGCCCGACAGTTGCGCATTCGCGACCTGGGCGGCCTGATCGTCATCGACCTCATCGACATGTCCGCCTCCAAGAACCAGCGGCTCGTCGAGAGCCGCCTCAACGACGCACTCAAGGCCGACCGCGCCCGCGTCCAGGTCGGGCGGATATCCCGGTTCGGACTGCTGGAGATGTCCCGGCAGCGACTTCGTTCCTCCATCAGCGACTCCAACTACATCTCCTGCCCGCGTTGCGAGGGAACCGGCAGCATCCGCAGCGTGACGTCGTCGGCGCTGAGCCTGCTTCGCATCCTCGAGGAAGAGGCCTTGAAGGAGAACACCGAATCGATCCACGCCCACCTGCCCATCAAGACGGCGACCTTCCTGCTCAACGAGAAGCGCTACGAACTGAGCCAGATCGAGTCGCGACTCGGCACCAGCATCCTCATCCTGCCAACGGACGAGTTGGACTACCCGCATTTTCACATCAAGCGGCTGAAATCCGAGGACCTCGACAAGCTCGGCAGCGTGCCGAGCCATACCATCGATTTCGAACCGGACGACGAGGGCACCTCCGACGTCAACACGGTTTATGCGAGCGTCGAGGCGCCCAGCATCAACCTCGACGATATCCAGGGCAGCCGCCCGGAAGCCGCCACACCGGCGCCGGTGGCGGATCCGGCGCCCAGGAAGGAAGGTTTCCTGCGCCGCATCTGGCAGGCCCTGTCCGGCGAAACGCAAGGTGCCGAGGCACAGGACAAGAAACCGGCCGCGGAGGGTGATTCCGCCCGCGGCAACGGGAATCAGCGCGGCGGCCAGCGTCGTGGCGGATCCGGCAGCCGGCAAGGCCAAGCGGGACAGGGTCAAAAGAAGTCCCAGCGTGGCGGTCAGCAACGCCGGCAATCGTCGTCCGCAAGCGGCGGCGACGACAACCGACGCGATCGCGGCAAGTCCCAGGGTCAACGCGGTGACGGCGGTGGTCGCGGCGACGGCGGCAATGCCTCGTCGGGACAGGGCGGCAACCGTAAACCGCGCTCGGGTCGCGGACGGGGTGGTCGTGGCGGCTCGAACCGCCCGGATGGCGATCGTGGCGGCAACCGTGGCGGCAATCGATCCGGTGGCGACCGTTCCGAGGGCAATCGTTCCGAGGGCAATCGTTCCGAGGGCAATCGTTCCGAGGGCAATCGTTCCGAGGGCAATCGTTCCGAAGGCAACCGTTCCGAAGGCAACCGTTCCGAGGGCAATCGTTCCGAGGGCAATCGTGCCGAGAGCAATCGTGCCGAGAGCAATCGTTCCGAGAGCAATCGTTCCGAGGGCAATCGTTCCGAAGGCAATCGTGCCGAGGGCAGCCGTTCCGAGGGCAGCCATGGCGGGCAAGCGGCGGCTGAGCCGCGCGACGGAGGCGACGGTGGCGACGCTGGACGCGGATCGACCACGCGTACCGCGTGGAACCGGGGCGGCAACCGCCAACGTCGCAGCGGCGCTGCGGGCGGGGGTGGCGCAGCCGACGATTCGGCCGCCGGATCGTCGACCGCATCCAGCGATGACGGTAAACGTACCGCAGCGCCGGAGGGCGGTGCGCCGGGCAACGATTCGCGGGAAATCGCCGAGCAGTAAACTCCGCCGGACGCCGGCCGCCCCGCGCGGCGCGTGCCGGCGTCCTGTTCCGCTACGCTTCAGCGTTCGAACAGGGCGATGGATTCGACGTGTGCGGTGTGTGGAAACATGTCGACGACGCCTGCGGCCGACAGTCGATACCCCTCGCGGCGAACGAGAATCTCACTGTCCCGCGCCAGGGTCGACGGATTGCAGGAAACGTAGACGATTCTCTCCGGCGCCAGCGTCGGCACGAGGTCTCGAACGACTTCCACGGCCCCGCTGCGCGGCGGATCGAGGAACAGCTTGTTACAGCCGTCGCGGCTGGACAGGCCCCTCACGG
Organism: Gammaproteobacteria bacterium; assembly: GCA_030429125.1. Taxonomy (GTDB): domain Bacteria; phylum Pseudomonadota; class Gammaproteobacteria; order Arenicellales; family CAJQKF01; genus BQJD01. Next base: position 2,496 of record JAUIDF010000015.1, on the reverse strand, counting down.
CCTCCGTATAGAGGTCGGCGGCAACGAACTCGCAGTTGCCGATGGCGTTGCGCGCCGCGTTGTCGCGCGCCCTGCCAACCATGATTTCGCTGGCCTCGACGCCGATCACCCGACCGACGCGCCGCGCGATGGGCAACGAGAAATTGCCGATACCGCAGAACAGTTCCAGTACCTCGTCGTCGGGCACCGGCGACAGCAGCTCAACGGCGCGCGATACCAGCTGCGCGTTGACGGCCGCGTTCACTTGCACGAAATCGGTCGGCGCAAAGGCGATACGCACATCGTGCGCGGTCAGGGCATAGTCCAGCGTACGAGGGCTCGATCCAGGTAGCGGCATGACGGTGTCGGGCCCGCCCGACTGCAGGTACACGTCGACGTCCCGCTCGCGCGCGTATCGCGCCAGCACCTCGTAATCTCCGCCGCTCAGTGCTTCCAGGTGCCTGAACACCAGCGCCGTCGCCTGGTCCGCGCAGGCAATCTCGATTTGCGGCAGGCGATCGAAGCACGACAACGACGATACCACTTCGTGCAGCGCGGGCAGCATCTCGGAAACGTCCCGATGCAGCGCAAGGCAATGATCGAGCGAGGTCACGTAGGACTTGTGCCGCTCTCGAAAACCGACCAGCACGCCGCCCTTCTTGGGTACATGCCGCACACCCAGCCGCGCCTTGCGGCGATAACCTTGCACCGGTCCAACGATGGGTTCCAGCACAACGTGCGGCGAGACCCTGCCAATGCGCTCGAGGTTATCCAGCAGGGTTCGCTGCTTGTAGCGGACCTGCGCACCGGTCGACAGGTGCTGTACCGCGCAGCCGCCGCAAGTACCGAAGTACTCGCAGGGCGGCGCCGCGCGGTCCGCGCTCGGTTCGACCACTTCATCCAGGCGGCCGGTTTCGTGTCGCCGCCAGCGCTTGCCGCGGGTGAATCTCACCCGCTCCCCCGGCAACGCGCCTTCGACGAAATACACCTTGCCGTCGACACGCACCACACCGCGACCGTCGTGGCTGAGGTCGCCTGCCCTGCCCTCGAGTTGCGTCACGATTCGTCCCAGGCTTGCACGAATCGGCTGAAGTGAGGCTTGTTCTCCCCGAGCAGGTACTCGCGCACCGACTGGCATCGGGACCGGTAGTCTTCCATGTCGAGGTGACCGCGCATGACCTCGAACCGGAGATACACGAGGTAGGTATTGAGCACGTCCGTTTCACAGTAGTCGCGAATATCGTCGATCCGGCCCTCCAGGTAGGCCGGCCACACGGCGGCGCCGCTCATACCGAGTTTTCCGGGTAGCCCCAACATGACGGCCACCTGGTCGAGTGGCGCGCTCGCCCGCGCCTGGAAACCGGACAACACGTCCATCAGGTCGGTGTGTCGTTGATGAAAGCGATTGGTATAGTTGTTCCAGCGCGATTCCCGATCCAGGTCGCCGGTGTCCCAGTAGCGACTGGCGTTGACGCCGTGACGCATGGCACGGTAGTGCAGCACGGGCAGGTCGAAACCGCCGCCGTTCCAGCTCACCAGGGTCGGCTGGTAGCGATCGAGACCGTCGAAGAAACGGCGAATGAGCTCGTCTTCGCCGGAATCCGTATCGCCCAGGGACCACACCTTGAATTGCTGGCTGGTGCTGAGAACGATGGAGATGGCCACGATGCGATGCATCGTGTGGGCGAGAAAGTCCGAACCGCCGGTCTGCTCCCGACGTTTCGCGAACATCGCGCGGGCCACGTCCTCGTCCGAAAGGCCGTCGAGGTCATGCACGCGGCGACCGAGCTCCACGTCGGGGACGGTCTCGATATCGAAAACCAGCACGTTCACGGCGCGGCCCTGCTATCTCCGACGGCGACCGGGCATCAGGCGGTTTCGCATTCGAGCAGCGCGTTTTCCTCGACGAGGTAGTCCACCACGCGGCTCACGTCGCGGGCCATTTCCTCACGGTCCTGCTCGAAGGCGTCGGCAAGGAGATCCACGATCTCGCCGATTGCCCGTTCCTCGTGGCAGAGCTGCCAGATCAGGAAGCCCGATTCGTTGAGTTTCAGTACGTGCCGCTCGTCGTCGTTGTTCTTCAACAACGTACAGCAGGGAATTTTCTGCAACGTGAAACGGTCGCTTTGGCGAACCCGCATGGTGTCGGGGAGAATCGGATGCAGTGACTGCAGGAATTCCTTGGTGTTCTCACTCATGCGTTTCGTCCTGTCATTCGAATGATGGTTGTCGGGATGGGCACGCGCCGGCGGGCTCAGTCGAATACGCCGGTACTCAGGTACCGGTCGCCGCGGTCGCAGACAATGCTCACGACGACGTGATCCGTCGATTCAGCCGCCACGTCGAGAGCCGCCAGTGCGGCGCCACCCGATGATATCCCGCAAAAAATACCTTCCTCGCGGGCCAGTCGTCGGCTGCTCTCCTCGGCCTGTCGTTGCGACACCTGGATGATACGATCCACCCGGCTGGCATCGAAGATCCGCGGCAAGTAAGCCTCGGGCCACTTGCGAATGCCGG
>JAUIDF010000297.1 GCA_030429125.1 Gammaproteobacteria bacterium | reverse complement strand
CGCATCAGCGGTCCGCCGCGCACGATGGCGGTGCGGCGATCGGGATTCTCGTCGTAACGGTGCTCGACGAAGGATCGAACCATGGTCAGGCTGGCGCCGGGCCATACGAACGCCGCCACGTAGAGCGAGATGGGCATACCGGCCACCGCCACGATCCACCACAGCACCGCCGCCACGCCGAGGGCATGCGTCGCCACGACACGACGCGTGGCCGCGTCGCGCAGGCATTCGCCGAGCAGGTGGCGCCACAACTGCCAGGCGCACATCCACGGTCCAATGACCAGGCGTCCGGCCAGCGTGTTGTTGAACACGAGCAGGGTGCGCGACACCCGGCCCAGGCGGGCCCAGCGGTGCGGGCTCACGTACCACGATTCGGGGTCCATGCCGGGTACGGTCAGCTCGCTGTCATGGTGTGCGCGATGAGCCGAATCGTAGACCGACAGCGGCAGCCACAGCGACAGCGGTGCCCACACCAGGGACAGGTTCAGCCGCCGATTGCGCGTCGGGTGGCCATGGATCACCTCGTGTTGCAACGAGCCGTACAGGGTCAGGCAATAACTCGCGGCGATGATCAAAACCGGCAGTGGCAGGTCCCGCCAGGACAGGGTGAGGAAGGCCCAGGCCGCGTAACTGGCGGCGATCAACGCCGCCGTGAGGGTTTCCCCGGCGGCACTTCGCCGACGTACGTCGGGAGCCACCACGGGGACGTCTGTGGGCCTTGCCTGCGCCATGCCTGCACCGGTTCGTGATTTCGGATCGGCAATATAAAAATGAAGCCGTCAACTGGCGACGTTTTTCTGTTAAGCATTAACACAATAATGTTTTGTAAAAACAACAATGGCTTTTTACAGTCATAAACGCGTGGTACGATTACGGTCATGAACAAGCGGCAAATCGTGACCATCTTCCGTACCCGCCTGACGGAGTCGTTGACTGCACGACGCATGAACCAGTCTTCACTGGCGCGCGCGGCGGGGGTGGATCGTTCGACCCTGTCGCAGCTCCTGTCCGACGACAACGTGCGCATGCCCCGGGCCGATACCGTTGCGGCGCTGGCGGGGGTGTTGCAGGTGTCCACCGACTGGTTGCTCGGCCTGAGTTCGGACAGCCGGTACGGCGCCGAGATCCTGCGTCAATCCCTCGAGGTGGCGCCGCACGAACCGAGCCCGGCCGACGCCAACCTGTCGCGTTGGTACGAGGAGGCGGCGGGGCTGAAGATTCGCTATGTACCCGCCAACCTGCCCGATATCTTCAAGACCGAGGCGGTCCTGAAGCACGAGTTCGGCGCCATGGTCGAGCGGCCGGTGGATCGTGCCCTGGCGGAGACCCGCCAGCAACTGAGATTCGGTCGCACCACCGACAACGACATGGAAATCTGCCTGTCGATGCAGGCCATTCACGATTTCTGTACCGGGCACTCGCTCTGGAACGGCTTGTCGCGCGAGGTCCGCGATGCCCAGAAGCGACAGATCGTGGAGGTCGTCGAGGAGCTTTACCCGAGTCTGCGCCTGTATCTCTTCGACGGGTTACGCCGCTATTCGGCGCCGTACACCCTGTTCGGCAATCGGCGGGCCGTGCTCTACATCGGCCAGATGTTCTTCGCCTTCAATACCCGCGAATACGTCACCATTCTCATCCGCCACTTCGACGATCTCATCCGCAACACGCTGGTCAATGCCCACGAAACCGCCGACTACCTGCGGTCGCTCGACGTCGTCTGAGCGGACCGTTTCGCGACGGCGGCGGATTGTCTATAGTGCGGTCCCTGTTCCGGCGCCTCGACGGGCGCGAACGACACCCATGCGCACCCAGCCAGCGGGAGACCTCTCATGAACCCTGAAGTCGTCATCACCTGCGCCGTGACCGGTGCCGGCGACACGGTCGGCAAACACCCGGGCGTGCCCGTCACGCCGAAGCAGATCGCCGATTCCGCCATCGACGCGGCGCGCGCCGGTGCCGCCATCGTTCACTGCCATGTCCGTGACCCCGACACCGGCCGGGGATCGCGCGATGTCGCGCTCTACGCCGAGGTCATGGACCGCATTCGCAGCGCGGATGTCGACGTGGTCGTCAATCTCACCGCCGGCATGGGCGGCGACGTCGAGGTCGGACCGGACGACGATCCGACCCGGCTCGGGCCGGGCACGGATCTCGTCGGTCCCATCGAGCGGCTGGCCCACGTCGAGGCGCTGTTGCCTGAAATCTGTACCATCGATTGCGGCAGCCTTAATTTCGGTGACGGCAACACGATCTACGTCGGCACACCGGCGCAGCTTCGCACCGGGGCGCGACGCATCATGGCGCTCGGGGTCAAGCCCGAACTCGAGATATTCGACACCGGCAACTTCTGGTTCACGTTGCAGTTGCTCAAGGAGGGGATCATCGACGACACCGCGATGTGGCAATTCTGCTTCGGCATCCCCTGGGGCATGCCGGCCGAGCCGGCGTTGTTGATGAGCCTGCTGCCGATGCTGCCGGACAACGCGTTCTGGACCAGCTTCGCCATCAGCCGGCAGCAGATGCCCTGGGTGGCCCAGTCGGCACTGCTCGGTGGCCACGTCCGCGTGGGCCTGGAGGACAACCTGTATCTCGACAAGGGCGTGCTCGCCACCAACGCGCAGTTGGTCGAGCGTGCGGCCACGATCCTGTCCAACATGGGCGCCAACGTCATCGGAGCGGACGCCGCGCGGGAAAAAATCGGCCTCGGCGAACGCCGCGCGGCCTGACATGGCGGAACGACCTTGACAGGGTGTCCGAAAATGACGAGTTTGTTCGACACTTGCGAACATCATCCGGTGTCGCGACGATCAGGTCGCGCGCCACGAACCTACCGGAGTCGGGTATGAAACTGGTCACAGCGATCGTCAAGCCATTCAAGCTGGATGATGTGCGCGACGCCCTCGCCAACGTCGGCGTCAGGGGCATGACGGTGTCGGAGGTCAAGGGCTTCGGCCGACAGAAGGGACATACCGAGCTCTATCGCGGGGCCGAGTACGTCGTCGACTTCGTGCCCAAGGTCAAACTCGAGGTGGTGGTCGAGGACGGCATCGTCGAGCAGGTCATCGAGGCGATGATCGAGGGAGCGCGCACCGAGAAGATCGGCGACGGCAAGATTTTCGTCTACGACTGCGCGGAGGCATACCGCATACGTACCGGCGAGACGGGCGACGACGCACTGTAGAAAACTTCGCTTCGGCGCGTTGCCACCCATGAACACCCCGCTCGCGGTGCCGCGGCTGCGCGCGTTCGTCGTCGCCGCCGCATGCATCGTATCGGCTGTGGCCGGGGCCGAGTCGGCCATCGTCGAGGCCTACCTCGCGGGCGACTACGCCCGCGCGCGCCAGGACTGGTCGGTACTGGCCGAGCAGGGCGATCCGGTGGCGCAGTACAACCTTGCCATGCTCTTCATCCAGGGACTCGGCGTGCCTCGCGAGCCGCAACGCGCCCTGCCACATTTGCGACGTGCGGCTTCCGCCGGATATCCGCCGGCGCAATACGAACTCGGTCTCGCATTGCTGCCGGACGGACCCGACCCGGCGCGGGCGGCGGCCGCCTTCTGGCTGGAACGGTCGGCGCGACAGGGACACCCGATGGCGGCCTGGCGTCTCGGACGCCTGCTCGCCGAGGCCGATGGCGCGTCGAGGTCCGAGGAGGCGCTGGCATGGCTGCGACGCGCCGAGGAAGCCGGCATCGAGGGCGCGACGGATTCGCTGCGAACGCTGGAGGATATGCTGCCCGGGGGCGAGGTGGACGACGGCGGCGACGTGCGATCCGGGCTCACCGAAGGGCGCGGCACGCTGGCCCAGCGTCAGGCCTTCTTCGAGGGGCAGAAGGCATTCATCCGGCAGGACTACGCTGAAGCCGTGCGCGTGTGGTCGCCACTCGCCGAGGCCGGCATGGCGCGCGCGCAGTACGGCATCGCCTTCATGCTCGAATCGGGCTGGGGCGTGGTGCAGGACTATGCCGAGGCGGCGTACTGGTACCAGCTTGCCGCCCAGAAGGGACACCGCAAGGCCCAGTTCAACCTCGGCAAGATGTACCTCGACGGGCGGGGCATTGCCGCCGATCGCGGTGCCGGGCTTTACTGGGTGCAGACGGCTGCCGACGCCGGCGAGCCGCGCGCGCGCGATCTCATGAGCCGCCTCAAGTAGCGGTCGCTGACAGGCCGTCGATCCGGCTAGGTGTTGGCGTCCGGCATTGACGCGTTCTTTTCGTCGATGTAGGCACGCAACGCTTCGTCGATGCCGGGGTCGATACCGGGCTCGGTGTATTCGCGCAGCATTTTCTTCCACAGTGCGTTGGCG
>JAUIDF010000296.1 GCA_030429125.1 Gammaproteobacteria bacterium | reverse complement strand
GACGAATTCGCTCTTGGTGAAGTTCCTGAGCGAGACCAGGTAGATGATCAGCATCGGTCCGAACATGCTCGAGATGCCGCCGATCAACCCGCTGGCGAATCCGAACCCGGCGCCGGCCGGCTTCTCGAAGGCGGGGGCGATCTCGAGCTTGTAGGACGATCCCTGCACGATGGTGAAGGCGATGACGGCGATACCCACGAGAAGCAGTAGCAGCCTCTCGTCGATGACCGCGAGTATCTTCACGCCGATCACGGTGCCCGCCAGCAGGAAGGCGAAGGCCGGCCAGAATCGCGTAACGACGCGGCGCGGTTCGCGTGCGCTGGAGGCCTGCCAGACGTTGGCAACGACGACCGGAACCGCCATCAGGGCGACGGCGACCTGGGCCGGCAATACCAGCGCCATGAGCGGTACCGTCAGCAGCGGCGTACCGACGCCGAGCGCGCCCTTGATGAGTCCGCCGCACAGGAGCGCGAATGCGCACCAGGCGGCAACCAGGATATCGATGTCGGGCGGCAATCCGCTCTCCTTGTTCGGGTGGTGGGCGCACGGTGCGCCCGGGCCAGGGCCTGTTCACGTGATCCCGGGCGAGCGAGATTGCGGGCTGCATTGCGTGGCCGCCACGACGCATCGACGCGCCAGGGCGGTTTCGTGACGACGAGAGGCAATGCTGTCAATGGCGCAAGACAGGTCGGAAGATCGCTGCGAACGGGCCGTGTGATCGGGACATGATCATTGTAGGGGAGTTCGCATTCGGTGCCAAAGTGGGTTAGATTGCGAGCCCGCGTCGGCGGCTGCCACGGCCGCGCGATCGGTCACATTGTTTGCGGAACAGGACCCTCGATCCTGCCGCGTTTCACCTAGCGACGGGAGCAACACAGTGCAAGCCTGGCCAGTGGTCGGTGGAGTCATGCCGGCATGAATACGGTGACGAGCCTGATCGACGGGCATGCCGGAGAGCGTGCCGACGAACCCTTCCTCATCGTGCCGGAGACGTCGCGCACGCTGACTTTCGGCGCCCTGCGCCATTCCATCAACGCCGTCGGTTCGCGGCTCGACGCCATGAACGTGGCGCCCGGGGCGAAGGTCGCCTTCCTCCTGAACAACGGCTACTGGACGACCCAGATTTTTCTCGGCGTCATGGCCTCGGGGCGCGTCATCGTGCCGCTCAACGCGGTGGCCGGAAAGACCCAGCTGCTCCACGTGCTCGGCCACTCCGACGCCGAGGTGGTGTTCGTCGAATCGGAGTATCGCGAGCGGCTGGACGAGTTGCTGGCCGGCATCGATCGCGAGGTCACGGTGGTCGACGTGGACGACGCCACGGGTCCCGCGTGGCCGCCGGTTCAGGCCCATCGCCGGGCCGGACCGCCGCCGGCGCCCGGGGATCCCGCGCTGCTGCTTTACACGTCCGGCTCCACGGGACTGCCCAAGGGCGCGATCCTGTCCCACCGCGCCGTCTGTGCCGGCGGCGAAAACGTGGTGTCGGGTCACCAGCTCAGCGCCGGCGATCGGGCGTTGTGCGTGTTGCCGCTGTATCACATCAACGGCGCCATCGTCACCGTGATGGCGCCGCTGGTCAGCGGTTCCTCGGTGGTGATGCCGATCCGGTTCAGCGCCTCGGTGTTCTGGTCGCTGGTCGCCGAACATCGCTGCACGTGGGCGAGCATCGTGCCCACCATCGTCAAGTACCTGCTCGACCGCGCCGCGCGCGAGGACTACCGCTTCGGCAACGACGAACGCCTTGCCGCGTTTCGATTCGCCCGTTCGGCCTCCGCGCCGCTGGCCGCGGCCGTACTCGAGGAGTGGGAGCGCGTGTTTCACGTGCCCATGATCGAGACCATCGGACTGACCGAAACGGCGGCCACGGTGGCAACCAATCCGCTGCCGCCCGCGCCGCGCAAGGCGGGATCGGTGGGACTCGCCTGGGGCAACGAGATTCGCGTCGTCGACACCGACGGCTGGGAAGTGCCCGCGCGCGAGGTCGGCGAACTGTTCATACGCGGCGACAACGTGCTCGACTATTACTACAAGAACGACGAGGCCACGCGCGGCGCCTTCCACGACGGCTGGTTTCGCACCGGCGACCTCGGCTACCGCGACGAGGACGGCTACCTGTTCATCTCCGGTCGATTGAAGGAGCTCATCATTCGCGGCGGCGAGAACATCGCGCCACGGGAAATCGACGACGTGCTCTACCGTCACGAGGCCGTGCTCGAAGCAGCGGCCGTGGGCGTCGACGACGAAGCCTACGGTCAGGAAGTAGTCGCCTGCGTCGCGGTCCGCGAGGGATACCGCTGCACGGAGGACGAACTCAAGCAGCTGTGCGAGGAAGCCGTCGGGCGCTACAAGGCGCCGAAGACGATCTACTTCTTCGACGAACTGCCCAAGGGACCCTCCGGCAAGATCCTGCGCCTGAAGCTGCCGGCGATGATTCAGTCGCTTGTGTCGGACAACCCCGCCGGGTAACCGCCGTCGTAGCACACCGAGCCGGCCTCGCGGTGCCATAGCCGGAAGAGGTGCCGCTTGCGCTCGGGATCCTCGTGATCGACGAACTCGCTGCGGTAGTGGCCGACCTCGTGGTTGTTGAGGTACTGCACGTGGCCGCGCTCGAGCGGCCCCTCGAACCAGATCTCCTCGTCGGCGCACACCTCGTCGATGGCGTCGAGCGCGCCGGCCAGCGCGTCGTCCATGCGCTCGCCGGCCACGTCGTAGCCCTTGCGCACCAGTGAAGAGTTCGCCCGCGCGAACAGGCGGTCGTTGCGCCAGCTGAAGTAGGGTGCGAGGCACACCGGCTGCGCCCCCTCGGCGTGTTCTTTCTGGCGGTCGAAGTACATCGGCTGATACAGGCGTCGCAGGGCGTCCGGGTACTTCGCCGCCATGCGGTCGTGCACCGTGTACAGGCTGCAGAAGCGGCTCACACCGCCGCTGGCGGCGGGCCAGCGGCACAGCAGGCCGACGTAGTCCGGCACCATGCGGGCAAAGGCGTTGTCGGTGTGAAAGACGAGCTCGACCGACGTGTGCGATCCGCGCACGCCGTAGCTGTACTGCTGACCCGTGTCGCGCACGTGGTAGATCATTTGTCCGTTCCACTTCTGCGCCACCGGCCGGCCGATGGCCTGGCCCAGCAGCCAGTAGATCTCGACCAGCGTGTCGATGTCGAAGTCGTCCATGGGCAGGCGGTCGACCACGGCGAAGCCGACGCCGTCGTCGAGCCGGGTCTTGATCTGGCGCATGGCTTCCACGCAGCGCGGCGCATTGATCTCGGACAACCGTCGCTGCAGGTCCTGAACCGGGTTCGCCTCGATGAAGCGCGCCAGCATGCCGATCTCGTCGACCATGGCGCCGCTGGCGGGAACCACCCAGTCCTCGCGCCGGATCTCGTGGGCCAGCCAGGCACGGCGTTCGGGCGGCGTCGTGCGAAACTCGCTGACCTCGTTGGTGCAATCCAGGTATTGAACGGACATGACGCCTCCGACGGTGCAATTCGTGTATTCGTAAAGGCATGCGCGGGCGACGAGGGGATCGACCGCCGGATGCCGGGGCGATTATGTTAACCGATACGGCGCCGGTGGGAAGACCTCAGGCCTGGGAGGCCTGGATGGCCCGGTTGGCAATGGCCAGCTTGTCCGAAAGGCCGACCGCGACCACGCGGTGAAATACGGCCGCCAGCTCGCTGTCGCTGCGCTCGATGTGCTCCAGGCGCTCGCGGGACATGCGGTAGACGGTGGCCGTCCTCTCGCACACCACGTCCGCCGTGCGGTGCTGCTTGAGGTACAGCGCGATCTCGCCGACGATCGAACCGCTGGTCATGGTGCGAAGGCGCAGCACGCGACCGTCGGGCAGCGTGAGATGGACCCGCACCCAGCCGCTGGCGACGAAGAACACGTCGTCGGCCATCTCCCCGGCACGGATCAGCACGTCGCCGGGCGACAGGTCGAGCCGGTCCATTGCCGCGACCAGGTCTTCGAGCCGGGCGATGTCGCCGAAGGCGGCGCGCAACGCGTTGCCGCTGTCGCCGTCGTCCGCAGACCCGGCGGCGTCGCCGAGCAGGGCCTCCTCGCAAACCTCCAGCGCGTGATCGAGATCGCTCTCGATGCGGATGACGTCGCCGTCGCCGGGATCGAGGCCGCCGCGCACCATCTGCGTTTGCACGGCCGGGGGCAGGTGGGTCATCACGATGCGAAACCGTTCGCGTCGCGCCAGCGTGTCGATCTTGATGAACGAGGCGATCGCGGCCGAGTCGATGCCGCTCACGTGCATGAAGTCCAGCACCACGAAGCGCAGCGGTTCGATCGTGTCGTCGGCCAGGCGC